>CAYYKK010000296.1:0-9401 GCA_964467935.1 uncultured Polyangiaceae bacterium
GATCCCGGCGCTGAGGCGGAACATCGGCGTGGTGTTCCAGGACTTCCGCCTCGTCCCCGGCTGGAGCGTGTTCGACAACGTCGCGATCGCCCTCGAGGTGATCGGCCTCCCTCAGCGCCTCGTCAGGACGCGCGTGGGCGAAGCGCTCGAGCGGGTCGGGCTCGCGGGGCGCGGAAGCGATCCGGCGCGCGTGCTCTCGGGCGGCGAGCAGCAGCGTGTGGCGATCGCGCGGGCGATCGTCAGCGAGCCGGCGCTGATCCTCGCCGACGAGCCGACCGGCAACCTCGACCCGCAGCTCGCGATCGACATCCTCGGGCTCTTCGAGGACATCCACGAGAGCGGCACGACGGTGCTCTTCGCGACGCACGATCGGTCCCTGCTCGACGTTCGACCGCGCCGCGTCGTCATCCTCGACGAGGGGAAGGCGACGGACGTGCCCCGCGGTCTCTCGGGCGAGGACGATCTCGACGTGGAGGACGACTTCGACGCCGACGACGAGCTCGATTGGGACGAGGACCTCGACGACGACCACGTCGATCCGTCGAGTGACGTCCGCGCTTCGGCGTGACGAGAACCAAGCACGGCAGAGGAGACAGAGGCGGAACATGCAGAGCGCTTCAACCATCGCACCCCGCGGACGACTGGGCGCTTGGCGCGCCGGCAGGAGCGACTGGCGGCTCCAGGCCCTCACGGTGTTCTCGTTGTCCGTCGCGTTCATCTGCCTCGCGGCGTCGCTCCTCGTCGTGACGAACATCGACGCCGTGCGGGATCGATGGTCGCGCGCGGGCCGGGCGACGATCTACCTGCGCGACTCGGCGACGGAGGCGGACGGCGGCGCGCTCATGGAGGCGCTGTCGCAGACGAAGGGCGTCGCCAAGGTGCGGAAGGTCTCGAGCGAGGAGGCGCGCCGCGAGATCGTCGCGAGCGACGACGCGCTGGCAGCGCTCCCGCCGCAGGCTTTCCCGGGCTCGCTCGAGCTGTCGTTCACCGACGAGATCACCGACTCGGAGCTGCAGCAGATCGCGCTCAAGCTGCGCGCGCTGCCGGCCGTCGAGAGCGTGGAGACCTACCAGCGCTGGACGGAGCGGCTCGGGTCACTCTTGGGCGGCGGCGTCACCGCGGCCGCGTGCCTCGCGATCATCGTGCTCGCCGCGGTCGTCAGCGTCGTCAGCTCGACGATGCGTCTCCTGCTCCAGCGGCGCAGGATCGAGGTCGAGGTGCTGAAGCTCGTCGGCGCGACCGACGCCTTCGTGAGGCGGCCGTTCGTGACCGAAGGCGCGACGCAGGGCGCGCTCGGCGCGGCGCTCGCGATCGTGATCCTCGGCGGGCTCTTCCTCATCGTGCGCGGCCGCTTCGATCAGCAGCTCGCGAACCTCCTCGGCGTCTCGCCGGCCTTCCTCCCCTGGCCGATCGCGCTCGGCATGGTCGCGCTCGGCGGCGCGCTCGGCGCCGCAACCGCGTTCGTCAGCCTCCGCAAGCTCGCGAGCGTTTGACATGAAGCGACGCCTCCTCCTCCTCGTCGGCGCGGGCGCGATCCTCACGAGCGGCGTCGCGTTCGGCGTGCCCGCCGCGCCCGTGAGCCCGATCGACGACCCGTCGCCTGCCCCCGCGCCTCCGCGCGCCGAGCCGGCGGCCGCGCCGCTCGGCGGCGACCTCGACGTGATGCTCAAGCAGTACGAGGCGGAGGAGAAGACGATCCGTCTCGAGCTCGACGCGATCGACAAGGAGAAGATCGAAGTGGAGGCGCGCGTGCTCGCGCGCGGCCGCGCCTACTACAAGCAAGTGCGCGCGGGCCTCCTGCCGGCGGGCGGCGGCTTCGACGAGCTCGTCGATCACGCGGCGAAGGTCGAGAGGACGCGCATGGCGCTCTCCCGCGATCTCGATCGGCAGACCACCCTCGACAAGCGCCGGACGCTGCTGAACGATCGGCTCGCCAAGCTCAAGGCGGACAGGACACCGCTCGAGGTTCACCGCGAAGCCATGGCGGAGGCGCGATCGGCGCTCCAGCAGGCCGCGGAGCGCAAGGCGGCGTTCGACCGGGCCTTCGACTCGTCCGCGGCGCCGCCCGACTACGTCGCGATCTACGGGGCCGACAACGGACCCGTGAACGACAGCACCCAGCAGGGCTTCGCGGGGCTCTTCGGACACCTGCCGTTCCCCATCGCGGGCCGCGCCGAGGTGCGCAAGATCGACAAGACCATCGAGCACGGACCGGCGATGGAGCTCATCGCGCCGAAGGGCGCCGTCGCGCGCGCCGTCGCGGGCGGCACGGTCGCGTTCGCGGATCGGGTGGACGACGATCGCGTGACGGTCATCCTGAGCCACGGCGATCGCTTCTTCACGGTCTACGGAAACCTCGTTCGCACCGACGTGAAGGCCGGCGAGAGCGTGACGGCCAACAGCGCGCTCGGACCCGTCGCCTCGCGTGGCAGCGACGGCCCGACGCTCCATTTCGAGCTGCG
This sequence comes from uncultured Polyangiaceae bacterium, assembly GCA_964467935.1. Lineage (GTDB taxonomy): Bacteria > Myxococcota_A > Polyangia > Polyangiales > Polyangiaceae > CAYYKK01. The sequence continues at coordinate 2,463 of CAYYKK010000296.1, forward strand.
GAAGAACGGCCAATCCGTCGATCCGGGGCCGTGGCTCGGTCTCTGACTCGGGGGGCTCCGACCGAGCGCGCGCGAGGCGCGACGAGCCCACGCGTACGAAAGTAGACTCGAGGTCATGCGGCGTCGGGATCTCGGGATCGGCCTCGCGTGCGGCCTCGTCGCCGCGTGCTCCCGCAAAGCCACGACGGGGAGCGAGGACGCGCCCCGCTCGTCGACCACGACGCCGGACGCGCGCGACGCCGACGACTGGCAGACGCTCTCGTTCCCGGACAGCGATGATCTTCCGGAGGGTGAGCGCGCGCTGCTCTATGCGCCGAGCGCGGCGAAGACCTGGCCCACGCTCGTCGCGCTCCACGGGCGCGGAGAGGCGGGTCGCGGGCTCGACGTGGGCGCGCGGGGTTGGCGCGACGAGTACGCCGTCCTCGCGATGCACGAGCGGCTCCGCTCGCCTCCGTTGACTCGGCGGGACGTCGGCGACTTCCTCACCGAGGATCGGCTCGCCGCGCTGAATCGCTCGCTCGCGAAGGACCCGTTTCAGGGGCTCGCGCTCGCGTGCCCGTACACGCCGATCCTCGCCGATCCGTGGCCGCGCGGCGTCGAGGCGTTCTCGAAGTTCGTCATCGAGAGGCTGCTGCCGCGCGTCGCTGCCGTGGTGGGTCGACCCTGCGCTCGCGCGACGACGGGCATCGACGGCGTGAGCATGGGCGGACGGCTCGCGCTCCTCGTCGGCCTCTCACACCCCGAAGCATTCGCGTCGATCGGCGCGTTGCAGCCGGCGATCCAGGTCGGCGAGGCCGAGACGCTCTCGTCGCTCGCGGCGCGCGCGATGGAGAGATCGCCCTTCGCGCTGCGGCTCGTCTCGAGCGAGGGAGATCCGTTCCTCGCGGCCGTGCGCGCGCTCTCGAAGGCGCTCGACGGCGCGCGGGTGCCCCACGGGCTCGTCGTGACGCGCGGGCCGCACGACTACGTTTGGAACCGCGGACCAGGCGCGTGCGAAATGCTCGCGTTCCACGAACGCGTGCTGCGAGGCCTCGCCGCGCCGTAGCGCCGACTTGGTCCCCGTGCGGCTGCGTGGTACTCACCGAGCGTGCCGGAGGACGTCGCGAAGAGAGGCCGAGGCGCCGATCGAGAGCTGGCCCTCGCGCGCGTGACCCAGGAGCTCCCGGCCGAGGTGACGAGCTTGCTCGTGCCGCTCGCGACCGTCGGCCTCCGGCGCGAGACGCGCGAGAAGCGGGTCGGAGGGAAGGCCGCCAAGCTCGCCGAGCTCTCGCGCGCCGGCCTCGCGGTGCCCACGGGCTGGGTGCTCGACGCGAAGCAGTTCACGCGCATCGTCGAGGATCAACTCCCGAAGGGTCACGACGTCTCCTCGCTCATCAAGCTCGCCGGGACCCAGCTCGGGACGGATCGCGCCGCGCGCGCCCGCGATCGCATCCTCGCGGTGGCGCTCCCGGAGGATCTGCGGTCCGCGATCCGCGCGCTCTGGAGCGCCATCGAGCCTCACGCGCCGTGGGGGATCTGCGTGCGCTCGAGCGCGACGTGCGAAGACGCGCGCGCGTCCTCGCTCGCGGGCCTCGCGACGTCGGTGCTCGGAGCGAGAGGACCGCTCTCGATCGAGAGCGCGCTGCGGCAGGTCTGGGCGAGCCTCTATTTGCCTCGGACGCTGCTCTACTTGGGCAAGTGGGGGATCCGCGACGTGGCGATGCCCGTCGTCCTGCAGCGCATGGTCGTGGCCGAGGCGGCAGGCGTCCTCTTCACGGGGCCGCCCCCCGGTCTAGAGGGCGCGCGGTGGCCTGCCCGGCATCGCGTGGTTCACGCGACGCTCGGCCTCGGCACGCCGGTCGTGGACGGCGCCGTCACGAACGACATCCTGCGCTTCGACGCGTCGGGGGGCCTCGTCGAAGAGATCGTGGCGAGCAAGCGCCGCACGATCGTCGTCGGCACCTCCGGGCTCGAGACCGTCGATGCCGACCCCGCGCGCGCGCAGAAGCCTGCGCTCTCGCGCGCGATGATCGGCGAGCTCGCGAAGATCGCGCGCGAGCTCGAGATCGCCGGCCGCGGCGTGCTCGACATCGAGTTCGCCGTCGAGAAGGAGGGGGACGAGGAGCGGCTCCTCCTCCTGCAAGCGCGACCCGTGACGGGAGGTTTGTTCCCGGAGGGCGGCGACGAGCGGACCGTGTGGTCGCGCGCGAACGTCGGCGAGGCGCTCCCCGGCGCGGCCACCCCGCTCACGTGGTCCGTCGCCAAACGCTTCTCCGACGAGGGGTTTCGCGCGGCGTTCGGCGCGCTCGGATGCAAGGTCCCGAAGGAGAGCCCGCTCGTCGCGAACGTCTATGGTCGCTTCTACCTCAACCTCTCGGCGTTCATGCAGATCGCGGGGCAGGTGCCCGGGCTCGCGCCGAGGACGCTCCTCTCGCTGAGCGGCGGCGCCGACGAGGCGATGATCGCCGAGCTCGAGGCGCAGACGCGCGACGTCTCGCACCGACGCTTCCTCCTTCGCGCGCCGGTGACGGCGCCGCGGCTGCTCGCGCGGCACATCGGCCTCTACCGCGAGGTCGCCGCGTTCGAAGCCGACTTCGAGCGCAAGTACAAGAACCTGCGCGAGATGGACCTCGGCCTGCTCCCCGACGACGCGCTCACCCAGACGCTGAAGACGACGAGCGCGATGCTGTTCCAGTGCGGCGAGCTGATGCTCACGTGCGCGTCCGCGTCGCTCGCCGCGCACGTGGCGCTGAGCGCGCTGCTCCTGCGGGCGGGCAGGCGCGCCGACGCGCACGGCGAGCTCGGCGCGGACGGCGGCGCGGACGGCCGCTTCTCCGAGGCGTCGCGCGTCGCGCAGACGTTGACGGGCGGCATCGTCGAGCTCGAGAGCGCGAACCCCGGCCTCGCGCTCCTGCGAGTCGCGACGATCGCGCGGCGCGAGCCGACGGCGATGCAACGCATCCTCGAGGGCGGCTGCAAGAGCACCGACGATCTGCCGTCGGGAGCCACGCGCGCGGCGCTGCTCGAGTTCATCGACACGTTCGGCGACCGGGCAGTCCGAGAGGCCGAGCTCGCCACGCCACGCTGGAGCGAAGATCAGAGCGAGCTCTTCGCCATGCTCACGGCCGCGTTGCACGGGCCTCCCGTCGATCCCGAGAGCGGTCCCGCGCGCGCGCGCGTGCTCGCGGATCGTGAAATGGCCCGACTCGAGGGAGCCCTCGGCGCGATCGAGGTCGGCCTGTTGCGCGTGCTCATCGGGCGCGCGCAGCACTTCACCCGCCTCCGCGAGCGCATGCGAGGCTGGGTGACCAAGACCCTCGGCACCATCCGTCGCGTCGCGCTCGACGTCGATCGGCGACTGCGGCGCATCGATCCTTCGCTCGAGCGCGGGAGCGTCTTCTTCTGCACGTTCGAGGAGCTCGTCGCCGCCCTGGCGAGCGGCCGAGCGGAGATCGGACACGTCACGCGGCTCCGACGCGCGGAGCACGTGCGCGACGCGGCGCGGCCCGATCCGACCGCGACCTTCATGGGTCGCCCGCCGCCGGTGGCGCTCCCGCCGACGACGGGCGAACGGCTCACGGGCCTCCCCGCGAGCACGGGCGTCGTCGAAGGGTATGCGCGCGTTCTCGGTCCTGGGGAAGCTCGGCTCGACGCTGTCGAAGCGGGGGAGATCCTCGTGTCTCGCACCACGGACGTCGGGCTCTCACCGCTGTTTCTCGTCGCCGCGGCCGTCGTCACCGAGCTCGGCGGGCCGCTCTCGCACGCCGCGATCGTCGCTCGCGAGTACGGCGTCCCAGCGGTGGTGAACGTCGAGGGCGCCACGATCAACATCCGCACCGGCGACTACCTGCGCGTCGACGGGGATCGCGGCGTGGTCGTCGTGCTCGAGCCGGCCCCGTCGTGACCGCGCGGCGTTGGTTCGTCGACGAGCGCGGATCGAGCGCCGGTCTGCGGCTCGCCGACGTGCTCGCGCGACTGGGCGATCCGAGCGCCGCGCGGGAGGGCCGCGCCTTCGTCGATCGAGCGCGAGCGGTCGACGAGACGTCGATCGTTCCCGCAGGCAGCGTGGTCGAGGTCTGGGCCCCGCGCGCGGCGACGACGCGCGACGAGCATTTCGAGGTGCTTTCCTTCTGCGGGGATCTGCTGGTGGCGAGCAAGCCCGCCGCGTGGCCCACGACCGCCGATCACCGAGGTCACGCCTGTCTGGTGGAGGCGGTGGAGGCATGGCTTTCGGCGACCACCGACGTGCCACGCGGGCGCGCCCATCCGGTCTCACGGCTCGACGTCGGCGTCAGCGGCGCCGTCCTCTTCGCGCTGACGCACGAGGCTCGCAAATCGATCGAGGAGGCGACCACGCGCTCCCGGCTCGTCAAGCGCTACGTCGGGATCGCGCGGGGTCGTCTCGGAGGCAGCGGGACCTTGGACGGGGCCATCGGTAAAGAGCGTCACGCGGGGCGCGCGCGGGCAGCGCTGCGCACCGATGGCCGCCCCTCGACGAGCCGCTTCCGTGCCCTCGCAGAGGCGCGCGAAGCGACGCTCCTCGAGCTCGAGCCCCTCACCGGTCGCACCCACCAGCTGCGGCTCCACCTCGCCGCGAAGGGCAACCCGCTCTACGGCGATCGCGCTCACGGCGGGCCCGCGCGGATCACCTCCGCGACCGGGAGCGTGCGTGAAGTCGGCCGCGTCTTGTTGCACGCGCAACGCGTCGAGCTCTCGATGGACGGGCGCCCGACCTTCTACGCCGAGGCGCCGATCCCGCCGGCGCTGCGCGAGTCGTGGTCTCTGCTCGACGGCGATGCAGCCGCATGGAATGCTCTCGAATCTTCGCGGGCCGGGTCCGTCGAAGACAGCTCATGCGTCTGAAGATATCGCTCGCCCTCGCCGTCGGCCTCGCGCTCGGGGTGATCGTGGCCGGCTCCGTCGGGTTGACCGCGCGAGCCGATCCGCCGCCGCAGGGCTACACGCCGGATCCGGCGCCGATCGCCGCGAAGCGCCAGTGGATCTTCCGCGTCGACGTGAAGGCCGGCAAGATCGCTCTCGGCGCGGTCAAGCCGAAGGACCTCGACAAGGCGCAGGCGTCACCGCGCGTGATGGGTCGCTACGCGCTGGAGCTCTGGGTCGGCAAAGAGCTGCTCGATCGGGTGCGCTTCAACGTGCCCGGCGCGGGCGACGGACCGCACGAGGACAAGAGCGTCCTCAAGCGACCGCAGATGGATCGCATCAACACGCGCTTCGGCGTGCGCATGGCGGACAATCCGCGCGCGACCCAGTGCAGGCTCGTCGATCGCGCGACGGGCGACGAGACGTGGTTCGTGTGGCCGCCCAACGAGGACGGCGTGATGGCGCCGGTGCGCGGCGACGGCGGCTCGAGCGGGGGCGCCGGCGACGGCGGAACGGGCACCGATGCGGGCGCGACGCGCGGTGCGGACGCGGCGACGAGCTCGCTCGACGCGGGCGCCAAGGACGCGACGCCCTGGGACGCCGGCGCCCGAGACGCGGAGCCCGCGGACGCAGCTCCCCGCGGAGGAAGCGCGCCGAGCGCGGACGGCGGGCCCGGCGCGACCCGCCGCCGCTAGCGCCCGCCGCACGTCGCTCGACGTCGCGAGCGCCCTCCGCTCAGCCCTTCTTCAGCGCGACGGGGACCGGACCGTCCTCCGTCCAACGGTAGAATCCCTCGCCGGATTTCTTGCCGAGCTTGCCGGCGCGCACCATCTGCCGGAGGAGCGACGGCGGGCGGAACTGCTCGCCCACCTCTTCGTGGAGATGCTCGAGGATCGACAAGCGGACGTCGAGCCCGACCAGATCGCCGAGCTTGAGCGGCCCCATCGGGTGCCGATAGCCGAGCTCCATCGCACGATCGATGTCCTCGACGCTCGCGACACCGGCCTCGAGCATGCGGATCGCCTCCGCGCCGATCGCCACGCCGAGGCGGCTCGTCGCGAAGCCGGGCGTGTCGCTGACGACGATGGGCGTCTTGCCGAAGCGCCTCGCGAGCGCGAGCGCCGCGTCGATCGTGCTCTCCCCGGTGCGCAGGCCCCGCACGATCTCGAGCAGCTCCATGACCGGCGGCGGGTTGAAGAAGTGCATGCCCACGGTGCGCTCGCTCGCGCCGATGCGCGCGCCGATCTCGGTGATCGACAAGCTCGACGTGTTCGACCCGATGAGGGCGTGCAGAGGCGCGCGCTCGACGACGCGCCCGAGCACGTCGACCTTGAGGTTCATGATCTCGGGGATCGCCTCGATGCAGAGATCGATGTCTCTCGCGCCGACCTCGAGATCGGTGACGGGCACGATGCGCCCGAGCAGCGACGCCCGCGCGTCCGCCGCGAGCTTCCCCTTCTCGACGCTGCGAGCGGTGATCTTCTCGATGGAAGCGATCGCGCCTGCGAGCCGCGCCGCGTCGGTGTCGAGCACGCGCGTCTCGAGACCGGCAGCCGCCGCGACCTGCGCGATGCCTTGTCCCATCGTCCCCGTGCCGAGCACGAGGACCCTACGGATCTCGGGCGCGCTCACGGCCTGGGCTTCGCGGGCGGGGTGGGCGCGGGGGCGGGCTTGTCGCCGGGCTGGCCATTCACGACGCCCTGACGAAGCCGCTCGATGACGGCGCCCGGAGGCGTGGGCAAGTTGGGCGGTGGACCCGGCGGCTGCGCCTGCCCGGGCGGCCGCACCGGCGGATGCGGCGGCGGTTGCGGGTTCACCGCGGGCGCGACCGGCGCGGACACGCTGGCGCTCGGCGCGGGCGCCGTCTCGGGAGCGCTCGGCGTCGCGAGGAAGTACGTGCCGCCGACGAGGAAGAGGCCGGCGCCGAGCACCGGCAGCCAAGCCGGCGAGGGCGACTCCCCCGGCGCGAGGCGCGACGCGGGCTCCGGATCGAAATGGTCGTGGCCGTGCGCGTCGTGCGCGTCCGACGCGTCGTCGTGGCCGTGATCGTGGTGATCGTCGTGGGTGCTCATTCCAAGG
>CAYYKK010000297.1:0-9400 GCA_964467935.1 uncultured Polyangiaceae bacterium
GAGCTACCACTTCCTCGCGCCGAGCTCGCAGACCGGCGTGTCGGGCGGGGCGCAGGCGGCGCACTTCCTCGCGCACGCGTCGATCCAGCCCGGCGATCTCCCTCCGATGCTCGACGTCGAGACCTCGCCTCTCTACAACTCCGTGCTGCCGTCGGTCGCCGACATCCAGGGTTGGCTCGACGCGGTGCAGGCGGCCACGGGACGAAAGCCGCTCGTCTACATTGGCTATTACGTGATCACGGGCCTCGGCAGCCCCGCGCTCCTCAAGAACTATCCAATCGACGTCCCCAACTATTCGACGTGCCCCAGCTTCCCCGACAGCTACCCGATCCAGAACCTCGTGATGTGGCAGCACACCTCGACGGCGTCGGTGCCGGGCATCAAAGGCAGCGTCGACGAGAACAAGTTCTATGGGGACATGACCGCGTTCCTGTCGTTCGCGCAGGCGGACCAAGCGCCGACGGGCTATCTCGACAGCGCGGCTTGCGACGCCGTCGCGGGGTGGGGATGGGATCCCGACAAGAAGGACACCGCGGCCAACGTGGATCTCTATTTCGACGGCCCGGCCGGCGCCGCGACGGCGAAGGGCGTGCGCACGCTCGCGAACGTGACGCGCCAGGATCTCTGCACTGCGATCGGCTCGTGCGATCACGGCTTCTCGCTCGCGACCCCGCGCTCGCTCTTCGATGGCAAGAGCCACGAGGTGCACGCGTACGGCATCGATCTCAATGGGACGCTCAACGCCGAGCTCCACGACTCGCCGAAGTCGCTGCAATGCGATCCCATCACGCTGCCCGCGGGGACGGTGAAGCGCTGGATCACCGATCCCGCGACGTTCCAGGCGTGGAGCTTCGACGCCTTCCGAGACGTCGCGCCGGTCGATCAGGCGCTCGTCGACGCGGAGCCTACCGGCGCCGACGTGGCCGCGCCCCCCGACTGCGTGCAGGCCGATGACGGCACGCCCGAGGTGTGGGTGCTCGATCAAGGCGTGCGGCGACACGTGATCGATCCGACCTCGCTCGCCGCGTGGCGCTTCACCGTGCAGAAGACGCCCGCCGCCGACGTCTACGCGAGCCCCGTCGGGCCCGATTGGCCGGCCACCCCCGCGTTGATCCAAGGCGGGGGACCCGAGGTGTACATGCTCGATGTGCCGCTGGATGGCGCGGGCGGAGGCGCTTCGGGTCCGTCGTCGACGTCCAGCGGCAATGGCCTCGTCGGCGGTGGCGTCGGTGGTGCGGGTGTGGACGGCGGATCGACGCCGAGCGCGGGCTGCACGATCGCGCCCGAGCGAGCTTCCGAGAGCGGGGCCTGGCTCGCGTTCGCAGGGCTCGGCGTCGTCGTCGCGCGTCGACGCGTCGGCGCGCGGCGCTCGCTCGCGGGTGCCGGCGCCGCTCCGTCTCGTCGGTGAGGCACGGTTCCAGAGGCTCGGTTCATGAGGCTCGATCTCTGAGTCTCGGTCTCCGAGGCTTGGCGAGTCCGAGAGAGCTGATAGCCTCCTCGGTCATGCGATCCTTCCTTCGATACCTCGTCTCCGCGACCGCGCTCACCGCCGCCTTCGTCACGTGCACGAAGGCGCACGCGCAAGCTGCTCCACCGCTCTCTCCGCCCCCCGCTCCGCCTCCGGCGCAGCCGGGGCCGGCCCAGGTCGGGCCGAGCGCGCCGGTGCCCGTCCCCACGCCGGGCTATGCGCCGGGCGCGCCTTGGGCGAATCCTCCGCAGGGCCAGCCTCCGATGATGTTTCCCGGCGCGCCTTCTGGGGCGTGGATGGGTCCCGGCGAGGCGCCGCCGATGAGACCCTATTACCCGCCCAAAATGGCTTATATCGAGGGAGCGCCGATTCCCCCCGGTTATCGTGAATCGACGCAGCCGCGGTTCGGTCTCGCGGCCGCAGGCTTCTCCACGTTCGGCGCGCTCTACACGTCGAGCCTGATCACCGCGGGCGGTCTCATCGACAGCGATCGTTATGCTGGGCCCGCGGCGCTCTTCGTCCCCGCCGTGGGGCCCTTCATCGGTCTCGGTGCCATGCACCCGTCGTCGCTCGGAGGCGTCCTCCTCGTGCTCGATGGTCTCGGGCAGACGGCGGGCCTGTCGATGGCCATCGCGGCGTTCGCGGCCCCGGCGCGCGTCGTCGTTCGCACCCAATACGGCGCGCTTCGGTTCGGGCCGATCGGGCTCGGCGGCGTGGGCGTCAGCGGCGACCTCTGATGTCGCCGCTCGGCGGCGCGCTCGCGTGGTGGCTCGGATGCGCGGTCGTTGGCGACGTCGCCTGCGGCTGCGCATCGAGCGAACGGGCCACCCACCCGGCCCCCCCGCACCCGCCGTCGACCGCGTCCGCGCCGAGCCCCTCGGCCGCGCCGAGCGCCCCTCCACCTCCCAGCGCGAGCGGCGCCGAGACGCCGGTGGTGCTCGCGCTGGAAGGGGCGGGGCTCGTGGGCGTCTCGACGGAAGGGGTCGTCCCGCTCTTCTCGACACGCGAGTCGCTCGTGGGGCTCGGCGCCGCGCGCGACGGCACCGTCTTCGCGAGCTTCTACGAGGTGGGGACGGTTCGTCTGCATGACGGGGCCGTCACGCGACTCGGGCCGAAGCGGTTCGTGAGCCTCGTGGGCGCCTCGCTCGACGACGCTTGGGGCGTCACCGACGACATCGATTGGGAGGTCGACCATTTCGACGGCTCGCGTTGGGTCGCCGACGCGACGCGGCTCGGCTTTCCCGGCGTGTATTCCGACAACAAGCTCTCCGCGGTCGCCCTCGACGCGGGAGATCGGCTCTGGATCGCGTGCTCCAATGGCGTCTACGCGCGATCCGCCTCGGGTTGGGCTCGAATCGCGCCGCCGTCGAACGGCGGGGACGCCTCGGCTTACGAGGTATTCGCGATGGGGCGCGGCGTCGTCGCGCGCTACCCCTCGGGGACGTTTCTGCGCGCTGGGGATGGGTGGGCGTCGGTCGCGTGGCCCGCCGAAACGACGCTCGCCGCGACCGACGGGATCGGTCTCGCCGTGGGGCGCACGAATGGCCCATCCATGGTCGTCGGCGCGCCGGGCGGTCGGACCCGCGTCGTCGATCCGGGCGCGTTCCCCCGCGAGGTCGCGATCGACGGCTCGGGGCGCGTTTGGATCGCGACCGACGCTGCCCTCTCCGCGATCGATGCCGACGGGCGCGTGCTCGGCGCTTGGGGGCCCGGGCAGCTCGAGGGCGTCACCGGACGCGTCGTCGCCATCGCCGTCGCGGGCCCCGGACCACGGAGGCTCCCGCCGCCGCGCCGCGCGCGCCGCGTGAACCTCTCGGGCAGGGTCACGATCTACCGGTCGCGGGCGCCGCTCGCGAATCGACCCGTCGATCTCTGCCTCGTCCGCGAAGGCGACGGCTGCGCAGCGGGCTCGTTTCGGCGCTCGACGACGACGTCGGCGGACGGCTCGTTCCATTTCGACGACGTGCCGGAGGGGGACTACGACGTCCTGCCGGCAGCACCTCGCGATCTCGACGACTGCAAGACGCCCTTCGACGTCGACCCGGGAGCGCACGTCTCGCTCGCGCGCGATTGTCCTGGGGCAGGCACGTGCGCGATCGCGCCCATCGTGGTGTGCCTCCCCTTCGAGATGCCGCCACGATGACCCGATGGATGAACATGACGTCGATTTGAATACGATAACGGAAAATCTGTGATGACGGACGAGCGGACGTGATAGCGTCCAAGCTCGTCGTGCCGACCTCTCGCTCTCGAAACGCGGCGCCACGCGCGCCGGGCGCCCTCTGCTCGGGTTTCATCGCGTTCGCCGCGCTCGCGCTCGCGGCGGGCCCGGCGCTCGCGGTGTCTCCGTCCGATGAGGATCCCGCGAATGCGACGGTCCGGCCGCCGGGGGGCGCCTCCGCCGCGCGCGAGCTCCTCGTCGTCTACGACCGCGGCTTCGTCGTCGAGAGCCGCGACGGCGCCTACGTCCTTCGACTCGGCGGCTATGCGCAAATCGAGGGCAAGGCCTTCGTGGGCGACACGGCCCACGCCTTGCCAGACCAAATCGTCGCGCGCAGTCTGCGCCCGACGATCGAGGGCACCGTCTTTCGGTACGTCGATCTGCGCCTCCAGCCCGACTTCGGCCAAGGAAAAGCGATCATCCAAGATGGTTATGCCGACGTCCATTTCGTGCCCTGGGCGCGCGTCCGCGTCGGAAAGATGAAATCGCCATTCGGGCTCGAGCGGCTCCAAGCCGAGACCGATCTCTCGTTCGTCGAGCGGGCGCTTCCGACGCAGCTCGCGCCGAACCGAGATCTCGGCCTCCAGATCCACGGCTCGGTGGCGGACGGCGCCTTCGACTACGCGGTGGGCGGGTTCGACGGCGTCGCGGACGGAGGCAGCACCGACGGGGACGTGAGCGACGGTAAGGACGTCACCGGCAGGCTCTTCGCGCGACCGCTCCGCGCGACCGGGATCCGCTGGCTCCGCGACGTCGGCGTCGGCTTTGCCGCGTCGTACGGTCAGCGGCTCGGCTCGTCGACCTCTCCGGATCTCCCGTCTCTCAAGACGTCGGGCGGCGCCACGTTCTTCGGCTACCGCGCGGGCAGCACGATCGCGAAGACGGTCATCGCGAACGGCGCGAACCTCCGCCTGAGCCCGCAGGCGTCGGCCTTCGTGGGACCGGTGGGCGCTTGGTTCGAGCTCGTGCGCTCGCGCCAGGAGGTCTCGCTCGGGCGGACGAGGGGCGCCGAGACGCTCACCGCGTGGCAGATCGCGGGCACGGTCGTGATCGGCGGAGAGGCCTCGTGGGAAGGTGCGCGCCCGAGGCGCGCCGTCGGCGAAGGCGGCTTCGGCGCGGCCGAGATCGTCGCTCGTTATGGTCGCTTCGACGCGCGGCCGGAGGGCTTCTCCGGAGGCTTCGTGGATCCGACGAGATCGGCGCGCCGCGTCCAGGCCTTCGCCGTGGGCGTCAATTACCTCTTTCACCGATCGCTCAAGCTGCAGCTCGATGTCGAGCGCTCGGTGTTCGGCGGCGGCGCGAGCGTGGGCGATCGCGCGATCGAGAACGCGCTGCTCGCGCTCGTCCAAGCCGTGCTTTGACGAGGTGCGAACCGCGTCGTCACTCGCCGCGCAGCGCCGCCGTGACGACCGTGGGGCCGAGGCTTCGAAAGAAGCTCGGCCCGCGCGTGCGGAGGCAGCGCGCGCCGGCGCCGTCGACCCCTCGAACGTTCACCTTCGCCACGGGGCCCGTCGTGTCGACGCGGAGCGAGATGTCGCCGCGCACCTTGGCGACCGCGTCGCGACAGGTCTCGGCGGCGCGGCGGACGCGCGCGGCGAGCTCGTCCGAGAGCGCGCTCTCGTCGGGAGGCGGTGGTGGGAAGAGCGGCGCGGGCGGCTTCACGAGCGAGGCGAGCTCGGCGTCGACGCGTGGTGCGTCCTCCTCCGCGAGGCGGGCGCGCTGCGCGAGCGTCCACGTCGATCGCGGGTCGACGAGGGCGCGCCGCGTGGCCGTCGAGGCGTCCGCCGCCGAGGGGCTCGTCGACGCGATCCACGCGGCGATCGCGGGCGCTTCCTTCGCCTCCGGGAGGCGCGCGAGGGCGAGCTCGCCGGCGCGTCGCGCCTCGTCGCGATCGAAGGTCGCCCGGCTCGCCTCGGCGAGCGCGAGCGCGAGGGGCGAGAGGAACCGGAGCGGCACCTGGATGTCCTTGGTGCCGCCGCCGAGCGCCGCGAGGGCGGTCGCGAGCGTCGGCGCGCACCCCCACGGATCGGCGTCGTCGGCGAAGTCGTACGCGACCTCGCGCGCGCAGCGGGCCGCGTCGTCGCGGGCTCGCTCGAACGCGCCGCGCGCGAGCTCGAGGGCGGAGAGGTCGCCGAGCGCTTCGGCCAGTCGATAGGCCCCCGGATCGCGCGACGCGCCGGCCGGAGCCTGATCGAGGGCCTTCACCACGTCGGCGAGGAGCGCCTCGCGCTTCCGCGGATCGTCGGCCAGGGTCGCGAGCTTGATGCGCGTCTCGATCGCCAGATCGGGATCGCGCGTCGTCGCGAGGGCCCGCCCGAGCGCATCCACGACCCGCTCCGTCTGCCCGAGCTTCTGGGCGAGCTTCGCGATCTGCTCGAACGCTCTCGCGCGGAGCTCGACGGGCGCCGCTCGATCCTCGGCGACTCGCTTCAAGAGCGACGTGGCTCGCTCCGTCGTCGCGCGCTCCTCGCCTTCGGGACGAGCCTTCACGCCGTCGGTGGAGAGGTAGGCGAGGAGGAATCGCTCCGCGGGGGTCTCGTCGGCGGCGCCCTCGAGCAGCGAGGTGAGCTCGCCCGCCTCGCGCGTCGCCTCGCTCGTGGCGGCGGCGATGCGCGCGTCGGCGTCCGACTTCTGGCGCAGCGCGCACGCGAGCGATCGACCGCCGTCGGGGGGAGGCGCCGCGACGAGACGGTTCGTCCGCCGTCCGAGCAGGTAGCCCTCACGCTGCGCGTCGGCGATCCTCGACCACGCGGCGAGCCACCGATCGAAGCGCGCGGCGACCTCGGGGCGCAGCGCGTCGAGCGGCCAGCGCTTCGACACTCCCTCCCAGCCCATGCCGTAACCGAGCGCGCCGCCCGGATCTCCGCGCTCGACGCGATCGTACGTCACGACGCCGACGTCGACCGAGCGAGCGACCTCGCCGCCCGCTCTCGGCTCCTCGCGGGGGAAGACGTCGGCGAGCGCGATCGTGCGTCCGTCCGGGGAGGGCGCCGCGGGCTCGAGCGAGGACACGTCGAGCGGCGCGCAGGCGGCGGCGTCGGCCGGCGCCGGAGCGGGCCCTTCGCCCCGTGGGGCGCGCGCCGTGGGGTCGAGGCCCGGCGGAGGCGGGGACGCGACCGGCAGGGCCTGGCAGCCCGCGACGAAGGCGAAGAGGAGGACCCACGGGAGCGCTCTCACCCTCGCTCCGACACGGCCGCGCGCGGAACGTTCCCTTCGCGTCGGCCGGCGCGGCGGGCGCCTCCGCGGGCGGGCGCTTGACGGCGGCACGGCGGGAAGGTCTCTTTTCTCCTCCGTGCTAGGTCGCCCCGCGCTCGCCTGCCTCGCCTCGATCGCGGCGCTCTCGCTCGCTCCTCGCTCGGCGCGCGCGGACGGCCTCGCCGACGTCACGGCGCAGAAGGCCCTGCGCTGGGGCGGCGATCAGGAGGGCGGCGGCCCCTACGTCTTTCCGCGCGACGATCGACCGACGGAGGTCACCGGCTTCGAGGTCGATCTCGCGGAGGCGATCGCGCGGCGCCTCGGCGTCCGCGCAGAGCCGGTCCAGGCCGCGTGGGACAAGCTCCCCGACATGCTCCACACGTCGAAGATCGATCTCGTGCTGAACGGCTACGAGCTCACCGACGAGCGCGAGGCGGTGATGACGCCGACCATGCCCTACTACGTCTACGCGCTGGCCCTCATGGCCCGCCGAGACGACGCCCGGATCGCGAGCTGGGAGGATCTCACGAAGGTGCCCGCCGGCGAGCGACTGCGCGTCGGGGTGCTGACCGGCTCGTCGTCCGAGACCTACGCGCGCGAGCTGTGCGCCGACCGCTGCGACGTCCGCACGTACGATGGCAACACCGACGCCATGCGCGAGGTCGAGACGAACAAGCTCGACGCGACGATCCAAGACACGCCCATCGCCTCGTTCTACGCCTCGCGCTTCCCGAAGCTCCACGGCGTGGGGGAGCCGAGGCGCAATGGCTATTACGTCGGCTACGTGCGAAAGGGCGATTCGACGCTCGCGCGGGCGATCGACGAGGCGCTGGTGGACGTCGCGATCTCGGGCGAGCTCGAGCGCATCGATCGGGCCTATGGCATTTGGGATGATCGGCAATCGGAGATCGTCGCGCTCGCGCGCAAAGGGCGATTCTTCGGCGTCGGCCCGGCGGCGTCGAAGGGCGAGCCCGCCGGGGCGCCCCCGCCGGAGCGATCCCGAGAGCTCGGCGCGCGCAAGCGAGGCCTCGACGTCGTGCGCTCGTACGGCGGCGTCCTGCTCCGGTCGGCGGGCCTCACGGTGCTCCTCGCGCTGCTTTCGTTTCCGCTCGCGGTGGGCCTCGGCCTCCTCGTCGCGTTGGGGCGCCTCTACGGGCCGCGGTGGCTGCGCGTCCCGCTCGCCGCGTACGTGGAGCTCCTCCGCGGGACGCCGGTCATGCTGCAGCTCTATTTCGTGTTCTTCTTCTTGCCCGAGCTCGGGATCACGCTCCCGGCGTTCGCGTGCGGCGTCCTCGGGCTCGCCATCAACTACTCCGCCTACGAATCGGAGATCTATCGCGCGGGCCTCCAAGCCGTCCCCCGCGGGCAGCTCGAGGCGGCCCTCGCGCTCGGCCTCTCGCGGCGCGAGGCGCTCGCGCGGGTCGTCGTGCCGCAGGCCGTGCGCATCGTGATCCCGCCGGTCGTGAGCGACTTCATCGCCCTCTTCAAGGACACGAGCGTCTGCTCGGTGATCACCCTCGTCGAGCTGACGAAGCGCTTCAGCGTGCTGTCGCAGTCCACGCAGGCGACGGTCGAGCTCATGATCGTCACGGCCCTGCTCTACCTGGCGATGAGCTACCCCATGTCGATCGTCGCGCGCCGCATCGAGGCGCGGCTCGCCGTCGAGGCGCGCGCGTGATCCGCGTCCGCGATCTGGCGAAGAAGCACGGCGCGCTCCACGTGCTCAGGGGCGTCTCGCTCGACGTCGAGCGGGGGTCGGTGCACGTGATCGTCGGCCCCTCGGGCGGCGGCAAGAGCACGTTCCTCCGCTGCCTCAACGGCCTCGAGCGCTTCGACGCCGGCGAGGTGAGGCTCGGCGAGCACGTGCTCTCGCCCGCGACCGATCCCGCGCGTGACGCCGCGCTCCTCGAGCGCGTCCGGCGGAGCGCGGGCTTCGTCTTTCAGCAGTTCAACCTGTTCCCCCACCTCACCGTGCTCGACAACCTCACCCTCGCGCCCGTGCGCGTCCTCGGCGAGGCGCGCGACGCCGCGGCCGAGCGCGCCCTCTCGCTCCTCGCGCGCGTGGGCATCCGCGACAAGGCGCGCGCGCGTCCGTCCGAGCTCAGCGGCGGGCAGCAGCAGCGCGTCGCCATCGCGCGGGCCCTCATGATGAAGCCCGAGGTCATCCTCTTCGACGAGCCGACGAGCGCGCTCGATCCGGTGATGGCGGGCGAGGTGCTGGGGGTGATGACCGAGCTCGCGAGCGCAGGACAGACGATGATCGTCGTCACGCACTCGATGGGCTTCGCGCGGCGCGTCGCGACGCGGGTGCACCTCTTCGCGGAGGGACGCGACGTCGAGAGCGCGCCGCCGGCTGCGTTCTTCGATGGGCCGACCGATCCGGTGACGCGCGCGTTCCTCGAGCGCGTCCGCGCCGACTAGACTCGAGGCGACGTCGACGGACGCGAGCGAGCCGCCTTCTCGGCGCTCGCGCGCCCGTGTACGTTCGAGGGAGCATGGCCGAAAAGAAGACGAGC
>CAYYKK010000298.1:0-9359 GCA_964467935.1 uncultured Polyangiaceae bacterium
CCGGCCTTCCCCTACTCGGGAGGCGCGATCGGCAAATGGGGCCTCGCGCTCGGCTCGAACCAGCTCTTCGACCCGAGCCAGACCAAGGACATGATGGGCTACTGCAGCCCGACGTGGATCAGCGACTACGTCTACGAGTCGATCCTCTCGTTCAAGCAGAGCATGCAGGGCGCAGCGCAGGTCTTCCCGCCGGAGACGCTCAACCAGACGTACGAGCGCGTGCGCATCGGCCCCGACGGCGCGACGTTCATGGATCCGATCACGATGCCACGGCCGCCCATGGGCTCGCCGCTCAGCGTGACGATCACGACGGCGTCCGGGCCGATGAACGTGTCGGGGCAGTTCTACCCGTTCGACCACCTCGACGGCGGCGTGCTCTTCGTGAAGGAGAGCCCGGAGCCGCTCGCTGCGGTCGACTTCGTGATGCCCTGCCAGGCAGGGACCTGCTCCGGGGTGAGCCGCGCCATCCACGCGGCGCGCTGAAGGACCGCGGGGCGCGCGCGCGTTCGTCGCCGGGTGCGCGACAGTAGCCGAGCGCGCGCAGGTGCTTGATGAGCTCGACGTAGAACGACTTGTAGTCCCACGCGTTGCCGACGCCCGGGCGGTCGCCGGCGAGCTGGCCGACCTCGTCGAGGTGGTCGGCCGGGATGCAGCCCCAGAACTGCCCGTGTCGCGCGTCGGCGACCCGCACCAGCCCGTCGTTCACCTTCGGGCTCGTGATGTCGCCCTGGACGACGAGCTCCGTCGCCCAGAAGAGCGGATCGAGCGGATCCTTCTCCGCGTCTGCGCTCTTGATGAATGGTAGGGTCACGTCGACCCCGCAGTCCTGTCCGCCGAAGGCGAGCGCGCTGCGTCCGGCGATCGACGCGTAGAACACGCCCGGATCGTCGGGGTACTTGGCGTTGAACTCCGCGATGCCCGCCTGCGAGAAGAGCTTGAGCGGCTTGGAGACGGCGGTCTGGTTGCCGATCTGATCGTAGAGCGGCGCGCCGACGAGGTTCACGAGGCTGTCGATGACGCTCGCCGCGTTCGGATCGGAGATGAGCTTCAGCGCGACGTCCGCGATGGGCGTGCCGTTGTGCGGCGTCGCGATCGTGATGACTGCCGCGACGAGATCGGGTCGGTCGTGCGCGACGACGCGCGCGTCGAGCCCGCCCTGCGAGTGTCCGATGATGACGACCTTCGCGGCGCCGGTCTGCTGGCGGATCTGCTCGATCGCGGTGATGAGCTGCTGGCCGCGGAAGGTCGAGTCGTTGAAGGGGTCGACGGCCGGCGTGAAGACCACCTCGCCTCGCTGCGTGAGGTAGTCCTTGAGGTCGTAGAAATAGGTGAGGAAGCCCGCGCCTGCGAAGTCGTTGAAGCCGAAGAAGCCGTGCGCGAGCACGATCGGGTAGGGCGGCCCCGCGAGCGCACCGCCGGCGCCGCCGGTGCCTCCCGCGCCGCTGCCCACCGCGTCGGTCGCTGCGTGCGACGACGCGCGCGCCCCGCCCGATCCGGACACGCCCGTCCACACCGAGCCGGTGGACTGCGTCGCTCCGTCGGCGGGAGCGTCGCCGCTGCAGGCGGCGGTCGAAGCGGCGAGGAGAGCGCCGAGCAACAGCGTGCGCTCGAAAACCATGACGAGAGAGTCACCGCGTGCGCGCGGGGGCGTCAAGGCGGCGGCCGCGGCGAGGGCGTGATGCGTGGGACAATGTGCGTCGGCCCGAGCCGTGGACGAGCGCCGGAGAGGGTTGATACGGTCGGCCGCGATGAAGCTCTTCGACCCCCCGGTGGGGCTCACGGTCCTCTCTCTCGCGGCGCTCTCGGTGCTGGGGTTCGGTTGCGGCGGCGCGTCGACGCCTCCGCCGGCCGGCGATCCGGCGTCGTCTTCGGGCGCGAGCGAGGAGGCGCCGAAGCCGCGACCGAGCGCTTCGGCCGCCGCGAGCGAAGCCGACGTGCCCGGGATCCCCGACAAGTGCGAGCAGAAGGGGCAGGTTTGCGCCCCGCCTCCGAAGTTCGTGAAGCGGCTCTGCGGCGGCTTCAACCCGGACGTGGCGCTGCTCTTCTTCCGGAAGGGCAGCCCGTTCACGCGCGGCTATCTCCGCGGCAACACCGACGCGTGGAACGCCTCGGGCGGCGCGTCGGGCGGCGACAAGCTCGTGTTCGACGAGGAGGTGATCGTGCTGCTCCAGCGCGGCAGCGATCTCGGCGGGATGCAGGTGAGCGGCGCAGAGGGGACGTTCGACGTCCTGCGCTGGGACGGATCCTGCGCCTCGCTCTCGTCGGGCGAGCTCACGTTCACGGTGCCGCCCAAGCCGAAGAACGCCAAGATCTCGTTCAAGGATCTCGGTGACAACACGCAAGAGACGCTCCTCAAGAACGAGAAGATCGCGAAGCTCAACGCCGACCGTCGCAAGGAGTGCAAAGGCGTGAGCATGGGCGACGTCAGCGCGAAGTGCGTCAAGCTCGTCGAGCAGCTGTCCGACTCGGTCGCGCAGTATGTCCGCGACGGCGGGGAGATCCCTCCGCCGACGAAGGTGCCCTGATTCGCGTGGCGCGAGCCGGGCGGCTTGAACGCTCGGCGCCGGCGTGGGAAGTTCGCGGTTCGAAGACGTTGCGTGACGACGAGCGCCGCCGAGGCGGCGCGGAGGGGGCTTCGGCCCACGGAGACGACACATGAGCCTTCTCGACGAGCTCAAGCGCTACACGAAGGTGGTCGCCGACACGGGCGACATCGAGTCCATCGGCCGCTACAAGCCGCAGGACGCGACGACGAACCCGTCGCTCATCACGGCGGCGGCGAAGATGCCCGAGTACTCGGACATCGTGACGAGCACGGTGCGAAAGGTGCGCGACGATCTCGGCGCCGGCGCGACCAAGGCGGCCGTCGTCAGCGAGGCGATCGACGTGCTCTCCGTCGAGTTCGGCCGCCGCATCCTCGACATCGTGCCCGGTCGCGTCTCCACGGAGGTCGACGCGCGCCTCTCCTTCGACGAGTCGCGGACGATCGACAAGGCGCACAAGCTCATCGGGCTCTACGCGGCGCACGGGATCTCGAAGGAGCGCATCCTCATCAAGATCGCCTCCACGTGGGAGGGCATCCGCGCGGCGGAGAAGCTCGAGAAGGAGGGCATCCACTGCAACCTCACCCTCCTCTTCGGGATGCACCAGGCGATCGCGTGCGCCGAGGCGAAGGTGACGCTCATCTCGCCCTTCGTCGGCCGCATCCTCGATTTCTACCTGAAGAAGACCGGCAAGCCTTCCTACGAGCCCACCGAGGATCCCGGCGTCCTCAGCGTCACGAAGATCTACGACTACTACAAGAAGTTCGGCCACCAGACGCTGGTGATGGGCGCGAGCTTCCGCAACGTGGGGGAGATCATCGAGCTCACCGGCTGCGATCTGCTCACGATCGCGCCGAAGCTCCTGTCGGAGCTCGAGTCGAAGGAGGGCACGCTCGAGCGCAAGCTCGATCCCGCGAAGGCCGTGTCGAAGGACATCGCGCGCATCGCGATGGATGAGGCCACATTCCGCAAGATGCACTCGGCCGACGAGATGGCGAGCTTCAAGCTCCAAGAGGGCATCGACGGCTTCTCCAAGGCGCTCGTCGATCTCGAAGGGCTCCTCGGCGAGCGCCTCGCGGCGCTCTGATCGATCGTCCGAAACGGCGCGGGCGACGGCCCGTCGAAGCCGACGCTCCGCGCGCACCCTGGCTCGGGCTCGATCCGACGTGGTCCGTACCCGATCCAGCGTCCGCACCCACCCACGCGCGAAATCAGCCGGTTTCGCGCGGATCCAGCCGCCTCGATCGTGGCACTCGCCGTGCTCTATGATCAGCGCATGAACGAGGGGAAGCAGCAGACGGGCTCCGATTGGACGCGGATCTACTACGACGCCTGGAACCGGCGTGACTGGGAGTGGATCGGCGCCATGCTCTCGAGCGACGTCGAGTGGCAGAGCTCCGCTCGCGACGAGCGCATCAAGGGCGTGAACGCCGTGCTCGCCTCGTTCCGAAGCGTCGTCGAAGGCTACCCGACCGCCCTCATCGATCTCCGCACGGTCCACAGCGCGGGCACGACGATCATCGCCGAGTGCGGCATCCGCAGCGGCCGCGAATCGAGCGGGGTGCGCACCGCCACGTTCTGCGAGATCATGGAGCTCAAGAACGGCCGCTGCGTGCGAGGCACGACCTACGCCGACTCGGTCCGGTTGCTCATGGACATGAGCCAGACCGCCGCCGCCGCCTGAAGGCGCGCGCGAGAAAGCAGATCCTTTCCGTCGCCGCTTCGTCCTAGTCTGCCTTTTCCGGCGTCCGACCCCGGTCGCCGCACGAGAGGGGTAGGCATGACGAAGCGTTCGTGGACGACCGGCATCGGTGCGTTGGCCCTCGCGGGCTTCTCGGCGGCCATCGTGCCCGGCAGAGCCGACGCGTTCTGCGGGTTCTACGTCAGCGGGGCGGACACCAAGCTCTTCAACAACGCGACGATGGTCGTGATGATGCGCGACGGCACGCGGACCGTGCTCTCGATGCAGAACAACTACGAGGGACCGCCCGAGAGCTTCGCGATCGTGGTGCCGGTGCCGGTGGTGCTGCAGAAGGAGAACGTCAAGACGCTGCCGCGCGAGGTGTTCACGCGCGTCGACCAGCTCGCGGCGCCTCGTCTCGTCGAGTACTGGGAACAGGACCCATGCGCCGAAGACGCGCCGGGGGCGGAGGGCAAGGCGATGGCGGCGCCCTCGCCGGCGTCGGCCGCGGAGGCGAAGCGGGAAGACGCCGGGTACGGCGTCAAGGTGGAGGCGCAGTTCGCGGTCGGCGAGTACGAGGTGGTCGTCCTCAGCGCGAACGACTCGAGCGGGCTCGATCGCTGGCTCCACGACAACAACTACAAGATCCCCGACGGCGCGGCGCCGGTCCTCAAGCCGTACGTCGAGGCGAACATGAAGTTCTTCGTGGCGAAGGTCGACACGACGAAGGTCAAGTTCGAGAAGCGCGACGGACGCGACATGGCGATGCTATCGCCACTCCGATTCTATTACGATACGGATACGTTCAGCTTGCCGGTCCGGCTCGGCCTCCTCAACTCGAACGGCAAGCAAGACCTCATCGTCCACATCCTCGCGCGATCGAAGCGGTACGAGGTCGCCAACTACCCGAACGTCACGATCCCGACGAACCTCGACGTGAGCGAAGCGACGAGGAACGAGTTCGGGGCGTTCTACGCGTCGCTCTTCGACAAGACCCTCGAGTCGATGCCGTCGGGCGTGGTGACGGAGTACGCGTGGGGGGCGAACGGCTGCGATCCGTGCCCCACGCCCGGTCTCAGCCCGAGCGAGCTCGCGACGCTCGGCGCCGACGTGATCGGCACCTCGAACGGCAGCGGACCGCGCACGCCGCAGATCACGTTCCTCCCGATCGAGGGCGAGCCGACGGCCGCGCGCATGCTCGGCGCCGCGCAGGGCACGGTGCAGTCCTGCTACCAACGAGCGCTGGAGACCGACCCGAAGGTCGCGGGCAAGGCGATCTTCCACGTCGAGACGGACGCGAAGGGCGACGTCGCGAACGACAAGGCGACGGGAGACCTCCCGGCGACGCTCCTCAACTGCGCGCGCGGCGCGATCGACACGGTGCGGTTCCAAGGCTCGTCGAAGCGCAAGTTCGACGTGGCCGTCGAGATGAAGAGCGTCGAGGCGCCCCCCGTGATCCCTTGGGACTTCGTCCTCACGCGTCTCCACGCGCGCTACGGCAAGGAGTCGCTCGCGCAGGATCTGATCTTCCGCGAGGCGAAGCCGATCCTCGGCGGCCGCGAGGTGTACGGTCAGGCGCAGCGCCTCGAGTACGGCGCGACCGAGAGCTCGGTGAACAACTTTCAAGCTCGGTACGCCATCCGCCACCCGTGGAAGGGCGACATCAAGTGCAGCCATCCCGTGCGCGGCCGGTGGGGCGGGCCTCCCGCGAACGAGACCTCCGTCGGCGTGCGGCCGGCGACGGACCTCGCGTTCGCGACGCGGGGGAGCGAGCTGACGAAGTTCCTGCGACAGGACGTGCCCGAGCTGAAGATCTCGGGGCTCGGACCGGGAGGCATCGCGGGGCTCCTGTCGGGCTCCGACGCGAAGCCCTCGTCGCCCTCCGCCGGGCCCTCTCCCAGCCCGTCTTCGAGCGCGCCGCCCTCGGCATGTTCGTGCGACGTCGGTAGCTCGTCGGAGCCGCTCGCAGGCCTCGCCGTGACGGGCGTCGTCTTGTCGCTCGCGCGAAGGCGCAAGCGCGCGCGTCGTTGAAGGGCGCCCATGTCCCTTCGTTCCACTTCGTCGGTCCTCGTCGCGTCGCTCGGGATCGCGGTCCTCGCCGCTTGCGCGCGGGAGACCCGGGACGGCGAGGCCACGCCGTCGGGCGCCTCGCTCACGCCCCGGCTGCCCACGGACGCGCGCGCGTTCTATCCGTCCGAGGTCGAGGTGCCCGAGGCGAGAGAAGGTCGGGGGAAGGAGCTCGCGGACGTCGCGCGCTGCGCGCCTTGCCACGCGGCAGCCGTCGCGGCGTGGCGCTCGAGCCCCCACGCGTTCGCGTCGTTTCAGAACCCGATCTACCGCGTCTCGGTCGACGAGTTCCGAAAGGCGACGGGGCGCGTCGAGAGTCGCTTCTGCGCGGGGTGCCACGACGTCGCGCTGCTCGTCGACGGTGCGATGGATGAGGAGGTGTCACCCGACGACGCGCGCGCCTACGCGGGCATCACCTGCGAGGTGTGCCACGGCATCGTCGAGACGCGCGCGGGCGGCAACGCGGCCTACACCCTCGCCGCCGAGGCGATCCCGCTGCCGCGTCTCGACGATCCGGCGAGCATCGCCGAGCACAAGCGCCGCGCGGCGCCTGCGCCGCTGAGGACCCCCGCGCTCTGCGGGACGTGCCACAAGGCCTTTCTCGGCACGGGGACGAAGCATCCCCACTTCTTCGCCGGGCAAGACGACGCCCTCCCGTATCGGCGCAGCGCGTTCGCGGGCGACGCGCTCGCGCGGATCGACGAGCCCGTCCAGCGGGCGACGTGCGCCTCTTGCCACATGAAGCGTGAGCCGACCTCGCTCGACGACGTCTCGGCGAAGGGCGGCGTGCTCGCGTCCCATCGCTTCGCAGCTTCGCATTCGCTCCTCGCCGCCATGCGCGGGGACGGCGCGGAGCTCGACGAAATCCGCGAGAGCCTCGTCGGCGTCGCGAGCATCGACGTGGCGGTGCTGCGGCACGCGGATGGGAGCGTCGACGCGCCCGCGGAGACCGGCGCGCTCGAGCCTGGCGAGCCGCTCGAGGCCGACGTCGTCGTTCGCAACGAAGGGGTGGGCCACTTCTTTCCCGGCGGCACGCTCGAGCTGCAGGATACGTGGATCGAGCTCGAGGTGCGCGATGCAGACGGGAGGCTCGTCGCCGAGGCGGGCACGGAGCACGAGCGCACGGGGGACGACCCCACCGCGCACCGGCTCCGCGCGGAGCTGCTCGACGAGCGAGGACGCGCGGTGCGCGATCACGAGGTCGATCGCTTCCGCGCGCTCGGCTACAACCAGGCCATCGGGCCGCGCGACGCGATCGTCGTCGCGTATGCCTTCCGCGTGCCCGACGCGGGGGCGATCGCGCTGCCCCTCTCGATCGACGCGCGCCTCCGTCACCGCGCGCGGGGACGAGAGATGGCCGAGGCCGCGTGCGCCGACGCGTCGACGCCGCGCTCGCGGGCGTTCGAGGCTCGCTCCGGCATCGATCCGTGCGCGGTCGCGCCCGTCGTCGACGTGGCCCGCGTGACGCGCGTGATCGACGGGCGGAGACCCACGGCCGACGCCTTCGAGCGCCTCGTGAACCACGCCCGCGGGAGTCTGCACTCCGTCCAGGAGAAGCTCCATCGCGCTGCGCCGAGCCTCGATCGCGCGTGGGCGATCGCCGTCGCCGACGACTCCCGCTTCGAGCGCGGCTTGGTGCTCTCGCTCATGGGAGACCTGGCCGGCAAGGAGGGGCGGGTCGACGACGCCGTCGCGCTCTTCGACCGCGCCTCGCTGGACCTCCCCGACGCGCCCGCCCTCGACTTCTCGCGCGGCAAGGCGCTCGCGAACGTGTGGCGATTCGCCGAAGCGGTGCCGGCGTTCGAGGTCGCTGCGTCGAAGGCGCCCGAGGACGACGAGGCGTGGTCGGCGCTGGCCATCGCGCGCGCGAGCGCAGACGACGACGAGGGCGCGCTCGACGCCTCGCTCTCGGGGCTCGCCCTCACCCCGCGTCACGCCGATCTCCTGCGATCGCAGGCGCTCTCGCTCCGCGCGCTCCTCGGCGAGCGCGATCCGCGGGCGGCGGCGGCGCAGGCCGCGCAGCTCGAGCACCGCGTCGCGGACGAGACGCCCGACCTGCGGGCAGCGTGCAACGCGCTCGTTCCGGGCTGCGCCCTCGAGCGCGAGCCGGTCCACGTGCACGCCATGCGGCAGCGCATCCGCTGAGCCTCGCGAGCGCGCCTCGAGGGCGTCGCCGCGTCAGTCCTTCTTCGGCGCGTCCTCGCCCTGAGGCTTGAACTGATCCGGTACCTTGGAGCCCTCGCCCCAGAAGTACTTCTCGAGCTCGGTGAACCAGATCCGCTGGCCCGACTCCGAGACGAGGTCGAGGCGGTACTCGTTGACGAGCATCTTCGAGTGCTCGAGCCACGCCTGCCAGGCCTCCTTCGAGACGTTCTCGAAGATCTTCTGCCCGACGGGGCCCTTCAGCGGCGGCTTCTCGAGACCCTCGGCCTCGCGACCCAGCTTGATGCATTGAACCATGCGCGCCATGCGGCGGCCTCTACCGCAGGTTCGCCGGCGAGTCGAGCCGACCTTCTCGCCGGGGCCTCGGCCTCGCCGACGCCGCGCGCCGGCGACGAGACGATTGACGAGCGCGACAATGGGACTACTTTGCGAAGACTGAGACAACCTCACGGGGGCGATCGGCTTCGACGTGGGGACGGAGAATGTGTCTGCGTGCTGGCGGCTCCTGCTCCGCCTACCAAGCGGGACGTGATACGTGCGAACGACAATGCACTCGCTCTCGCGGCCTGAAAACCGCTGAGCCATCCGACGGAGAGATCGTCCTGGTATCCTGAGGGTGTCGACCACGAGGGCTGGATCGCGTGAGGGTGTCCTCGATAGCGCGATCGACTCAGCGAGGAATAGGTCACGGCCGAATCCGTGGACCCAGTCGCAGGGGATACGGCGACTACGCACGTGAACGAAGATCCATTTGAAGCCTCGCGGACGCGGGTTCGATTCCCGCCGCCTCCACCCTTCTTGCGTCGCGGCGCTCACGTCGCCGGCGCACCGTTTCCCTCGAGACCGCGCTGCGGGGCCTCCCGCAGGCGCGCAGCGAAGAACGCGAGGATTTCGTCCCCCGCCGC
>CAYYKK010000299.1:0-9335 GCA_964467935.1 uncultured Polyangiaceae bacterium
GTTCGAGGCGGCAGCTGCCGCAGCGCCCACGGACCCCTCGCCGGCGTCGCGCGACAGGCCTGCTCGTTTCCGTCCTTCCCCGCTCGTCTTCGTCGGCGCGGGCGTGGCCGGCGCAGGGCTCGTGGTCGGCGTCGCGACGGGCGCTGCCTCGATCGCGAAGACCAGCGACATCAAGAAGTCGTGTCCCCAGAACCGCTGTCCGGCTTCGCTCGACGCCGAGCGATCGAAGGCGAACGCGCTCGCGAATGCGTCGAACGTGAGCCTCGCGATCGCCGCGGCGGGGGCCATCGTCGGCGCGGTCGGGATCGGGCTCAGCTTCCATCACGAGGACGCGAGCGCGACGGTGTCGTTCTCCCCGACGGGTCTCGTCGTGAACGGCGCCTTCTGACGACGCGGGATCGACCGGTCGCCCCTTGACCCGCGCTCGATCGGGCCCTCCATCGCACGGGAAGTCCGTCGTCGAGAGACCACTGCGGTGCTGTCGAAGGAGCAGCCGAGTCTCGAGTGGCGCGTCGATTGGAGGATCGACGCGCTAGCCGTCTCGTGCTTAGGATGCCTCCCCCCTTCGCCGAGCTCTTCGCGTCGGGCAGCGCTTTCCCCGAGGAGAACCATGTCGCTGAAAATCACGCTCTCTGCCTCCGACCCCCTCAGCGTCAGCGCCGATCTCGCCGTCATCGGTGTCGTCGAAGGGGCCTCGCCCAAGGCCGGCACGCTCGGGACGCTGCAGAAGACGCTCGGCCCGATCGTCCAGAAGACGATCAAGCGCGAAGAGTTCACGGGGAAGAAGGATCAGCAGCTCGAGCTCGCGACGAACGGCGCGATGCGGCCGGCGCGCGTGGTGCTCGTCGGGCTCGGCTCGACGCAGCTGACCGAGGCGCAGGTCCGCACGATGGCGGCGCGCGCGGCGCGGCTCGCCCAGCAATCGCGCGCGACGTCGTTGACGCTCGAGGTCCCGTACGGCGTGCCGAACGCCGAGCGCGCCGCGGCCGAAGGCGTCGTCCTCGGCTCCTACCGCTTCACCCGCTACCTGACGGGGGAGCGCCTGCCGAAGAGCTCGCTCGAGAAGGTCTCGCTCGTCACGACCGCGAAGGTGACCAAGGACACGCGCGCGCAGGTCGAGATCGGACAGAAGGTCGGCGAGTCCATCTGCATCGCGCGCGACCTCATCAACGAGCCGCCGAACGAGCTCTACCCCGAGGCGTTCGCGAAGTTCTGCGTCGAGATGTCGAAGGCCCACGGCCTCAAGTGCACCGTCATGGACAAGGCCGCGCTGACGAAGAAGGGGATGAAGCTCCTCTTGGCCGTCGCGCAGGGCAGCTCCCGCGAAGCGCGCCTCATCCACATGACCTACACGCCTCAGGAGAAGGCGAAGAAGAAGCTCGTGTTCGTCGGCAAGGGCCTGACGTTCGACTCGGGCGGTCTCTGCATCAAGCCCGCCCAAGGCATGGAAGAGATGAAGGGCGACATGGGCGGCGCGGCGAACGTCGCGGCGCTCATGGCCGCGGTGAGCATCGTGAAGCCGGACGTGGAGATCCACGGCCTCATCGGCTCGGTCGAGAACATGCCGGACGGCAACGCCTACCGCCCCGGCGACATCTTCGGCTCGCTCGACGGCAAGTTCGTCGAGATCATCAACACCGATGCCGAGGGTCGCCTCGTCCTCGCCGACGTGCTCGCCTACGCGCGCGAGCTGAAGCCCGACCTCATCCTCGACAACGCGACGCTCACGGGCGCGAGCATCGTCGCCCTCGGCCCCACCGTCTCGGGCTTCTTCGCGAACCGCGACGAGCTCGCCGAGGCGATGAAGACGGCCTCCAAGGCCGCGGGCGAGTCGATGTGGCACATGCCGCTCGTCGAGGAGCTGCGCGAAGGCCTGAAGAGCGACTGGGCCGATCTCAAGCACACCGCCGACCGATGGGGAGGCTCGATCACCGCGGCGCTCTTCCTTCGCGAGTTCGTCGGCGATTCGCCTTGGATCCACATCGATATCGCGGGCCCGTCGATGTACCACCGCGCGTCGGGCATCTACCCGAAGGGCGGCACCGGCCACGGCGTGCTCACCTATCTCAAGCTCATCGAGGCCTACGCCGACAAGGCGCACCCGGGCCTCGCGCACGACGCGAAGGCCTGACGCGGACTCGCGCCCCGCGGATTTCGGAACGGAGCACGAACGATGACGCTCGGCGCATCTCCAGGCGGCGACCACGTCGGTGACGAACCGGCCCGCGACGCGCTCACGCCGAAGGCGCGCTTCGATCAGCTGAAGCGGCGGCTCGTCCGCGCGATGGGGCAGGCGATCCGCGACTTCGACCTCCTCTCGGAGGGCGACCGCGTGCTCTGCGCCGTCTCGGGCGGCAAGGACAGCTACACGATGCACGATCTCTTGATCGAGCATGCGCGTCGCTCGCCCGTGAAGTTCAGCGTCATCGCCGTGAACCTCGACCAAGGTCACCCCGGCTACCCCGGCCACCTCCTCACCGACTACATGGCGCGAGAGGGCCACGCGTTCCGCATGGTGAAGGAGGACACCTACTCCATCGTCACCGACAAGATCCCGGCCGGGAAGACCTACTGCTCGCTCTGCTCGCGCCTCCGCCGCGGCATCCTCTACGGCCTCGCGAAGGAGATGGGCTGCACGAAGATCGCGCTCGGCCACCACCGCGACGACGCGCTCGCGACGTTGATGCTGAACCTCGTGTTCTCGGGCCAGCTGAAGGCGATGCCGCCCAAGCTGCTCGCCGACGACGGGGAGAACGTCGTCATTCGGCCGCTCATCTTCGCGACCGAGGCCGACATCGCCGCGTACGCCCAGGCGATGGAGTTTCCGATCCTCCCATGCGACCTCTGCGGCTCGCAGGAGAACCTCCAGCGCAAGCAGATGCAGAGCCTGCTCGAGGACCTCGACAAGAAATACCCCGGCGCGCGCACCAGCATGCTCGCGTCGCTGCGGAACGTGCGACCGAGCCACCTCTTCGACAAGAAGCTCTGGGCCAAGCTCGATCTCGGCGTCGCCGCGGGGCTCGACGAGGAGACCCGCGCCGAGCCGCTCGAGGATCCCGAGGAGCGCGCCGTCGAGGCGCCCGGGACCGACGTCATCCCGCTCTCGCGGCTCGTCCGCGGCCCCTCGTCGTCATGAGCGCCCCGTCCTCGGGGCCTGACGCGAAGTCCTCGACCAGCTCGACCCGCCCCACGCGCGCCGCGTCGACCGGAGCCGCCCCGCGCGCGCTGCGTGAGCCGGGCACGCTCCAGCGCGTCCTCTGCTCGACGCTCGCGTGGAGCGTCACCGTTGCCCCCTCCGCGTTCTCTCGCTCTGCGGGGGCCGCGGCCCGCATCGCCGCCGTTGGCGCGATCCTCGCGGCCCTGGCTGGGCCCACGGTCGCCACGCGCTACCGGCGGATCGGCCGTCACCTCGGCCTGAGCGTCTTCCTCGCCCTCTCGCTCGCGACCTGGCTCCTCGCCCCGACCACCATCGATCCCACGCGCATCGACTCGGTTCGCGCCGCCATCGGCGCCGCGGCGTGGGGCGTCTTCGCGTTCTCGTGGGGAGAGCCGTGGACGGGCTTCGGTGGCGCCGAGCAGCGCGCCGATGGCGACCCGTTCGCCGCGCCCCTCCGCGCGCGCGCGACGCTCGCACCTTACGCCGTCCCCATCGCGACGATCGGCGTCGTCTCGTCGCTCGTGATGCTGCTCGGTGTCTGGCAGATCCACGAGGCCTCTCGCGCCCTCATCGCCCAAGCCGCTGCGATCGGGATCGGCGTCGCCGTCGTGACCGCGGGCGCCAACGTCGCCGTCTCGCGTGGCAAGGAGCGTCCCAAGGGGGAGCGGCGCGTGAGCTCGGCCTTCGTGCGCTCGCTCGTGCTGCTCGCGATCGTCGCCGTGGCCGGCGCGGTCCTCTTGGCTCTGCGGCCTTAGGCCCACCGCCGCGTCGACGAGCTGACGTGTCGACCGGCTCCTGCGCTATGCTGCCGCCCGTTGGCCCGCGCAGTCGATCTCCTCGCCATCGTCCTCTTCCTCGCCGCCTCGCTGGCGTTCGCGTACGGCCTCTACGCGCTCGGGCACCAAGAAGACTTTCGCGCGCTCTACCTGCTGATCGTCGGCGGGCTCTCGCTTCGGGCCTCGGTCGAGCTCTTGCGACCGAAGGGAGGCACGGGGTGAGGAGGCCTCGGCTCGTCCGCGCGAGCGCACGCCCGGTCCGGCCGCAGCGCCTTCGCGAGCGCCGCCGCGCCCCGCTCCTTCTCCTCGGG
The DNA here is from genome assembly GCA_964467935.1 of uncultured Polyangiaceae bacterium. Classification (GTDB taxonomy): domain Bacteria; phylum Myxococcota_A; class Polyangia; order Polyangiales; family Polyangiaceae; genus CAYYKK01. The sequence goes on from CAYYKK010000299.1 coordinate 4,245, forward strand.
CGCCTCCGCGTCGCACCCCTCTTCGTCGTCGGAGGCCTCGTCCTCGCGAGCGTGGCCGCCACCTCGACCGGGTGCGCCGATCGATCGGCGCCGCTCCCCACCGCGGCGCCCGCGGTCCTCGGCTCCTCGGTCGCCCGTGTCTCCGCCGCCGGGCACCCCCCCATCGAAGTGCCGGGACCGCTCGTCGCCGAGGTCGCGCGCGCGCAGGGCATCTCCCTCGCCGAGGCGCGCGACCGCGTGGTCTCCGACGTCGTGTTCGAGCTCGCCGCGCGCGACGCGGGTCTCGACCGCTCCCGGTCGCGCGACGTCGACGCCGTGCTCGCTCAGCGGATGGCGCTCGAGCTCCTCGCCACCGCCAAGGCCCAAGGGCCCGTCACCGACGCGGAGCTCGACGCCGTCGTGGACAAGCACTGGTGGGACGTGCGCCGCCCCGAGTCGTTCATGGCCGTCCACGCGCTCGTCGGTCTGAAGCCGGACGCCGACGCGGCGACCGAGAAGAAGGCGCAGGCCCTCGCCGAGACCTTTCGCGAGGTGGCCCTCTCCGTCGGCAAGGACGCCAAAGACACGCCGCCGCCCCCCCAGCCTGCCAGCGAGCGGGTGATGCTCGACTCGGTCACGCTGAACCTCAAGCGAGCGCTCCGGGACGTCCCCCTCGGCGGTCAGATGACGGTCGTCGAGCAGCTGCCTCCGATCGCGAAGGACGGCAAGAGCGTGTTGCCGGGCGAGCGCGACCCCTTCGACCCTCAGTTCGTCAGCGCCCTCGTCGCGCTCTCGGCCCGCGGCGACGTCTCGCCCATCGTCCGCTCTCCGTTCGGCCTGCACGTGATCGTGCTGGTCGCCAGATACCCCGCCGTCGACGTCCCGGCCGACGAGCTCGGCCGACGTTTCCTCCCCGAGGTCTACGACGTGCGCGCTCGCAAGATCGCCGACGCCCTGCTCGCGCAGCTCCACGCCGGCACCGTGGTGGAGATCGAGAAGAACGCCGACGCGCTGCTCGCGCAGGTCAAGGTCGAGCCGACGGGCGTGACGGTGGCGAGCTTGCCCGGCGCGCGCCCGGCGGACGGCGCGCCGAGCCCGCCGCCCGAGAAGAGCCCCGACCACGCTCCCAGCGGATCGGGCGACGCCCCGTGACGTCCCGCGACTCGCGCGCCGACGCAGGCGGCTGCGGCTCGCCCGAGCGGAGGCGTCGCGGCACGGCCGAGCGGACGCGCGCCCACGCCTCGCGCGATCAGATCGAGAGCCCCTTCACGATCATCCTGAGGGCGCTCGTCGAGGCGGTGCCGCTCGCCGCGGGCGCCGCGCTCGTCGACGGCGAGGGAGAGACGGTCGACTACGCGGGCCACCTCGACCCGTTCGAGCTCAAGGTCGCCGCAGCGCATTTCCAGGTCGTGCTCTCGGACGTGCGCGCCTATCCGCCGCTCGCGACCGTGCGGGAGATCCGCGTCCGCGCCCGAAAGCGGGCCTTCCTGATGCGCGTGCTCGATGCCGACTATAGCTTGATACTCTTGTTACACCGATACGGTGGCTTCTCCGTCTCGAAACGGGCGCTCCACGAGGCGGCCGGGCGGCTCTGCGTGGAGGCGGGGCTCGTGCAGACGGACGCCGAGCCGCTCTGGTACCGCGTCGAGGTCGAAGCGTCCCGCTCGGGGCGACCCCAGCGCCTCCGGGCGCCGCCCCAATACGCGGAGCTCACGCCGCCGCCGTCCGTCAGACCTCCCGCGTTCGGCAAGCCCTCCGAGGCGCCGCGAGATCCCTCGAGCTGGGTCGAGGTGGAGGTCATCGGCGCGCTGATGGGCACCGGCCCCAAGGAGCGAGGCTTCCGCATCCGCCTCGCGAACGGCGCCGAAATGACGCTCGTTCGAGAGCGAAACCGCCTCTGGTTCGTCGACGAGCCGCTCTGACGCGCTCTCGGCTCAGGCCGGGAAGTACTTGCCGATGAGCGGCGCCAGCGCGACGCGCGTCTCCTTCGGGATGAGATCCGGGGCGGTCATCACCGCGCCCGCCAGCGCCCTCGACGCGGGGCTCTCGGTCGGATCGGGGAGCGCCCCGGCGACGCGGCGGATCGCCTCCGCCGCGAGCGCGACGTTCTTCCGCATCACCTCGAGCACGTGCTCGACCTCGACCGCCGCCTCGCTCGGGTGCCAGCAGTCGTAGTCGGTGACGAGGCACATCGCCGCGTACGGGAGCTCCGCCTCGCGGGCGAGCTTCGCCTCCGGCATCTGCGTCATGCCGATCACGCTCACGCCCTCCCTCCGGTAGCTCTCGCTCTCCGCGCGCGTCGAGAACTGCGGGCCCTCGATGCACACGTACGTCCCGCCGTCGTGCACCGTGCCGCCCGCGTCGCCGACCGCCTTCGTCACCACGGCGCGGAGCGCCGCGTCGACCGGGCGAGCCACGCTGACGTGGCCGACGATGCCGCGGCCTTCGAAGAACGTGCTCGCGCGCGAGCGCGTCCGATCGATGTACTGGTCGGCGGTGACGATCGTCCCCGGCGCGATCTCCTCCTTCATCGAGCCGACCGCCGAGACGCTCACGATCTGCTCCGCGCCGAGCGACTTGAGCGCGAACACGTTGGCGCGGTAGTTCACCTCGTGAGGCTGGATGCGGTGGCCGCGCCCGTGCCTCGGCAGAAAGAGCACCCTGGTCTCGCCGATCCGGGCCTCGATGAGCGCGTCGGACGGCTCGCCGTACGGGGTCGTGACCCGATGCTCCTTCACCGTCTCGACCCCGGGGATCGCGTAGAGGCCGCTCCCACCGATGACCCCGAGGCACGGGGTCCTCTTTCCGCTCGAATCGCTCATCTCGCCTCGCTCGCGCGACACGCGCCGCGCGCGGGGCATCTAGCCCGGCTCCCGCGCAGAAGAAAGCCCCGCATCGGGCGGGGCTCTCCTCCGTCGAAGCGGCGTTCCCGGCGCGAGCTCAGAACGTGACGACCGCGCGGATCGACTTGCCGTCGTGCATCAGGTCGAACGCGTCGTTGATGCGCTCGAGCGGCAGCACGTGCGTGATGAGGCTGTCGATGTCGATCTTCCGGTCCATGTACCAGTCGACGATCTTCGGCACGTCCGTCCGACCGCGCGCTCCGCCGAACGCCGAGCCCTTCCACTCGCGCCCGGTGACGAGCTGGAACGGGCGCGTCGAGATCTCCTTGCCCGCGCCGGCGACGCCGATGATGACGCTGACGCCCCAGCCGCGATGGCAGCACTCGAGCGCCTGACGCATCAGCTCGACCGATCCGACGCACTCGAAGCTGTAGTCCGCGCCTCCGCCCGTGAGCTCGACCAGGTGCGCGACGAGGTCGCCCTTCACGTCCTTCGGGTTCACGAAGTGGGTCATGCCGAAGCTGCGGCCGAGCGCCTCGCGCGCGGGGTTGAGGTCCACGCCCACGATCTTGTCGGCGCCGACGAGGCGCGCCCCCTGCACGACGTTGAGCCCGATGCCTCCGAGCCCGAACACCACGACGTTGGCGCCCGCCTCGACCTTCGCCGTGTTGATCACCGCGCCGATGCCCGTCGTGACGCCGCAGCCGATGTAGCAGACCTTCTCGAACGGCGCGTCCGGGCGGATCTTCGCGAGCGCGATCTCGGGGAGCACCGTGTGGTTCGAGAACGTGGAGCAGCCCATGTAGTGGTGGATCCGCTTGCCTCCGATGCTGAAGCGGCTGGTCCCGTCCGGCATGAGGCCCTTGCCCTGCGTCGCGCGGATGGCCGTGCAGAGGTTGGTCTTGCGGCTCAGGCACGATTTGCAGGCGCGACACTCGGGCGTGTAGAGCGGGATCACGTGATCGCCCGGCGCGAGGGAGGTGACGCCCGCGCCGACCTCGACGACGACGCCCGCGCCCTCATGCCCGAAGATCGCCGGGAAGAGCCCCTCCGGGTCTTGCCCCGATCGCGTGACCTCGTCCGTGTGGCAGACCCCGGTCGCTTTGATCTCGACGAGGACCTCCCCCGCCTTCGGTCCGTCGAGATCGATCTCCTCGACGACCAAGGGCTTGCCCGCCTCGTATGCGACTGCCGCGCGCGTCTTCATGCGTCGCTCCTTTCGGCGACGCATCCTAGCCGCGCACCCCGCGTCGCGAGGACGAAGATCGACGTCTGCGCGCGCCAGACCTTCGACGGCGCGCTCAGGGCAGGGGACGCGGCCGGAAGTCCTTCCTGTACTTGGCGCGCCACGTGTCGTGGCATCCCTTGCAGGCCTTGCGGACCTCGTCGATCTTCCCACTCCGCGCGGCATCCGCGCCCGCCTTCGCGAACGCGGGCCACGTCGTCCACGTCGCGTCCGGCAGCAACGTGGCGGCGCGATCGAGCGACGCCGCGAGCGTGGTGAGGTCCTTCTGCGCGAGCGGCGCCGCGACCTGGAGCCGCATGAAACCCTGCAGCGGGCAGGGCGCTTGCCCGGGCTCGCCGCAGCTCCCCGTCGCGCCGTCGGCCACCGTCACGACGCGCGCGTCCGCGCTGCCGGCTGGCGCGGACGACACGATCACCGCCGCCGCTGCAGCCGCCGCCAAGGAAAACCCGAACCGAGCCGTCATCGCGACCTCCGAGCCCAGTTTGACGCATCACCGGCCCCGGCGAAGCACCCGACGTGCAGGATCGCGACGATTCGAAAAATATCGTTGACAAGGCGCGCGCCGCGAGTAGTTTGCGCACTCCCGAGCGGGACCCAGCCAGCGAGAATCTTCGCTGTACGCGGTCCGGATCGCGCTCCGCCGACGTCACTCTCCAGAACGCCGCCTCCTCGAGAGGCGCCTCCGAGAGAGTGAGAGAAGCGGAGCCCCGACTCCCGAACCCCGAGTTCGAATCGGCCTGAAAACAAAACGTCATCGAGCCGAAACAAAGCTCCTTGACAGTTCGAGGGTCGGCGACTAAGGTTCCACTCCCCTTGACGGTGACCGCGCGACGCGCGGCCCCGACGAGGACAAGCAGCACCCCGCCTGTCATGGGTTGTCCACAACCCTGGCCGCCGGATCGCCTTCTCCGAAGATTCGCACCACCGAAAGGTTGTGCAGTCCTCCGCGGGACGGCGAAGTCGGCACGCGCGGCTCGTTCCTTGAAAACTGGACTCTATGACTCGTCGATCTCTCTAACGTGA
>CAYYKK010000300.1:0-9334 GCA_964467935.1 uncultured Polyangiaceae bacterium
CGCAAGGCCAGCATGCCGACCCGAGAGAACGCGCTGCCAGGTCGCGGTGAGCCGGGGTTCTCGGTGGCGCCACGGCACACGGTGACGGGCGCCACCACGATCGCCCCGTTTCCGGAGGGGTCCGAGCTCGCGATGTTCGGCATGGGTTGCTTCTGGGGCGCCGAGCGCAAGCTCTGGCAGGTCCCCGGCGTGATCTCGACGCAGGTCGGCTACGCGGGCGGCTTCACGCCTCACCCGACCTACGCCGAGGTGTGCACCGGGCAGACCGGGCACAACGAGGTCGTGCGCGTCGTGTTCGATCCGAAGCGCGTCTCGTACGAGGCGCTGCTGCGCGTGTTTTGGGAGAGCCACGATCCCACGCAGGGCATGCGCCAAGGCAACGACCTCGGCACCCAATACCGCTCGGGCATCTACGCGTTCGGGGCCGAGCAGCGCCGCGTCGCCGAGGCGTCGAAGCTCGCCTATCAGCAGCGGCTCGCCGAGGCCGGCTTCGGCGCCATCACGACCGAGATCCTCGACGCGCCGCCCTTCTACTACGCCGAGGACTACCATCAGCAGTACCTCGACAAGAACCCCGATGGTTACTGCGGGCTCGGCGGCACCGGCGTGAGCTGCCCCGTCGGGCTCCGCGCCCCGTGATTTCCGCGACCGCGTCCCTGCTACCCGGGAAAACCGAGGAGACCCACAGACCGTGACCGACCCCGCTCCCCAAGCCGCTTTCGATCGCTCGAGCAAGATCTACGTCGCGGGCCACACGGGGCTCGTGGGCAGCGCGATCCTCCGTCGCTTGCAGAAGGAGGGCTACGAGCGGCTCGTCGTTCGCACCATGGCCGAGCTCGATCTCACCGATCGCCACGCCGTGGAGGCGTTCTTCGACGCCGAGCGACCCGCGGTCGTGTTCCTCGCGGCCGCGAAGGTCGGCGGCATCCTCGCGAACGACACGTACCCCGCCGACTTCATCCGCGACAACCTCCTCATCCAGACGAGCGTCATTCACGCAGCGCACGTCTCGGGGGTGAAGAAGCTCGTCTTCCTCGGCTCGTCCTGCATCTACCCGAAGTTCGCGGAGCAGCCCATCCGCGAGTCGTCGCTGCTCACCGGCGCGCTCGAGCCGACGAACGACGCGTACGCCGTCGCCAAGATCGCGGGCATCAAGATGGCGCAGTCGTACCGCAAGCAGCACGGGCTCGACGCGATCAGCCTGATGCCGACGAACCTCTACGGCCCGTTCGACAACTTCGATCTCAAGAGCTCGCACGTGCTGCCCGCCTTGCTGCGCAAGTTCCACGAGGCGAAGCGCGCCGGCGACGCGAGCGTCGTCGTCTGGGGCACGGGTACGCCGCGGCGCGAATTTCTCTACGTGGACGACCTCGCCGAGGCGTGCGTGTTCCTCGCCAAGCACTACTCGTCGCCCGAGATCGTGAACGTCGGCGTGGGGGAGGACGTGACCATCCGCGAGCTCGCGGAGATCGTGCGCGACGTGGTCGGCTTCGGCGGCGAGATCACGTTCGACACCTCCAAGCCGGACGGGACGCCGCGCAAGCTGCTCGACGTCTCGCGGCTCCACGGGCTCGGCTTCCGAGCGAAGACGTCGCTGCGCGACGGCGTGGGCCTCGCTTATCGGTGGTTCCTCGAGAACCGCGCGTGACCCGCTCGATGGGCGCGGGGGCTCAGCTCTCGAGGCTCGCGGTGACGGCCCGGAGATCCGGCGGCTCGCTCCCCTCGACGGTGACGAGCCGACCCGCGATCTCGAACGACACCGACGCCACCCAGAAGTGGGCGCGATCGAGGCCGTGCTTCTCGAAGAAGTGCCGGCGGGTCGGCTCGTCGCAGCGCTTGGGGTCGCCGACGACCGGATGGCCGATCATCGAGAGGTGCGTCATGGGGACCTCGACCGCGCCGTGCGTCGCCACGCGCACGAGGGAGTGGCCGCCGACCACGCGGGCGCGCTGGTAGCGCGTGCGCGGCGCGTCGGGGTGCTCGCGGAGCGGGCGGCCCACCGACCCTTTCGCGGACGCGACACCCTTGACCAGCGCGTGCGCTTCGATCCGGACGGTGCGCTGGATCTCGAGGGTCGGCAGGTCGCTGGCAGCACGATCCTTCGCGAACAGCACGGGCCCCGAGACGAAGGCGGGGAGCTTCGTGAGGGGGGTGACGCCGCTCGCGTCGAGTCGGCGCGCGAGCTCCCGCATCGGCTCGTGGGGCGGCTTGTCGACGCAGAGCAGGTCGTCGTCCTCGAAGAGCACGCGGGGGCGCGGTGGCTCGGCTCGCGTGACGAAGGCGACCGCCTCGACGTGATCCGTCATCGGGAACATGTCGAGGGGCAGCACGCGGCGCGCGGTCAGCCCCTGCCGCGCGAGATCCGCCAGGTCGCGCGCCAGCGTCGCAGGAGCGCACGACACGTAGAAGAGCTCGGACAGCCCGAGGTGCGCGAGCCCAGCGCGCAGCGAGGGAGGGAGGCCCCGACGCGGCGGATCCACGACGGCCAGATCGAACCGCTCGCGCGCGTGCTCGCGAACGAACGTCTCGGCGTCTCCCGCGTGCCACGCGACATCGACCGAAGCGTGCGCCGCCGCTCGCCCGATGGCCTGCGCCGCCGGCGCGAACGACTCGACCGCCGTCACGCTCGCGCCCGCCTTCGCGAGCGCCAGACCGAGCGCGCCGGACCCGGCGAAGAGCTCGAGCACGCGCGGCTTCCGGCCGAGCCGGCCCGTGAGCGCCGCGAGCGCGTCGACGAGCAGCGCCTCGATCGCCGCGGCCTGGCCCCGGTGAGCCTGCACGAAGCTCCCGGGACGGGCGACGACGTCCACCGATCCGATCCGATCGAGCGCGCTCTCCTCCCCGACGAGGATCGCCCCGCCGTGGCCGAGGACCTGCGGAGAGAAGTGCGAGCGGCCGGTCCACCCCACCGACGCGACGGGGGGCGACGCGGAGGTGAGGGCGCTCGCGAACGCCTCCAGCGCTCCCGCGGGGGGCGCGCGGTCCTCTCGGATCACGAGCGTCACCAGCACGCGCTCGGCCGCCGCGCGCACCTGGCGCAGGTCGACCGCGGTGAGGCCTTCGGCCACCGCGCTGTGACGCTCCTCCACCAGGAGCTTGCGAACAGCGGTCCCAACCTCGAGGAGGATGGGCTGCGCTACGACGCAACCCGGCGTGTCCACGACGCGGTGCGTTCCCCGCTCGAAGAGACCGAGCCGCGGGCCCGACGCGACCCACTTCAGCCGCGTCCGGTACCCGAGGCGGGGGGTCGCGCCGACGGGCGGCATGAATTCGACCCCCGCCAGGTCCGCGTAGTCGGCGAACGCGAGGCGCGCGGCGCTGTCCTTTCGCAGGAGCTGTTCCTCGTAGGAAAGCCCGAGGAAAGGGCATCCGGGGCAGGTCGGGTGATGTGGGCAGGCGAAAGTGTCCATGGGTATGCTTCTCAGCGCTCCGCCCGGAAACTGGGGCTCGGGGCCGTACTGGACTTGCAAGGCGCGGAGCTCATCCGCCATACTGGACGCGCGTCGTAAGGCGCAAAAGGAGGAGTGATGAGGGTAATCAAAGTTCTTGGCTTGGCGACGGTGCTTCTCGGTCTTTTCGGCGTAGCCGCGGGCTGCGGCGATTCGACCAGCACGGGCGGCGCGGGCGGCACCGGCTCGACCTCGAGCGGCTCGACGTCGTCGTCGTCCAGCTCGAAGTCCTCGACGTCGGCCACCGGCACGGGCTCGTCGTCGAGCTCGTCGAAGGCCTCGTCGTCGGCCACGGGCACCGGCACGGGCACCGGCTCGTCCGCGAGCACCGGCACCGGCCAGTAAGCCAAGCAGTAGTACCAGAGCTGGCTGTTTGGCCGGCCTTGGGGGCGCGTCCCCGACCCTTCGTGGGGTCCGTGGCTGCGCCCCCAAGTTTCATTTTTCCCGCGTGAAAGCTCGAGTCGAAGTGGGGGAGCCTGGCACGCCGACGCGATCGGCTCGGTCGATCGATGGGACGTGAGGTCGCGCTCGTCGTGCGGCACGTCCGGACCGGCGTGCACGCGCTCAACGTCCTGACGGCCGCGCTGCGCGCCGACGCGTCGACGTCGGCCATCGAGATCCGCTTCGTGAAGGACGCGGCCGCGATGGCGCACGAGGTGCGTCGTGCCGCCGAGCGCGGCGCGAAGGTCGTCACCGCCTGGTCGTTCTACTCGCCCGAGGCCGACGCCGTCCTGCGCGAGCTCGCCGAGGTGCGGGAGCTGACGCGCGGCGTTGAAGACGTCACGCATCTCGCGGGGGGCGTGCACGCGACCGCCGAGCCCGCGCGGACGCTCGAGGGAGGGTTCGACCTCGTCGCCGTGGGCGAGGGCGAGCGAACGATCGTCGATCTCGTGCGCTGCGCCATCGCGGGGGGCGACCTCGCGTCGGTGCGGGGTGTCGCGCGTCTCGAAGGCGGGCTCGTGCGATCGACGGGCCCGGGCGAGCGCGTCGAGCTCGACGACTTCCCGGCGTTCAACCTCCCGGACCGCGCGTTCAACCCGATCGAGATCACGCGCGGCTGTGTCTACGCATGCCGCTTCTGTCAGACGCCCTTCATGTTCAAGGCGCGGTTCCGCCATCGCAGCATCGACAACGTGCGCGAGCACGTGCGGATCCAGCGGCGCGAGAGGCTGCGGTTCGTCCGCTTCGTGACGCCCACCTCCCTGTCCTACGGCGCGGACGGTGAGGAGCCGAACCTCGACGCGGTCGAAGGCCTGCTTGCGGCAGTGCGCGAGGAGATTGGACCGGACGGCCGGGTCTTCTTCGGGACGTTCCCCTCCGAGGTTCGGCCCGAGCACGTGACGCCGGACGCCCTCCGGATCCTCAAGCGCTACGTCGACAACGACAACCTCGTCCTCGGCGGTCAGTCGGGATCACAGCGCGTCCTCGACGAGTCGCTCCGTGGGCACAGCGTCGAAGACGTGGTGCGCGCGGTTCGAATCGCGAACGAGCACGGGTTCCGTGCGAACGTCGATCTCCTCTTCGGCTTGCCAGGCGAGGAGGCGGCCGACGCCGACGCGACGGTGTCGCTGATGCGTCGGCTCGTCGAGCTCGGCGCGCGCGTGCATACGCACACGTTCATGCCTCTCCCCGGGACACCGCTCAAAGACGCGCCCGCGGGCAAGGTCGCGCCGGCGATCGCGAAGGAGCTCGGGCGTCTCGAGGCGGCGGGCAAGTCCTACGGGAAGTGGCGAGAGCAGATCGTGTCCGCGGAGGCGCTCGCGCGACGTCGGCCGCCGCGCGCCTCACGTCGCTCGTGATCGCGGCGCCGAGCGCGCGAGGGTGCGTCGCTCGCGCTCCTCGACGGTGCACGTCTCGTCGACGATGCAGGGAGCGGGCGACGCCGTCGCGCGGTGGCGCGTCGGTTGCGGACGAGCTCGTCCTTCGAGCTCGTCGAGGCGGGCGCGCATGCGCCCGAGGCCCAAGTAGATCGCGCAGGCGGCCACCTCGCGCACCGATCCGTAGAGGCGGGTCTTCGACGCGGCGACGGTGCCCGTGCCGCGCACGTGCTCGAAGTATTTCCGGAACACCCTCTCCGCGCGGAACACGTGGTACGCGTCGCTCACGAGGAGCACGCGCCGACCGCCGAAGCGCTCCGCCGTGAACCGTGCGTTCTCCTCGGTCGAGGTCGAGCGATCCTCGACGCGCAGCGCGCTCTCCGGGACGCCCATCCCCCGGGCGATCGCCGCCGCGACCGAAGCCTCGCTCGGGCCATGATCGCCGACCCCGCCGGTCAACACGATGAGCGGCGCGCGGCCCTCGCGCCAGAGCCCCACCGCGCGCAGCGTCCGCAGACGGAGCGCCTCGGACGCGACGCCGCCTGCGTGCACGCGGCAGCCCAGCACGACGATCGCGTCGAACGTCTCGCGCGGCGGACCGCGGCGCCCATAGCGATCGAGCGCGAAGGCCGAGAGCGCGATCGCGACGAAGAGACCCCCGAGGACCCAGCCTAGCCGCCGCCACATACCCGTTCGGTACGCTCCGTTCGGGGCGGCCCCTCGGGCGCGGCGCGGAGGTTTGGCGGAGCCGTCGTGGCGTTTTCGTGGCAGCGCTCAGCGGCGCGGCGCGGGCTCTCGAAGGGACAAGGGACCGTCGAGCTCCAGCGTGAAGAAGCTCGGCGTCGCGACGCGAACGCCCGGGAGCGCCAAGAGCGTCGTGCCGACGAGGAGCGTGGGGTCGTCACGGCGGACGGCGACGAGCGGATCGCGCACGAAGCGCAGCGGATCGAGCGCGCCGGCGTATCGTCCGTAGTCGAGGCAGAGCCCGCGCGGAGCGAGCTCGACCTCGTAGTGGCCGAAGCTCTCGGGCCGACCGCCCCTCGTGCGCGGACGGAACGGGGGCGCGAGGCCCGTCTGTTCGATGCGGACGTTCCATCCCCGGACGCCCCCGGCTTCGTCGCGACAGAACACCTTCTTGAACGTCTTCCACGTGAGCCGCTCGACGAGGGCGCCGAGGCCGAGCGAGACGCCTCGGTACTCCTTGTCGGCGATCGCGTCGGGGTCGATGTCCGCGCCGCTCGCCATCACGTCGACGAGCTCGCGGCGCGACATGCGCCAGAGGTCGGCGGCGATCATCGGACGCCTCCTGCGATCGTGAAGCGTCCCTCGCGCGCCATCGCGAGCGTCTCGTCCGGCGTCTTCGGTTGGCGGGCGCACCACGCGAGGTACGCGCGGAAGCTGATGTCGGGATCCGCGCGCTCCTCGTCGCTCAGGCGATCGACGCCGCGGAGCGCGTCGGCGACCGCCTCGACGAGCTGTCGGTGGTAGCCCTCGTACACGACCAAGTCGCGGAGGTACCTCGCCCGCGCGTCGTCGGACTCGGCGATCCGACGCGCGCGGGAGAAGAGCTCCTCGAGGCCGCCCTCTCCGTCTTCGCCGGCGAAGAGGCTCAGCATCTCCAGGTCGTAGACGAACTGGTTGGCGTCGTGGTGCGCGCCCAGCAGGTGGGAAACGACGCGCTCGCGGCTCGACAGCAGGCCGGAGAAGTCGAGCGGCGCGATGGCCTTCTCTCGTAGCAGGAACGGAAAACGCAGCGGTCGGTACGCGAAGAGCTTCGCGCGCAGCCCCGGGCGCACGGGGTGCGACGAGGTGCCGACCGTGTGCGACCGAAAGAGCATGCGGTGCCACATGCGCAGGACGCCGAGGAAGATCTGCCAGGTGTTCGGGACGGCCTCGAGCCGGCCGGTCCGCGCGAGCGCCTCGAGCCGCGCCTCGAGCGTGTCGGCGTCGACGAGGACGAGGCGAGCGACGAGCGGGAGCGGCTTGGGCGACGAGGGGGAGACGACGGCGTTCATGGGGACCTCTTCTTCGTGGGCTTCTCGGCGGCAGCGCGGGGCGCTCGGAGCTCGGCGGACGCCGCCGGGGTGGCGGCGCGGGTGCGCGGTCTCCGGCTCGTCCCCAGGCGCGCGACGGCGCGCGCGTCGCGCTCGCGCATCGCGGCGACGATGGCGCCGACGACGCTCGCGTCGGGCCGGGCGAGGAACGCGGCGAGCGCGCGGAACGCGACGACGCTCTCCTCGGGCGTCGCGTAGATCGCTTCGACGAGCTCGGGGAGGTCCCCGAGCAGGGCGGTGACCGGGTTCAAGAAGAGCCGGAGCACGGGGCTCTCGGTGGCGTCGAGGACCGCTGCCAGCACGTCGAGATCGGCCTCAGCGATCGCGGCCTTCGGCGACCCCTCCGCGACGCGCGACGCCAGCACGTCGACCGCCGCGTCGATCTTCGCCCGCGCGGCGCGTGACGGCGGGGACTCGACGAGCCGCACGAGCACTCCCTCCGCGAGGCACGAGCGGACGAACAAGAGGTCTCGCGCCGCCGAGGCGAGATCGCCGTGCTTGCGCGCCAGATCGCACAGCGCTCCCGCCAAGTCCGGCCCCCCCACCCGGCGATAGTCGCGCACGAGGTAGCCCGAGCCTTGCCGCACCGACAGGAGGCCGGCCGCCGCGAGCCGACCGAGGGCGCTACGCACCGTGACGCGGTTCACCCCGAACTGAAGCGCGAGATCCCGCTCGGGAGGGAGCCTTTCGCCGACCGCGATGCGTCCCTCGAGGATCGCTTCGCGGAGCGACGACGCGCACGCGTCCACGGCCGACGCGCGTTGGGGGAGGCTCTCGAACATGGTCCGATGGTCCGACCAATTGGGTCCGACGTCAAGAGGAAGCGGTCGGTCCTCGACTCGACCGAGATTCCGGGGGCTCAGGTGGTGAGCATCTCGAGCATCGTCGGCCGGAAGCCGAGGGTCGCGAAGAAGCGCTGGGCGCCCTCGTTCGCGTGCGCCGTGTCGAGCAGGATGCGCCGCGCGCCGAGCGCTCGTAGCCGCGTCAGCGTCTCCTCGGCCAGCATCGTCGCGACCCTGCGCCGCCTCGCGCGCTCGTCGACCGCGATGTCGTGGAGCTTGCCGTGCTCGTCGAGCAGCCGATTCCAGTCGCGCGGCTCGAGGCGCGCGTAGGTGTAGCCCACCACGCCGAGGTCGTCGTCGATCGCGGCGAGCACCACGCTCTTCGGATCGGCCAGCGTGCGCGAGAGGAAGCGCGTGTAGCCCTCCTCGAGGGGCTCGACGAGGAGGAACCGCTCCGGATCGAGCGCGTGGTGAAGTCGCACGAGGTTCGCCGCGAGCCTGCCGACCGCCGGCATCTCCTCGGGCTTCGGAGGGCGGACGACGACGCTCACGTGCCCTCCGTCGGGCCGCGCTCGAGGAGCGCGAGGAACGCGGGCTCGTCGAGGATCGCGACGCCCGCCTTCTGCGCCTTCTCGAGCTTCGTTCCGGCGTCGGCTCCGACCACGAGGTAGCTCGTCTTCTTCGAGACGCTGTTCGTCACCTTGCCGCCGAGCGACAGGATGCGCTCGCCCGCGCGCTCCCGCGACATCGACGCGAGCGTGCCGGTGATGACGAACGTCAGCCCGTCGAGGTGACCCGCGCGCGTACGGCGCTGCTCTTCCATGCGCACGCCCGCGCGGCGGAGCTTCTCGAGCACGGCGCCGATCGCCGGCTTCCGGAGCGCGCCGTGCAGGCTCTCCGCGATGACCTGGCCGACGCCGTCCACGGCGGCGAGCTCCTCGGTCGACGCGGCTTCCATGGCCGCGATGCCACCGAAGTGATCGGCGAGGTTGCGCGCCGCGGTGACGCCGACGTGCCGGACGCCCAGGCCGAAGAGGAGCCGATCGATGGGCCGATCCTTGGCCGCCTCGATGGCGCGGAGGAGGTTCGTGATCGACTTGTCCTTGAACCCGGGGAGGCGCGCGAGCTCGTCGCGGCCGAGGAAGAACAGATCGCCGGGGTCCTCGACGAGCCCGAGCTCCAGCATCGCCAAGACGGTTTGCTCGCCGAGGCCCTCGACGTCCACCGCGCCG
>CAYYKK010000301.1:0-9329 GCA_964467935.1 uncultured Polyangiaceae bacterium
TTATCACGGCGCTATCCTCTTCAGCCCGTCATGAAGTCCCTCCTCGGCGAGCCCCTCGATTTCTACGTGCACGAGCACACGAGCCCGAGGCCCGCGCTGCTCGACGAGCTGCGCGAGGTGACGTACGCGAAGACCCGGAGCCCCACGATGCAGGTGGGTCGCGTCGAAGGCACGCTGCTCGCTCTCCTCGTCCGGCTCGCGCGCGCCGAGCGCGTCCTCGAGATCGGGACCTTCACCGGGTATTCGGCGCTCTGCATGGCCGAGGCGCTCCCCGCGAGCGGCAAGCTCGTGACGTGCGACATCGACCCGGACGCCGTGGGGATCGCCCGCTCGTTCTTCGAGAGGAGCCCTCACGGCTCCAAAATCGAGGTGCGCCTCGGCGACGCGCTCGACACCCTGCGCGCGATGAAGGAGGACGAAGCGTTCGATCTCGTGTTCCTCGACGCGGACAAGGCGCGGTACGTCGACTACTACGAGGCGGTGATCGGGCGGCTCCGCTCGGGCGGGCTCCTGCTCGCCGACAACACGCTCTGGAGCGGCAACGTCCTCGCCCCGAGGACCGCCGACGATCTCGGGATCTGCGCCTTCAACGACCGCGTGACGGCGGACACGCGCGTCGAGAACGTCCTGCTCTCCGTCCGCGACGGCCTCATGGTGGCCCGGAGGCTCTGATGCTGCTCGCTGTCGACGTCGGCAACACGAACATCAGCTACGGCGTGCTCGAGGGGCCGCGCCTCGTGCATCACCTGCGCACCGAGAGCGCGCGACAGCGCACCGCGGACGAGTTCGCCGTGCTGGTCCGGCAGATGATGGTGCTCTACGGCGTCGATCCGAACGCGATCGAGCACGCGATCATCGCGAGCGTCGTCCCGGCGCTCACCGACACGATGATCGAGTTCGTGAAGCGCGCCTTCAAGATCGAGCCGCTCGTCGTCGGGCCGGGGATCAAGAGCGGGATGCCGATCCTCTACGAGGATCCGCGCGAGGTCGGCGCCGATCGCATCGTGAACGCCGTCGCCGGCTTCGAGTGGGCGAAGGGCCCGGTCATCGTCGTCGACTTCGGCACCGCGACGACCTTCGATTGCGTGAGCAAGAAGGGCGAGTACCTCGGCGGCGTGATCGTCCCGGGCGTGCAGATCAGCGCCGACGCGCTCTTCTCGCGCGCGGCGCGCCTGCACCGCGTCGAGCTCGCGCTGCCCGCGAAGGCGATCGGCCGCAACCCCACCCAGTCGATGCAGTCCGGCATCATCTACGGCTACGCGGGGCTCGTCGACGGTCTCTGCGCGCGGCTGAAGAAGGAGCTCGGCGAGGGCACGCGCGTGGTGGCGACCGGCGGGCTCGCGTCGCTCATCGGCAAGCAGACCGAGTCGATCGAAGAGGTCGACCACGACCTCACGTTGACCGGGCTCCGCCTCCTCCATGAACGCAACGCGCACTGAATCCGCCTCGCGAGGAGGCACCTCGGCCCGGTCGCGACGCGGCGCGGGCTCGCGCGGGCTCCGCTGGCTCGTGGCCGTCACGGCGATGCTCGCGCTCGGCGGCACCGCCCGCGTCGCGCGGGCCGACGACCCGACGGAGGCGGAGATCGCCGAGGCGCGCAAGTCGTTCGAGCTCGGCAAGAAGCTCGAGGACGAGGACCAGTGGGGCGAGGCGCTCGAGACGTTCCGCAAGGTCGCGCAAGTGAAGACGACGCCGCAGGTGCTGTTCCACATCGCCCTCGCCGAGGAGAACCTCGGGCACCTGGCCAAGGCGCTCCGCGGGTTCCGCGACGCACAGGCGATGGCAGAGAAGGATCCCGAGGGCGCGAAGCACGTGCTCGAGAACGCGCCCGAGCACATCGAGGCGCTCCGCGCGCGAACCCCGCTGCTGCGTGTGGAGGTCGACGGCACCGACTTCGCGCGGGTCACGGTCGACGGCGAAGCGCTCCCGCCGGAGGCGCTCGGGACCGACGTGCCGATGGATCCCGGCAAGCACACGATCGTCCTCGAGCCCGCGTCCGACGGGAAGCCGACCGAGCGCGACGTCTTCTTGACCGAGCGCGCCAACGAGAAGGTCCGCCTCGTCGCGCACGGCAAGTCCGAGGTGAAGGCGCCGATCGTGCCGGTCGCGCCGAAGCCGACGCGGCCCGAGATCACGCACGGCTCGAAGGTCCCCGCGATCATCGCCGGCTCGGTCGGCGTGGCGAGCCTCGTCGGCGCGGGCGTCTTCCTCGGCCTGCGACAGTCGTCGATCGCGCAGGTGGAGGCGAGCTGCCGCGACCAGGTCAACGATCGCTACTGCGATCCGAAGCTCGCGCCGGTCGCCGATCGAGGCAGGACGTACACCTACGCGTCGACGTCGCTCGCCGCGGTGGGCGCCGCCGCGCTCGCCACGGGCGCGGTCCTCTGGTTCACGGTGGGCGCCGACAAGACCCCGCGCGCGACCGCGACGCGCGTGACGGTGACGCCGGGGATGCTCTCGGTCGGCGGCACCTTCTAGGCCGACGAAGGCGCGCCGAGCGGCTTTGACAGCCATGGGGACCTGGTCTCCACTCGCGGCATGACGAGCGACGAAGAGGGCCAGGTCGAGGGCCAGACCGAGGAGGAGCAAGTGAAGAAGCTCCTCGGCTGGACGCCTCACGCGCTGCTCGGCCCGCTCCTCGTCATCGGCCTCATCGTCGTCATCGAGATCGCGAACGCGCTCAGCTTCAAGTTCCCGAACCCGCCCGCCATCCTCATCACCATCTGCGTCTTCTCCGCCTTCACGGGCGGCATGCGCGCCGGCCTCTTCAGCGCGCTCGCGACCTCGATCTACCTCTCCGGCTTCTATGCGACGCCGCCCTGGTCGTTCCACTACAGCGAGGACGACTTCCTGCGCGTCCTCGTGCACCTCGTGACGACGCCCTCGGTCGTCATCATGGCTGCCCTGTCGAAGCGCGCCGCGGACCGCTACACGGAGGCGACCTTGCGCCAGGAGCGCGAGCACTCCGCGTCCCTCCTCGAGCTGCTCGGCGCCCGACGGAAGGCGGAGATCGAGCTGTCGCAAGCGAAGGAGGCCGCCGAGGCGGCCAACAAGGCGAAGAGCTACTTCCTCGCGAACGTGAGCCACGAGATCCGCACGCCGATGAACGGGATCCTCGGCATGACGAACCTCGCGCTCGACACCGAGCTCACGCGCGAGCAACGAGACTACCTCGACACCGTGAAGACGAGCGCCGAGGCGCTCCTCTTGCTCATCAACGATCTGCTCGACTTCTCGAAGATCGAGGCGGGCAAGCTCGAGCTCGACGCCGAGCCCTTCGACCTCGGCGCGCTGGTCGGCGAGACGATGCGCACGTTCGCGCTCCGCGCCCAAGAGAAGGGCCTCGAGCTGGTGTATCGCGTCGACAGGGACGTGCCGACGGAGCTCGTCGGCGACGAGCAGCGCCTGCGGCAGGTGCTCGTGAACCTCGTCGGCAACGCCATCAAGTTCACGCCGAAGGGCGAGGTCGTCGTGCGCGTGAAGCTCGTGGTGCTCGGCGTCGACGGCGCGACCCTCGCGATCGAGGTGAGCGACACGGGGATCGGCATCCCCTCGGAGAAGCGCGAGCTCGTCTTCGAGGCGTTCACGCAGGCGGACGGATCGACGACGCGGAGGTTCGGCGGCACCGGCCTCGGGCTCGCGATCTGCTCGAAGCTCGTGCAGATGATGGGCGGCTCGATCGAGGTCTTCAGCGAGCTCGGCGCGGGCTCGCGCTTCGTCGTCGAGCTGCCGATGCGCCTGCAGACCGAGGCGCCCCACGATCGCGCGACGGTCCCGCCGCCCGACTTGGTCGGCAAGCGGGCGCTGCTCGTGGAGAGCAACGCGACGGCGCGGGCGATCCTGGCCGAGGTGCTCGGCGACCTCGGCCTCCTCGTCGTGGAGGCGGCGGACGCGAACGCGGCGCGAGAGGCCGCGGGGCATGCTCGGGGGGGCGAGGCGCTCGACCTCCTCGTCGTCAGCTCGCACCTCGCCGATACGGACGGCTTCGCCCTCGCCGCGTCGCTCCGAGACGAGACGAAGGCGGCCGCGATCATGGTCCTGACCTCGCTCACGCAGAGCGAAGGAGCGGTGCGATGCCGCGAGCTCGGCATCCCGACGTACGTGACCAAGCCGGTCAAGCCGGGGCGCCTCCTCGAGGCCGTGCTCAGCGCGCTCGAGCTCTCTCCGATGGGCGACGAGCCGACGAGCGTGCGCGAGCCGAAGCCGCTCGGTCGGTCGCTCGACGTGCTCGTCGCCGAGGACAGCGCCGTCAACCGCAAGCTCTTCCTCCGCATCCTCGAGAAGCACGGGCACCGCGCGATCGCCGTCTCGGACGGCAGCGCCGCGCTGCAGGAGGCCCTGACGGGCAAGCACCAGATCCTCCTCATGGACATCCAGATGCCCGTGATGGATGGCCTCGAGTCCGTCGCCGCGCTGCGCGAGGTCGAGAAGAAGCGGGGCGGTCACTTGCCCGTCGTCGCCGTCACGGCGCACGCGATGAAGGGCGATCGGGAGCGCTGCCTCGCGGCCGGGTTCGACGGGTACGTCGTCAAGCCGATCGAGGTAGGCGCGCTCTTCTCGGAGATCGAGCGCCTCATGCCGGAGTCGCAGCGGCTCGCGGTGCGGAGCCTCCCACCTCCGGCGCGGCCGCTCGACGCGCAGCACGCGGGGAGGACGTCGATGCCGGAGCCTCAGAAGGGCTTCGATCCCGCGGTCGCGATCAAGCGCGCGGGCGACGACGAGGAGCTCGCCCGTGAGCTCGCGGGGCTCTTCCTCGACGAGTGCCCCGTGTGGCTCGGCGATCTGACCGAGGCCCTCGAGAAGGGCGACGCCGAGGTCGCGACGCGGGCCGCTCACACGATCAAGGGCGGCGTGGATCACTGGGGCGCGTCGCAGGCGTTCGATCTCGCGCTGCGACTCGAGAGGCTCGGACGAGAGAAGAAGCTCGACGACGCGAAGAAGCTCCTGCCCGAGCTCGTCCGGAGCCTCGAGGCGCTCTTCCCCGCCATCCGGACTTTCGCGACGCCGACGGCCTCGCAGTCGTAATAGACTCCGCCGCGTGAGCAGGGAACGCATCGTGCTCGTCGTGGACGACTCGGCGATCGACCGCCGTCTCGCGGGCGCGCTGGTGAAGAAGGCGGGCTTCGAGGCGACGTTCGCCGCCGACGGGCGCGAGGCGCTCGCGGAGATCGCGCGCCAGCGGCCGAGCATCGTCGTCACCGACCTGCACATGCCCAACCTGAACGGCCTGGAGCTGACGGAGGCGATCCGCAAGGCGCACCCATCGCTGCCCGTGGTGCTCATGACGGCCAACGGGAGCGAGGAGATCGCGATGCTCGCGCTGCGCACGGGCGCGGCGAGCTTCGTCCCGAAGCGCACGCTCGCGGCCGATCTCGGCAGCACGCTGAAGGCGATCCTGGAGCTCTCGAAGGAGGCGAAGGATCGGACGAGCGCCCTCGATCCGCTCGAGCGCGTGGAGTCTCGGTTCGAGATCGAGAGCGACCCGGCGTTCTTGCCCGAGGTCGTCGGCCAGCTCGAGGCCGACCTCGCGCGGCTCGGGTGGTGGGACGAGACGGGCGTCCTGCAGATCGGCGTCGCCCTGCGCGAGGCGATCGTGAACGCGATCTTCCACGGCAACCTCGAGGTGAGCTCGGACCTCCTCGACGCGGGCGGCGACGCGTTCTCGAGCCTCGCGGCCGCGCGGCGCGCCGAGGCGCCCTACCGGGACCGACGCGTGCGCGTCACGGCGCGCTACACGGAGTCGAGCATCACGTACACCGTGACCGACCAGGGCCCCGGCTTCGACCCCAGCGCCCTGCCCGATCCGACCGACGTGGCGAACCTCGAGCGCGTGCACGGCCGGGGGCTCATGCTGATTCGGATGTTCATGGACTCGGTCGAGCACAACGAGCGCGGCAACGAAGTGCGGATGACCAAGCTGCGCGCGCCGCGGTCTTGACACCCTCGACGCGATGACGAGATTCGGCGCTGGAACGAGCGTCGACCCAGACTTGGTGCCCCGGAAATCGGGCTCGGTCGGGTCGGCGTGATCGGGCCACGAACGAAGGGCCCTTCGCCACGAAGGGCCTCTCGAGCGGAGGATCTCATCGAGCGCGACGCCCCGCGAGCTGCGCGGCGCCCCTCGTGTCGGATCCCCCTCGCGAAACCGAGCCTGCCGTGAGCACGGCAAAGGAGTGGAGGAGCCATGCTCTCTCGTTGGATGGACGTGAACGATCCCTTCTCGATGATGAACGCACTCGAGAAGCAGATGAATCAGATCTTCGATACCAGCCCGCGCCGCGCCGCCGTCGGCGTGCCGCGCGGCGTGCCCGACCTGACCCTCGAGGATCGCGGCGACGCGCTCGTGCTGGTCGCGAGCTTGCCGGGCCTCCGGCGCGAGGAGCTCGAGCTCGGCATCGAGGGCGATCTCCTCACCCTGAAGGGCGAGCGCAAGCACGAGCCCCCCGAGGGGTATCGCTACGTGCGCGCCGAGCGCGCGGGCGTCCGCATGCACCGTCAGTTCGAGCTTCCGTGTCGGGTCGACGCCGAAGGCGCGACGGCCGACCTCTCGCACGGCGTGCTCACCGTGACGCTGCCGAAGGCGCCTGACGCGAAGCCGCGGAAGATCGCGATCACGAGCGGCCCGACCCACAAGGACGAAGTAGCGACGGCGTGAGCGCCCAGAACCGACATTCGGAGAGACGACCATGGAAGCCGTGAACCAGAACACCACCGAGACGAACCGAGACCGCCGAGAGCGAGCGCCGGAGCCGGCGCGCGAGGCGTGGGTCGCGCCGCCCGTCGACATCCTCGAGAGCGAGAGCGATCTGCTCTTCGTCGCGGACGTCCCCGGCGTGCGCGCGGAGGACCTGACCGTCGAGCTCGACAAGGGCGTGCTCACCTTCGTGGGCCGCGTCCCCGCCAAAGAGGGCCGATCGCGCTGGGCCTATCGGCGCAGCTTCGCCCTGCCGCGCGACTTCGACGGCGACGCGATCACCGCGGCCCTCGAGGCCGGGGTGCTCGAGCTCCGCGTGCCGCGGCGAGGCTCCGCCAAGCGTCGCCAAATCCCCGTGCGCGGGGCCTGATCCCGACCGCGCGCGCGCCGCGAGCGCGCAGCTCCTCAGCCGCGCAGCGACTTGACGAAGAACGGCGGCGACACCGCCATGTTGAAATGCGCCGAGACCGCGAGGGCGCGCTTCAGCCGCTGCGTCGGGGCCATGCCCTTCGTGACGGCGAGCGCGCCCAGCGCGTACTCCGAGCCGCTGCCGACGGCGTCGAACCCGTCTGCCATCTCGTTCACCTGGAAGTCCTGCTGCACCGAGTAGAGGCGGCTCTTGTACCCGACGAGGAACTGGCCGCCGCTCTCCGCGTTCGACTCGACCTTCGCGACGCCCTTGTCCTTCAAGAGCGCGCGCACGCACTCGACGAACGTCGTCACCATGAACCGCATGTCGTCGCGCTCGGCGCCTTGCGAGGGCACGACGAGCGCGTGCTGCAGGAGCTGCCCCATGCGGAAGCTCGTCGTGTAGCCGATGAGGAACGGACCTCGCCGGAACACCTTCGGCAGCCGCGTCACGCGGCTGGTCCAGCCGGCGACGCTCGCGGAGTCCCCCCCGATGTAGACGTTCTTCTTCTCCACGAGTCCGACGATGCAGGTCATCCTCGTCGAGGCTAGACGCGAAGGCGGCGACCGACAATCGGGTCGCGCGCGTCACCGCCGCGCGCGGAGCGTCGCGAGCTCGTCGGCCATCGTGCGCTTGACGACCTCCGACAACTTCCGCGAGTCGTGCCCGACGGTCTCCGGGTGGATCGGCTCGAGGATCGACACGAGGACCTTGCGAGGCGTGATGCGCACGCTCCCCTTCTTCAGGATGTCGCCCGTGCCGTCGAGGACGAGCGGCACGATGGGCACGTTCGCGCGGGTGGCGAGCGCGAAGGCGCCACGGAAGAAGTGGCGCAGGTTGCCGTCGAGCGAGCGCGTGCCCTCGGGGAACACGATGAGGCTGTAACCCTGCGCGAGCCGCGCGAGGCACGTGCGGAACATGCGCATGATGCTCGGCATGTAGCCGCGCTTCAGCGGGATGTAGCGGTTCAGCGCCATGTTCCAGCCGAGGAACGGCGCGTAGAAGTTCTCGACCTTGCTCACCCAGAGCGCGGGGATGCGCGCGGAGAAGACGGCGAGGGTGTCGACCATCGACTGGTGGTTCGCGACGTAGATCGCCGTCCGCTCGGGGTCGATCCGCTCTCGGCCGAGCACCTCGACGCCGGCGAACGGAGCGCGCTCGAGGTAATGGGCACCCCACTCGGCCGTGTACTTCGCGAGCAGGCGCCGTCGGCGATCGAAGGGAGCGGTCGCGAGGAAGATGCCGAGCGCCGGCGCGAACAGCACGACGCTCGAGCCGAGGAGGTAGGGCCAGAAGAGGGCGCTGTACGCGGCGGAGCCAATCGGGCCGAGCGCTTCGTCGTTCGGGGGCGTGGGTTCCGCCATGCGCCGATCCTCCGCGCGGCGAGGGCGCGCATCAAGCCGATCCGCCGCGGGATCGGCCCGACGTGGCGCCTCGCGCGCGGTGGCGCGTCAGAACGGGGCCGCCGCGCCCTGGCCGCCGTCGAACGGCTGCGGAGGCAAGCCGACGCCGACGCTGGTGATCGCGGAGGCGGCGGCCGGGAAGGCGCAGTCGACCGGGCAGGTGAACTGGTTCTCGCCGCAGAACGCCTCGCAGACCAGGTTGCCGCACGCGCACGCGCCGCAGTCGGTCGGGCAGCTGAATTGGTTCTCGCCGCAGACGGGGTTGCAGAGCCCGTCGCCGCACTGGCATTGGTTGAAGCAGTCCTGCGGACAGGTCTGCAGGTTCTCGCCGCAGGCGGTGTTGCAGACCTGATCGCCGCAGGTGCACGCCTGCACGCAGTCGGCCGCGCAGGTCTGGGGCGTCTCGCCGCAGCCGGGGTCGCAGAACCCGTCGCCGCAGCTGCAGAAGTTGAAGCAGTCGAGCGGGCAGCTCTGGGTGTCCTCGCCGCACGCCGCGTCGCAGACGCCGTCGCCGCAGTTGCAGCTCGTCGAGCAGTCGACGGAGCACGTGAGGATGTTCTCTCCGCACGCCGCCTGGCACTGGCCGTTGCCGCAGACGCATTGCGGTCCGCAATCCTGCGGGCAGCTCACCGACGTCTCGCCGCACTGCGGGCGGCATTGTCCGTCTCCGCATTGGCAAGACGGGCAATCACCGGGGCAGGTCGCCGAGGTCTCTCCGCATTGCGGCTCACAGAACAGGTTGCCGCAGGCGCAGCTGTGGCAGTCGGTCGCGCACGAGAGGACCGTCTCGCCGCACTCGGGCTGGCATTGCCCGTTGCCGCAG
>CAYYKK010000302.1:0-9176 GCA_964467935.1 uncultured Polyangiaceae bacterium
GGCACGCCCGTACCACGGTGCGCCCACGAGCGGGCGCGCGCGGCCTGCTCCAGCCGCTATCTTGGAGATCGCCTTTACACCCCGGGGAGCAACTCGGATACTCGCCCGGGTGAAGACATCGAAGGAACGGCGCCCCAGTGACGGCGCGAGGGCGCGCGACGCCAAGGCCGCGCCCACGCCGAAGAAGGGCGCCTCCGCCGGACGACCGGAGCCCGCGCTCGGCACGACGCGCGAGACCGCGCACGACGAGGGCTCGCGCGATCTCGCGCCCGTCGTCGGCGCGAACCTCCGTCGTCTCCGCGTGCAGCGAGGCCTCTCGCTCGAGAAGCTCGCCCGCGCCTCCGGCGTCAGCCGCGCGATGCTCGGGCAGGTCGAGCTCGGCAAGAGCGCGCCCACGATCAACGTCCTCTGGAAGATCGCCCGCGCCCTCGAGATCCCCTTCTCCGCGCTCATCCGCGACCAGCGCGTCGGGGGCACCGTCGTGCTGCCGAGGGAGCGCGCGAAGAAGCTCACGTCCCACGACGGCGCCTTCACGTCGCGCGCGTTGTTCCCGTTCGACGTCCCGCGCAACGTCGAGTTCTACGAGCTGCGCCTCGCCGCGCGCGGCGTCGAAGAGGCCGACCCGCACCCGCCCGGGACGCAAGAGAACCTGACCGTCTCGCAAGGCGTCCTGTCGCTCTCGGTCGCGGGCGAGACCCACGTCCTCGAGGCGGGCGACGCGATCCTCTTCGAGGCGGACGTCCCGCATGTCTACGAGAACGCAGGTGACAAGGAGTTGCTGATGTATCTCGTCATGACGTACCCGGCCTCGATGGGGTGAGCCGGATCCAGCCCCCTCCGCGCGGCCGCCCGCGAGCCGCCGACGCCGAGCGACGCTTGCCTGCCGCCGCGGGGCTCTGCTAAAGCCCGGAGCCCATTTGCCGCGCGAGTCACCTCGCGCACCGGAAAGCAGGATCACCATGGCGAAGAAGTCCCCCCTCCAGCTCGTGAAGGACCAGTTCGAGAGCAAGAAGAAGCTCGTCGAGGCGGTCAAGACCTTCACCACCGACGACCTCTGGCTCGGCCGCACCAGCGAAGATCGCGGCGGCGACAAGGGCCTCGACCGCGTCTCGAACGCGAAGCTCCTCAAGCTCCACGCGACCTTCAAGGCCGTGAAGGAGAAGTTCGGCACGCGCGCGAAGCTCATCGACGCGATCCTCGAGACCGAGAAGCGCACCAAGGACGAGGGCTACAAGAAGCGCCTCGAGGCCCACCCGGTCCCGCGCCTCTTCGACCACTACAAGAGCGCTCAGAAGCGCGCCGGTGAGGCGAAGCCCGCCGCCGAGAAGCCGGCCGCCAAGAAGGCGCCCGCCAAGAAGGCGGCGGAGAAGAAGGGCTGAGCTCCGCGAGGACGTCCGCCCGCGCGCTCGCGCGCCGCTCGAGGCCGAGCTGGCTCCGCCAGGTCTACCTCGTCGCGCAGAAGGACGTCCTCATCGAGCTGTCGACGGGCGAGATCGTCACGACGGCCGGCTTCTTCGCCGTCCTCGTGGCGATCATCGCCTCGCTCGCCTTCTTCGGCGGGCAAGACGCGAAGCGCGAGATCGCGCCCGGGGTCCTCTGGGTGTCCGTGGCCTTCGCGTCGATCCTCGCGCTGAGCCGCACCTGGCAGCGCGAGCGCGAGGACGGCGCCCTCGTCGGCATGATGACGTTGCCGCTCTCGCGGAGCGCCATCTTCGCGGGCAAGGCGATCGGCGTCGCCGCCTTCATCACCGTCGTCGAGCTCATCGTGGTGCCCGTCGCGGCGGTGCTCTTCGCGCTCGACCTGGCGCAGCTCGGGGGCAAGCTGCTGCTGCTCTGCGCCTCCGCGACCCCCGGCATCGCGGCCAGCGGGACGCTGTTCGGGGCGATGACGATCCGCACGCGCGCGCGCGACCTGGTCCTCGCGAGCGTCATGCTGCCGCTCCTCTCACCGACCATCCTCACCGGGGTCGCCGGCACGCGCGCCCTGTTCGACGCCGCGACGATGGCCGAGCTCGGCGACTACTTCATGCTGAACGGCATGTTCGGCTTCATCTTCGTCGTCGGCGGCCTCGGGCTCTTCGGGACCGTCATCGAGGGATAGCGGGTCGGGGTCCGCTCGCGAGGCCTCGACGAGAGCGCCCGGCGCCCGCGCCGGTCAGCCCAGCGAGCCGGCGACCGCGCTCGCGCACGCCTTCGCCGCCCGCGCGATCGGCTCGGGATCGAACGGCACGCCGGTGCACTCCCCCACGGCCCACGCCGACGCGCCGATCCGCCCGTGCGCGCCCGTGACCAACCGAAAGCCCGCCGGCGTGTGCCCGACGTCGGCCCCCATCGACTCGCCGAGCTCGAAGGCCGGCGCCCCCGGGAGCGCGAGGGCCACGACGCCCACCTTCTGCCGCGCCCCCCCGGCCGATCGAACGCCCTTCACGCGCGAGCTGCCCTCGATCTCGGCGAGCTCGGCGGCGGTCCACCGGAACGCCACGCGATCGCCGAGCACGCTCGACAGCCGCTCGGCCCAGAAGCCCTCGCCGATGATGGCCACCTGTTCGGTCGGTCGCACCCCGAAGTGGTGGAGTAGACACAGCGCGCGCGCGCTCAGCACGCCGGGCAGATCGTTGTTCGGCACCGCGAGCGCGCCGTCGTGGGCGCCGGTCGCGAGCACGGTGGCCTTCGGCGTGACGACGCGCGCGCCTTCGGGCGTGGCGACGATCGCCTCGATCGGAGCGCCGCCCTCGTAGATCCCCGCGGCCGTCGACGACAGGTGGAGCGACACCCGATCGAGCGGGTGCTCGGAGAGCAACGTCGTCGCCAGTCCGCCCGCGGCGCGCGCCGACCCGCCGACCGCGGCGTTGTCGTCGACGAGGTGCACGTCGAGCCCTCGCGCCGCGACCTCCGAGGCGGCGACGACCCCCGCGAGCCCCGCGCCGATCACGAGCACGTCGCACGCGATCCGCCGCGCGGGCTCGACCTCCGCGATCTCGGTCGGCAGGCGCCCGATGCCGGCGAGCTTGCGGGCGAACGACTGCATCACGTCGCTGACGCCGGGGATGCCGGCCATCAAGTGGTGATGGTCGATCCCCTTCGGGAAGAACCAGTCGGTGATGCGCAGGAGATCGAGGTCGCGCGAGCCGAGCACGTTCTGCGTCGAGATCGCCTCGCCCCCCTTCGCGCGCCGGAGGCACAACATCACGTTGGGGACGTCGTCCACGCGCGCGAGGCAGCCGTCGCAGTCGCCGCGCAGGCACGAGGGGCCGCGCGGTCGGTGCAGCTTCGGGCTCCGCGCGAGGCCGATCGCCGAGGCCGCGATGAGCGACACCGCGAGCGGCTCGCCCTCCTCGGCCTCGATCGCCGCCCCGTCGAGGTGCACGGTGACGGGGCGCCGCGGCTTGTGGATCCGCTCGAACATCGGCCCCGAACCCTAGCCCATGTCGGGCGCGCGCGGATCGGGCAAGAGCGCGCTCTTGTCGCCGACCGCCGGCGAAGGGAGCCTCCGCGGGGCGATGTCGCTCCGTCTCTTCGAGATCCTCTGCGCGGCCACGATCGTGCTCACGCTCGCCGCGATGTCCCGAGGCCGAGCGGTGAAGGGGCTCGTCGTCGAGTATGCGGCCCTCGCGCTCGCCGGTTTCCTCGGCGAAGAGAGCATGATCGCCCTCTACCGCTTCTATACGTACGCGCCCGGCTGGGACCTGCGGATCCTCGACGTGCCCGTGCTCGTGCCCCTCATCTGGCCGCTCGTCGTCCTGTCGGCGCGCGACGTCGTCGCTGCCTTCGCCGCGACGCGACCGATGTCGATCCTCGCGCGCGCGAGCCTCGTCGGCGCGCTCGTCGTGTTCGACGCGTCGCTCGTCGAGGTGGTCGCGGTGCGCGCCGGTCTCTGGTCCTGGGTCGAGCCCGGGCACCTCGGCGTTCCCCTCGTGGGCATCGCCGGTTGGGGCTTCTTCGCGTTCTGGGCCGTCTTGCCCCGCATGATCGTCGAGGCGCGCGGCGCGCCACGCGACCTCTCGGCGTGGACCGCGCTCTCGATCGTCAGCGGCCCGCTCGGCGCGCACGCGTTCGTGCTCGCATCGTGGTGGTGCCTCTTCCGCTGGGTCGGTCGCGGCGACCTCGGATCGACCCCGACGCGCATCCTCGTCGCCGGGATCGCGCCGCTCGCGGCGGCCTCCGTCGCTCGCCGCGCGGGCCTCGGGATCCCGCTCGCCGTGGCCGCGCCGCGCGTCGTCGCCGCGCTCCTCTTCCTCGCGCTGCTCTTCGCCAACGCCGGCGGCGATCCCGCTCTCCTCGCCCACGCGATCGCCGTCGCCGCGCCGTACACGCGGCTCACGCTGCCTCGGTCGCGCACGGTCCGGCGAGACCCCGGCCGAGAGTTTTGTTAGCCTCGCTCCGTGCGACTCGGCGTCCTCGGTCCGGCCAACGGTGACCTCTCGGGGCTCGCGCGCGCGGCGCAGCGGCTCCTCGACCAGTTCCGCGCCGAGCGCGTGATCTACCTCGGGCTCGACGACGATCTCGACCGCGTGGTCGGCGCCTGGGCGAGCGATCTCGTCGGCGCGAACCCCTCCGACCGGGTGCTCTTCGAGCGCGCCGCGCACGCCTGCGTCCAGTCGACGCCGGAGCAGATCGACGCGTTCGTCGCCTCCGAGCGCGCCCGCAGGCGCCTCCGCGTGTTCGCGAGCTTGCCTCCGCCTCCGGGGCGCACCATCGAGCTGCTCGACGGCCGCGTCGCCGTGCTCCTCTTCGACAAGGCCCACCTCGACGAGGACGACATCGCGGGCGCGTCGATGCTCGTGTTCGGCAAGAGCGACGCGCCGCTCATCAAGCGCGTGGGCGCGCGCACGTTCATCGCGCCGGGCCGAATCGGCTCGGAGGCGGGGGGCAGCGCGCTGCTCGACGACGAGGGCGAGGGCGTTCGCGTCCGCGTCGTGTCGAGCGACGGCGTCGTCACGCACACCGAGGTCATCGGCAGCTCGAGCACCGCGTCCAAGATGAAGGTGCAAGGGGGCGGCTGAGCCGACCATGTCCGAAGGCGAGCGAGGGAGCGGCGAGGGCGCCGCGGTCGACCCGGCGACGAAGCGGGTCGCGCTCTTCGGGGGCAGCTTCAACCCGCCTCACGTCGCGCACGTGCTCGCGACGGTCTACGCGCTCTCCACCGCGCCGATCGACGAGGTGCTCGTCGTGCCCGTCTACCAGCACCCCTTCTCCAAGGAGCTCGCCCCGTTCGAGGATCGCCTCGCCATGTGCGAGCTCGCGATGGGCTGGATCCCGGGCGTGATCGTGAGCGCCGTCGAGCGCGATCTGGGCGGAGAGAGCCTGACCCTTCGGACGCTGCGTCACCTGGTCGAGGCGCACCCGGATTGGCGCATGCGCTTGCTCATCGGGTCCGACGTCGTGCCCGATCTCGGCAAGTGGCACCGCTTCGACGAGATCGCGAAGATCGCCGAGCCGCTCGTGTTGCCGCGCGCGGGCGCGACCTCCGGCGAGGCCCTCCTGCCGGAGGTCTCGAGCACGCGCGTCCGTCGGCTCCTCGCCGCTGCGGCGGCGGGGGAGGTCGCGAGCCTCGCGGAGCTCACGCAGATCCTGCCAGACCGCGTGCTGCGCCACGCCCGGGCGCGCGGACTCTACGGCGCCTCGGGCGCCAAGTGAGCGCGCGACGCGTCGCGCCCACGAAGGCCGGGAGGTCGAAGCTCCACGTCCTCGTCGTCGGCGCCGGCAAGGTCGGCTCCGCGCTCGCGGCGGCGCTCGGGGACGCGGGCGTCGACGTGGCGCTCCTCTCGGGGCGGGCGGCGCACGGAGGCCGACGATCGAGCGCCGCGCGTTCGTTCTCGGTGTGCGTGCTCGCGGTCCGCGACGCGCAGATCCACGACGTCGCCGCGAAGGTCGCCTCGTGGCTGCCGCGCGCGACGCCGATCGTCCACACGGCGGGCGCCCTCGGCCCCGAGGCGCTCGCGCACGTCGCTGCGTCGGGGTCTCCCGTAGCACAGATGCATCCGCTTCTCAGCTTCGCCAAGGGCGTCGCGCCGTCGTTCTCGGGCGCGACGCTCCTCGTCGATGGCGATCGGCGCGCCGTGGCGCGAGCTCGCGAGCTCGCCGCCGCTCTCGGGCTCGTGCCGCGCTCCTTCCCGCGCCTCCCTCGACCGCTCTACCACGGCGCGGCGGCGCTCCTCGCGAACGGGACGGCTGGCTTGGCCGACGCCGCGGTGCGGCTGCTCGAGCGGGGAGGGGTGCCTCGACGTGACGCGGTCGCGATGACTGGACCTCTCCTCGAGAGCGTGGCCCGAAACGTGCTGGAGCTCGGGCTCCCCGACGCGCTTTCGGGTCCGGTCCGTCGCGGCGACGCGAACGCCCTCGCCCTTCATTGGAAGGCGATTTCGCGCTCTCCGGTCGGGATTCGCCGCCTCTACCTGGCCTCGGTCGCCGCCCAGCTGGCGATGGCGCGGGCCATCGGTGAAGCGGCGCCCTCGGACCTCCGCGCCGTGGCCCGATGGCTGCAGCGCGTCAGTGACCCGGAGGCCTCTCCGAGCGGGGGGCCGGAGCCGCGGAACGAGGCGCCTCAAAGAACCTCCAAACGGCCTCGAAACCCGCGTCGACGCGCGCCTTGACGATTGCGGTCGCAGGTCCGCTGGACTAGCTCTCGATCCGTGGTGACGCACGCTCGGAAGGAGTCGGTCGATCTCTCTGTGGTGTCGCTCTCGTCACCTCACGAGGCGGTCCCGCCCGGTCAGCAGTCTGGCTTCGCGCGGCTCGAGGCTTCGCTCGTGGCGGTCGCGAGCCTCGATCGAGAAGAGGATCGCGATCGCACCCCGATCGTGGTGCGCACGTCGGCGGTGGTGCTCGAGCACCTCGCCGAGCACGCGCGCCGTCGCCTCTCCCATCTCCTCGGCGAGTCCGGTCGCTCGCCTCGCATCGTCTTCGTCTCCGGGACGCGCGTCGACGAGCCGTGGCGCGAGCTGGTGCGACACCTCCCGAGCCGCCCGAGCTCGGTTCCGCCCCGCTCCCCGACCCGCGCCCCGAGCGGCAGCGAGGCGCACGCGACCGCGCTCCCCGTCGGGAGCGGAGGCGCCGTCGGCGGTCTGATCGCGAGCGGGCTCGACGTGTCGCCGCGCGAGATCGCCGACCGCATCCTCGCGGCGCGCTGCGACGCGATCATCATCGTCGAGCCGACGCCGAGCGGGTTCGGTCGCGCCGTCTTCACGCACCTCGTCGAGCCCGAGCACGCCGACACGCGGTCCTCCGACAGCGCGGGCGCCGCCCCGAGCTCGCTCGGCGGCACGCGCGCGCCGCTGTTCCTCTTCACGTCTCAGCCCACGTCCTCGCGCCGCGCCGAGCTCGGCGCCGATCTCGCGAGGGCCCAGTCCCGCTTCGAGATCATCGACGTCGACGCGCGCCTCGAGCGCGACGAGGTCCGCGCGTGGTGGAGCTCCGTCACGCGGGACTTCGATCGGCTCCCGAACCTCGACCGCCTCGACGCGCTCTCGGCGTGGTGGCGGGCCGCCTCGTCCACGCCCGCGGACGCGGTCGCGCCGGCGCCGGGGCTCTCGGCGCTCGCCGAGCGGCTGCTCGTCCGCTTGTCGCTCGCGGGGCGCGCGTGGCCGCTCGGAGCGCTCTCGCGGCTCGGCGCCCGCGAGTCGCAGGCCCAGGAGCTCGTCGCGGCGGGCCTCGCGATCGTCTCGAACGACCTCGTCGCGATCGACGCGCGCGGCGCGGAAGCGGCCGCCGCCGACCGTCGCGTCGACGACTTCGTCGCGGTGGAGAAGGCGCTGCTCGAGCTCTTCGCCGAAGACCCGTGGGCGATCATGCGCGCCGCCGAGATGCGCGCGCTCTCGATGCAGGCGCTCCGTGATTCGGCA
The DNA here is from genome assembly GCA_964467935.1 of uncultured Polyangiaceae bacterium. GTDB lineage: Bacteria > Myxococcota_A > Polyangia > Polyangiales > Polyangiaceae > CAYYKK01. The sequence goes on from CAYYKK010000302.1 coordinate 7,842, forward strand.
GGCCGTGATTCGGCAGGCCGTGATTCGGCACGCCGTGATTCGGCAGGCCGTGATTCGGCAGGCCGTGATTCGGCAGGCCGTGATTCGCAAGGCCGTGATTCGCAGAACCGTGACTCGCAAGGTCACCGCGACTCGCACGTGGCCGAAGACGCCCAGGTCGAGGCGATGGCGATGCGCGCGATCGCGTCGGTCATCGAGTCGGAGACGCGCGACGACCTCTGGCGGCGCTACCGCGCGCTCGTCGGCGACAAGGAGTCCGGCGGTCGCTCCGCCGACGTCGCGAGCTGCTTGCGCACCGCGGACCTGGCGCTCCGCATCGGCGACGTCGATCGCGCCGTCGAGTTCTCGCGCATGGCCGCGAGCGCCGATGGCGAGTCGCCGGACGTCCTGCTCACGCTCGGGCGCGCCACCGCGGCGACCGGCGATCTGACGACCGCCGGCGTCACCATCGCGAAGGCCATGGCGCGCAGCGCCGACGGGTCGCCCGCCTGGGCGCGCGCCGCCGTCGAGCTCGCGGAGGTCCGCTACACCACCGGTGAAATCGCCGAAGCGCGCGACCTCGCCGACCGCGCCCTCGCTTGCGCCGACGCGGCGTCGGTGCGGCTCGCCGCGCGGAACGTGCTCGGCAAGATCCTCCTCGCGAAGGCCGAGTACGCCGCGGCCGATCAGCACTTCGCCGGTGACGCGTGCGACGCCGCATGCACCGGAGAGTCCGTCGCCGAGCTGCGCGCTCGACTCAACCGCGCGATCGCGCTGATGTCGGCGAGCCGCCTCGACGAGGCCCGCGGCATGCTCGAGAGCGTGCTCGAGCTCGGCGAGCAGCGCCCCGAGGTGAAGGCCGTGTGCTTCGCGCTCGGCAACCTCGCGACCATCGCGATCCTCCAGCACCGCTACGCGGAGGCGCTCGCGCTCCTCGAGCGCACGATCGACATCGTGCGTCGCATCGGCGACAAGCCCCGCCTCGCGCTCTTCATCACCAACTTGGCCGAGCTCCGCCTCCGCCTCGGTCTCGATCGAGAGGCCGAGCAGCTCCTGCTCTTCGGTCGGCGCGTCTGCGGCGTGACCTCCCCGCGCTTCGCTCAGTTCTCCCTCGTCTCGGCCCGCTTGCAGCTCTCGCGTGGTCGCACGGTCGAGGCGATGCGCGACATCGCGACGGCGATGGCCGGCTCCGGCGTCTCGCTCGCGAACGACGGACGCGCCCTCGGTGCGCTGACCGACAAGGATGTCCGTGGCTGGAGCGGCCTCACCGGCATGCTCGTGCTCGAGTGCCTGCGGCTGGCCGCCCGCGCCGCCCTCGACGACGGCGACACGCGCCGGGCCGCCGACTTCATCGAG
>CAYYKK010000303.1:0-9071 GCA_964467935.1 uncultured Polyangiaceae bacterium
GGCGGCTGCGTCGCCCGCTGGTGGATCGGCTGCTGGATCGTCCGCGGGGGCCGGCCCCGCCTCGTCCGCGCTGCCGCCTCCGCCGCCAAAGGCCGCCTCGGCCACGGCCACGCCCCTCCCGCCTCCGCCCCCCGGCACGCCCGCGGGCAAGACGCAGATCGGTTTGAACCCGAGCCCGCTCGCCGACGGCGCGGTCGCCCCGCCGCCCACGCCCTCGCCCAAGGGTGACGAGGCCGCGCCGAAGGCGCCCAGCACCCTCGTCGCGGCGGTACCGCCTCCCCCGAAGCCGCCCACCTCGATCGGCTCGAGCCTCGGCATCCCCGCCACCGAGAGCGTCGACGAGGTCACGCCGACCAAGGCGAAGTCCAAGGTCGAGATGGACTGGGAGGACGAAGAGGAGTCCACGCACGTCTTCGAGAAAGACAAGCACCAGCTCCCGAAGGTCTCCACGCCGCCGACGAGCGGCGGCGCGTCGAAGGTCGGCGCCGCTGCCGCGCTCCTCGCGGGCTCGGGTGGCGCGGCCTCGGCGCGACCCACCAACACGATGCCGATGGCCGCGGTCCCGATGGCCGCGGTGCCTCCGCCGCCGGCCGTGCCGGCGTCGCTGCCGGTCCCGCCGCCCGCGCGCGCCCCCGAGCCGCAGAGCGGCTCGCACTCGATGCAGCCCACGCGCGCCGACGAGACCACCGCGGTGCGCTCGCGCGACGCGGGTGCGTCGAGCAGCGGTCGACTCGGCATCATCCTGGGCGGCCTCGCGCTCGTCGCGGTGGTCGGTCTCGGCGTCTACCTCTTCATCCCGCGCACCGGACAGCTGAAGATCGACCTCAAGTCGAAGAGCGGTCAGGCGCTCGCGCGGGCCGAGATCTTCGTCGACGGCCAGAAGAAGTGCGACACGTCGCCGTGCGTGGTCGACGATCTCTCGCCCGGCCCCAAGACGATCAAGGTCATCGTGCCGGGCGCGCCCGTCGCAGAGGACAGCGGCACCGTCGAGGCCGGCAAGGAGAAGGTCGTCTTCATTTCGATCGACGACGACGGCGGCGCGACCCCCGCCACGCCGAGCGCCCAGCCGTCCGCGCAGCCGGTCGCGCAGGGCACCGGCTTCAAGATGGAGGGCGCCTCGAGCGTCAAGGTGCTCGTCGACGGCAAGGACAGCGGCACGCTCCCGGTCTCCCTCACGAGCCTCACGCCCGGCGATCACAAGGTGAAGCTCGACGGCGGCGATCGCTACGAGTCGATCGAGAAGACGGTGAACGTCACGCAGGGCCAGGTCACCGACCTCGGCGAGACGAAGCTGAAGGTCCTGAAGGGCCGCCTCACCCTCGAGCTCAAGACGACCGGGGCGCAGGTCGTGCTCTCGAGCACGCAGAACGGCAAGAAGGTCGAGAAGAAGCTCAGCGACGCGATCTGGAACAGCCCGCCGGTCAAGATCGACATCGACACGAAGGACCAGTGGAAGCTCACCGCGACGAAGAAGGGCTTCCAGGACTTCTCCGAGGACATCAAGTTCGATGACGGCGAGGCCGACAAGACGCTCGACATCGAGCTCGCCGAGGTCGGCAAGCCGGCGACCGCGCCGACGCCCGGACCCCTCCCGACGCAGCCCAAGGACCAGCCGAAGGATCAGCCCAAGGACCAGCCGAAGGAAGCGCCCGCGAGCGGCAACGGCACGCTCAACATCAACTCGATCCCCGTGTCGAAGGTGCTCCTCGACGGCAAGCCGCTCGGCTCGACGCCCATCGTCGGCAAGAGCGTTCCGGCCGGCCCGCACACCGTGACGTTCATCCATCCCGACAAGGGCAAGAAGAGCAAGTCGGTGACGGTGAAGCCGGGCGAGACCGCCACGGCGGCGGTCAAGTTCGACTGAGCCCTTCGCGCGCGACGTCGATCGTGCGCGAGCCGATCGACGTCGCCACGTCCGAGCGACGACGTCGCGCGAGCGCTCAGCGCTTCGCGAGCTCGCGCGCCGACCACTCGACCCACGTGCGCGCGCACACGGGCTCGAGGGCGCGCGTGGACGCGGCGCCGCCAGCGCAAGCGTAGCCGTCGAGCGGCGGCGACATCGAGAGCATCGCCGTCCGCGGCAGCCCCGTGAACGCGATACGGCGCGTCGCGCGCTTGATCGGCTCGAGCCATTCGAAGCTCTCCGCCTCGGCGCGAGCGGCCTCGACCATCGCCTGACTTCGCTCCTCGGCGCCGTGCCGCTCTTCGTCTCGCAAGAGCGCGTCGAGCGACGCGCGCGCGCTCGCGGCGAGCTCCTCGTCCTCCGTGGTGGCGAGGACCTTCTGGTAGAAGCGGATCGCCGCGTCGCGCTCGCCGGCGCGCTTGTAGTGGCTGCCGCCGCCGAGCGCTTGCCACGCGATGTTCGAGTTGGCGCCCGCGAGCTCGACCGCGCGCTCGAGGTAGAGCAGGCCCTCGGTCCTCCACCTCGCCTTCTCGTCCTCGTCCTTCAAGAACGACGCGGGGGCGCGGAACGAGAGGTACTGCCCCAGCAAGAGCCAAATCTCACCGTCGAGCGGCCGGTTCTTGATGCCCTGCTCGAGGATCGTGCGGACGGCGCGCACGTCCTCGATCGGCGCGGCGACGGCCTGGTAGAGGATCAGCGAGTCCGCGTAGAGGTAGGGCTCGCGGAACTGCGGATCGAGCTCGCTGATCGACTCGAGGCCCGGCACGACGTTGGAGTACCGAAGGCGCTCCTGCGTGCGAAAGCCTTGGGTGACGAGCAGGTTCGCCCAGAGCACGTCGGCGAGCGCGGCGCGGTAGCCGATGCTCATGACCTTCAGCTCGTCGGGAGGGGGCAGGAGGTAGACCTCGCCTCGCTCCTTCACCTTGCTGCCGATCGTCGCGGCGTGGTGCTGCGTCGCCGCGACGCCCGCGGCGCTGGCGCACGCGAGACCGAGGAGGAGCCAGACGTCACGCCGGCCGTCGTCGCTGCGCGGTTGGGGGGACATGGTCACTCGAGCTCGTGGTCGATGTAGAGGCCGGGCAGCGCGCGCGCGTCGGAGCCCCGCCGCTTCTCTCCGTAGGTGGCGAACTTCGACGGCGATCCGTCCCCGTCCAAGTCGCCCTGCGCGGTGACGACGAACGTCGCGACGCCGCTCGTCGGATCGTAGCGGCTGTCGAACTGGTAGGCGAACGAGTGCGGCTCCTCGAGGTGGAAGTCGAGCGCGCGCCACGTCATCTGCGCCCACGTGCCGGGGGGATCGGTGACGGGCGCGCCGCGCGGGATCGCGGCGGGCGTGCGCTCTACCGAGGGCGGAAACACGTCCGGCTCCGGGTGCGTCTGCCCGTAGGCGACCGCGTGGTTCACGATGAGCGAGAGGTTCTCGATCGGCTCGCTCAGCTTCGAGGCTTGGAGGTTCCGCACAAAAGCAGGCACGGCGACAGCCAAGAGGCTGCCGCCGATGCCGAACACCGCCGCGATCTGGAGAACCGTCATTCTCACGACCGGGGCACTCTACCGGTGAGGCGCGAGAGCGCAAGCCTCGGAGGGCGCGCCCGACGAGGGACACGCCCGCGAGCGAGGCCTGCGCGCGTCGATCACTCGTACTCGGCGTAGATGTAGAGCTGCGTGCCTTCCTTGATCTCCTTCGAGACCGTGTTGACGAGCGCCGACTGGCTGAAGTGCGAGAAGAGCGTGTCGCCGTCGACGTTGCCCGTCGCCGACACCTCGAACGCGCCCGGCGCAGCCGCGTACGCGGCCGAGCCGACCGGATCGACCACGACGCCGCCGCCCGGCGCGTACCAACCGGTCGCCGACGCCTCGCCGGCGGCGGCGAGCGTCTTCGCGACGTAGGTGTACTGGTAGTAGATCGGGCTCGACATCGTGAACTTCATGCAGCGCCAGCCGGTGAGGTTGGTGCCGGTGTCGAAATCGCCGTCCTTCGTGACGGGCTGGTACTTGGTGCCGAGCGGCGGAGCCGCGGGCACGGAAGAGACGAACGTCGCGCCGGCGGCCGGGAAGGCGCCCGACGAGCAGACGTCGTGGTTGAACGCGACCGACGTGCCGCCTTCGGCGACCTGCTCGGAGGCCGTGGTCTCACGCTCGAAGGCGCCGATGCCACCTCGAACGAGCGCGCCGATCGTGTTCTTCGCCTCCGACGTCTTCGCGCTCGCGAGGTAGCGAGACACGCCGTAGATGGCCAACGCCGCGAGAACGCCGATGATGGCGACGACGATCATGAGCTCGACGAGCGTGAAGCCTCGGTTCGAGTATCGCTTGAATGCGCGCATGGTTCGTTTTCCTTCCTTGTTACAGGTGTAAGTCAGTCAACGCGGGCGCAAGCTACGGCTCGCCGCCGCTCATCGGCGGTGGTGGTGAGCACGCCCACGCTCGGAGTCTTGGTTGGCTCGTCCCGGTGGTCGTCGCGTTCTCGAGATCACTCGGTGTCGTCGTAGACGCCGATGTCTCCGTTGAAAGAAGAGGTCCACAGGAACGAGTTCTTGGTGTCGGCGTCCATGTCGCCGAGCGCGCCCGCGACGAACCACGGCGAGTTCGAGTCGAAGGCGGTGAAGGGCCAGGTCCCCGCGGGGACCGTGCCGGGGGCCGGGATGGTCTGACCGGCGCCAGGGTCGCCCGCCATCACGGCGTACGAGAAGCGGACCGGACCGCTGGCCACGACGTTGAGCTGCTTGAAACACGTCTCGATCGCGGTGCCCCAGCCCGTCCACGCCGCCTTCTTGTCGCCGCCCGTGTCGAGCGCGGCCTTCTTGCGTGGATGGTAGTCGCTGCCCCAATCGAGGTTCGCCGGCGGCGTCGGACAGCTCTTGTACGAGAGCGTCTCGGCCTTGTACGCGTCCTCCGCGCCGCGAATCGTCTGGAGCATGGCGCGGGCTTCGCCGGCCGCCGCGGACGCCTGGTACTTTCGGAACCCGACGAGGCCGATGGCGGCGATGACGCCGACGATGGCGACGACGATCATCAGCTCGACCAGGGTGAACCCTGCCTCGCCGCGTCCTCGGAACCTCCGCCTGGTCATGCCCGGCATGAAGCACCTCGCGTGCCACGGACGCCCATCGCTGAACGCCCGAAGATATCGGGGTCGCACATCACCCCCGTGACAAAGATCGTCATGGTTCGGGCGAGGGGGCTGACGAAGGTGGTTCATCTTCATCCTTCATGGTTTCGAGGCCGAGCTTGGCGAGGCGATAGCGAAAGGAGCGAAAGGTGAGGCCGAGGAGCTTGGCGGCGGAGGTGCGCACACCATTGGTGCGCTCGAGCGCCTGGAGCAGGAAGCGGCGCTCGATCTCGGCGAGGACCTCGTCGAGCTGACAGCCCTCCTCGGGCAGGGTGCCGACGAGCGGCGTCGGCGACGCGCTGAGCCCGCTCACCTCGCGCGGTAGATCGCCGAGCCCGATCATCGCGGCCGAAGAGAGCGCGACCGCGCGCTCGATCATGTTCTCGAGCTCGCGGATGTTGCCGGGGAAGGCGTAGCGCTCGAGGGCGCGGAGCGCGTCGGCGCTGAGCCCGCGCACCTCTTTGCCGTGCTCTTCGGCGAAGCGCTTCACGAAGCGCTCGGCGAAGCGAGCGATGTCCTCGACCCGCTCCCGCAAGGGAGGCAGATCGATGCGGATGACGTTGAGGCGGTAGTAGAGGTCCTGGCGGAAGCGGCCCGCTTGCACGTCGCCCTCGACGTCGCGGTTGGTCGCGGCGAGGACGCGGACGTCGGTGCTCGCCTCGACGCTGCTGCCCACCGGGCGCACTTTCCGCTCCTGGAGCACGCGCAGGAGCTTGACCTGCAAGGGCAGGGGCAGCTCGCCGATCTCGTCGAGCAGGACCGTTCCGCCGTTCGCGTCGCGGAAGATGCCGTTCGCCTTCGTCGCCGCCCCGGTGAACGCGCCCTTCTCGTGACCGAAGAGCTCGCTCTCCATCAGCGCCTCGGGGAGCGCGCCGCAGTTGACGACGCGGAACGGTCCGTCGCGACGATCGCTGCGTTGGTGCAGGCGCTGCGCGATGCGCTCCTTGCCGGTGCCGCTCTCGCCGGTGATGAGCACCGTGGTCTTCGTCGACGCGATCTTCTCGATGAGCTCGGCGATCGCCACCATGCGAGGGTTGGAGCCGAGATCGAGATCGTGCGGCTCGAGGCGCTCGAGCTTCGCGCGGAGCCGCTGGTTCTCGGAGACGATGCTGCGCCGCTCGACCGCCTTCTGCGCGATCGCGACCACGTGCGCAGGGCTGAAGGGCTTGACGACGAAGTCGTAGGCGCCGCCGCGCATGGCGCTGATCGCGGTCTCGACCGTCGAGTGGGCCGTCATCACGACGACCTCGGTCGCGTCGGAGCGCTTCTTGGCGGCGGCGAGGACGTCGAGGCCGGAGCCGTCCGGCATCAGCAGATCCGTCAAGACGACGTGGAAGGGCGCGAGGACCTCGCCGATCATCGACACGGCCTGCTTGAAGCCGGAGGCGGCGGTGACGGCGTATCCCTCACGCCGGAAGGCGATCGCGAGCACTTCGCGCAGACCGGGCTCGTCGTCCGCGATCAGGATCGTGCGGCGCTCGGTATCGCTCACCTTTTCACGATAGCAGCGCGGCGCCGACACGAGAAGAATGTCGGCCTCGCGACGCTCGTCGTGCGCGCGCCACCGCTCACGGAGAGCAGGCCGAGGACGTCGGCTGACCCACCTCGTGGGGCGTCACGACGAAGCCCGTCGTGCCGCTCGCCTCGCCGCGCACGGTCTGCGAGACCGAGGCGAGGTCGCACGGGCTCGCGTCGATCTCGACGTAGTAGCGACCGCTGTGATCGAGGTCGACGTAGACGGCGCCTCGACCGGAGGCCTGATCGAGGACGACCACCTCGGCGCCCGCGACGCAGGTGCCGCCGATGCCCCAGCGATTGGTGCCGACGGATCGGATCGTCTCCGGCGCGTCGGGTGGCGGCAGCGGAAGCGTCGGGCTCAGACACCCCGTGAGCAGGAGCAGAGCGCACGACAGGAGGCGGGAGGGCGTGGTCATGGGAGGGGCAACGCGAAGCTTTGGCAATTCCCGCGCCTACGCACAAACCGCGGAGCCGGCGCTCGAAGGGCGATCGTAGCCGCCAACTGCGTTGCCTGCACCCTCCTCGGAGGTGACACGTGGCGAAGGGCCGGCGATCAAGCGCTCGGCAAGACGCGCAGTCGCACCGGACGCTTCGGCGACGACTTCTTCTTCTCGGCGGAGCTCGGGCTCTGCGCAGGCAGGAGCTCGCCGACGAGATCGTAGTCGCTCGCTTGGCTGATCTCGACGCGGCGCATCTCGCCGGGCACCGCCTCGTCGCCGGAGAGGTAGACCTGCCCGTCGATGTCCGGCGCCTGACCCGCGTGCCGCCCCATGAGGACGTACTCGTGCTCGTCGCTCGGCCCCTCGACCAGCACGTCGAGCTCGCGCCCGACGAGCGCCGCGCTCTTCTTGTGAGAGATCTTCCGTTGCAGCTGCATCAGCTTGCGATGACGCGCGTTCGCGGTGCGCGCGGGGACCTTGCCGTCGAGCGTGGCGCTCTTCGAGGTCTCCTCGTCCGAGTATTTGAAGACGCCGACGCGATCGAACTCTGCCCATTCGACGAAGCTCATCAGCTCGGCGAACTCTTCGTCCGTTTCGCCGGGGTGACCCACGATGAAGGCGGTGCGGAAGGTGAGGTCGGGGACGCGCTCGCGCAGCGTCGAGACCACCTTTCGCAGGCGGGCGCCGCCGTGTCCGCGCCGCATGCGCCGGAGCATCCCGTCGGCGGCGTGCTGGAGCGGCATGTCGACGTAGGGCAGGACGCGCGGGTGCTGGGCGAGCAGCTCGTAGAGCTCGTCGTCGAGCGCCTCGGGGTAGAGGTAGAAGAGCCGGACCCACGCGAGCCCATCGACGTCGGCGACGCGCCGCACGAGCGACGCGAGCGACGGCCGTCCGTCGAGATCGCGCCCGTAGGCGACGGTGTCCTGCGAGATGATGTTGATCTCCTTCACGCCGCCTTCGACGAGGCCCCGCACCTCGCGGACGACGTCGTCGGCGCGTCGCGACCGCTGCTTGCCGCGGAGGCTCGGGATCACGCAGAAGGAGCAGGAGCGGTTGCAGCCCTCGGCGATCTTCACGTACGCGCTGCCGGGGCGCGTCGTGAGCCTTCGCGGGCTCTTCGACTCGACGAGCCAGTCGGCCGGCGTGCCGACGAGCATGCGCTCGGCGCCGCCTTTCAAGACCTTGCCGAGCGCGAGCATGTCGCTCGAGCCGAGGAAGTGGTCGACCTCGGGCATGCCTCGGGCGAGCTCGTCCGGGTGGCGCTGCGAGAGGCACCCGGTGACGACGAGCCGCTCGCACGAGCCCGACTCCTTGAAGCGGGCCATCTCGAAGATGGTCTCGATCGACTCCTTCTTCGCCTCGCCGATGAAGCCGCACGTGTTGACGACGATGACGCGCGCATCGGCCGGATCGTCGACGTGCTGGAAGCCGCCCTGCTCGGCGACGCCGAGCATCACCTCGGAGTCGACGCGGTTCTTGGGGCAGCCGAGGCTCACGAAGTAGACGGTTTGCTTGTTCATCGGGGCTGTCCGGCGGCGGGGCGGGTCGAGAGCGTCACGCGAGCATCGACGCGAACCGCTCGAACAGATGGAGCGTGTCGTGGGGGCCGGCCGCCGCCTCGGGATGGAATTGCACACTGAAGGCGCGCGCGCCCTTGATATCGATGCCCTCGCTGGTGCCGTCGTTGAGGTGCACGTACGAGCTCGAGACGCCCGCGGGGAGCGAGCCGACGTCGACGGCGAACCCGTGGTTCTGCGACGTCACCTCGACGCGGCCCGTCGCGAGGTTCTTCACGGGCTGGTTGAGCCCGCGGTGACCGAACTTGAGCTTGTAGGTCTTCGCGCCGGCCGCGAGCGACAACAGCTGGTGACCGAGGCAGATCCCGAAGAGGGGCGTGCGACCGAGGAGCGCGCGGATCGTGTCGATCGCGTAGGTGACGGCGGCCGGATCGCCGGGGCCGTTCGAGAGGAAGACGCCGGCCGGAGAGAGCGCGAGGATGTCCGCAGCCGACGTGTTGGCGGGGACGACCACGACGTCGCAGCCGACGTCGACGAGGCTCCGCAGGATGTTGCGCTTCATCCCGAGATCCAGGGCCACG
>CAYYKK010000304.1:0-5470 GCA_964467935.1 uncultured Polyangiaceae bacterium
GGCGCGCTGGGCGCGGGTCCCAACGTGCGCGGCGCGCTGGTCGGCCGCAACGTTCTCTATCCCGGCGACGATGATCCCGCCGTCATCGCGCAGGCGATTCACGTGGTCGTGCACGAACGCTGCAGCGCGCTCGTCGGCAGCCGCGAGCTCGTCGCGCGCGCGCACCGCTTCCGCAAGATGCTCGGAGGCGGCATGCGTCAAGCGGGCATCCTCGCGTCCGCCGCGCGCTTCGCGCTCGAGCACCACCGCGAGCGTCTCGAGGAGGACCACGCGAACGCGGCGCTCTTCGCGAAGCGCCTCGCGGGCGAGAAAGGCCTCGTGCCACACGAGGTGGAGACCAACATCGTCCTCGTGGACACGATGGAGCCCGCGGAGGTCGTCGCGAAGGCCGCCGAGCGGCGCGGCGTGCTCCTGTCCGTCTTCGGCGAGCATCGCCTGCGCGCCGTCACGCACCTCGACGTGTCGCGCGAGGACACGATTCGAGCGAGCGAGCTGCTGCTCGATGCCGCGCGCGACGTGGACGGCAGCCACGGAGGCGTGTGACGCGCCGAGCGATCACGGTGATCGCGCTGGCGGTCCTCGCCGGCTGCGCGCCCACCTACGCGAAGGGCTACCAAGAAGCCCTCGCGCGCGGCCTCGCCGCTCAGAACGCCGGGCGCTGGGACGAGGCGGCGCGCTCCTTTCACGAGGCCGGGCTGCTCGGCGATCGCTACAAAGATCGTGACGAGGCGAGGCTGCTCGAGGCGCACGCATACGAGCGCCTCGGCAAGCCGTCGGACGCCGACGCGCTCCTCGCGCGCATCGTCGACGAGGGCGGCGGTCGCTACCAGGCGATCCGCGCGGAGTTCGAGCGAGCGAAGCTCGTCACCGAGTACGAGGGCCGCGACAAAGGTGACCCGCTGATGCTCGCGGCCATCCAGCACCACCCGACGAGCGGCCTCGCGCGGCACGCGATGCGACGCCTCTACGCGCCGATCGAAGAAGAGAAGGGCGCCGACGCAGCGCTCGCCTGGCTCCGCGCGCTCGAGCCCGTCGCGAAGGGCAACGAGCTGGAGGAGGAGGTCGCGTACGAGGAGGGGCTCGTGCTCTTCCGCGCGGGGCGGTACCAGGAGGCGCACGACGTGTTCGTCGCGACGGCGCGGGCCCATCCCTACCCGCACGGCTCGCTCACCGACGACGCGTACTACCAGGCGTCGCTGCTCGCCGAGCAGCTCGGTCACGTGGACGAGGCGATCGAGCTCCTGCGTGAGATGATGAAGCCCGCCGAGGCGGCCTACGCGGGCTCGAGCTACGAGCGCCCTCGCTTTCCCGAGGCGCAGCTGCGCGTCGCGACGCTCCTGCGCGACGCGAAGCACGATCGCGAAGGGGCGAAGCGCGCGTTCCGCGCGGTGTGCACCGAGCGCTCCGAGACGCGCTTCTGCGACGACGCCCTCTGGGCCGAGGCGAGGCTGGAGGTCGAGGACAAGGAGGGCGACCGCGCGTGCGAGTCGATGCACCTGCTCGCGAAGTCTCGCCCGGAGTCGCGCTACGTGGCGTGCGCGCACGCGCTGTGCCCGGCGATCGCGGAGAACCCATCATGCCGCGAGTACATCCTCCGCGATTTGCGCGGAGAGAATCCGCCGCCGGACGAAGGCGACGCGCCGAAGAAGCTCGAGCCCGCGCCGATGCCGCAGTGACGCGCGCTTCGGTGACGTGCGCTTCGGTGACGTGCGCGGCGGCGTAGAACGAGCTGCCCGGAGCGGCGAGGGCGGCGAGGCTCGTCGCGAGACGACGTCAGTCGTCGTCGTCGGCCGGTTCTTCGTCGAGGCTCTCGTCGCCGTCCTCGTCGTCCTCGTCCTCGTCGTCGAGATCGACGTCGTCGTCCTCGGCCTCTTCCTCGTCGTCGTCTTCGCGAGGCTCGTACTTGAGGTCGATGCCGATGTCGCCGAGCTGGGTCTCGAGAAGCTCGAGCAGCTCGTCCACGTCGTCACCGTTCCAGTCGTCGAGCACGTCCGACAAGAACTCGAAGAAGTCCCCGTTGTCGAGGCGACGCTCGATCTCCTCGACCTGCTCTTCGGAGAAGGCTTCGAGGATGTCCTCACGCAACGCCTCGGTGTCGCCCTCCTCGATCGAATCGCTCGCGGAGAGACGAATCTGGCGCACGGCCCGCTTGTCGAGATGAATCTCCATGGAAGCTCGCGTGCCCACGTTTAGGCGAGTGTCTCGGCGTTCGTCAAGCTATCTTCGGCCGAGATGAGGCGCGCCATCTGCACGCTCTTCGGCATCGCCGTCGCGGCGCGTGAGGGCGCGGCGCTCGCGCAGCCGATCCCCGCCGCGGCGAGTCCGTCGGCGACGCCGCCCGCGACGTCGGCGACCGCGCCCGCAGAGGCGCCAGCGACGGCCTCGCCGACGAAGGCGCCCGCGTCCACCACCCCCTCACCACGGCCCGCGGACACGGCCGCGACGACTTCGCCGGAGCCTGCGTCGAGCGCGAGCGCGGCAGGACCGCGTCCGCGCGAGCGACGCCCCTCGCCGCTCGAGGTCGACTACGTGCAGTACGGGATCGGCCTCGGTGGCGACGCGAACCTGACGAGCGGCCGCATCTGTCCACCGGGCGCGTTCACGCCGTGCATCCTCGGCTCCGGCGGTGGTCTCGCGATCCGCGGCGGCTACCGCCCGAGCGGGCCGTGGTACTTCGGCGGCGCCTACCAGTTCGCGAAGCTCGATTCGAACAATCAATATCGTTTGGCCATCTTCCAGCAGCTCCGCGGCGAGATGCGGTACTTCATCGACTTCGGCAGCCGCGTGACGCCCTACGTGCAGTGGGGCGTGGGCGGCGTGTGGTACGGCAACGAGTGGGGCGCGAGCACCGGCGGCGCCGCGGTGCAGGGCGGCGGCGGCATGGAGTTCGAGATCACGCGCTTCGCGCTCGTGGGTCTCGACATCGCCTACGTGCCCGTCCTGCTCGCGGGCTACACCGACACGACCGGGCAGAAGCGCGAGACCGGAATCTCCCAGTTCATGCGCTTCGAGCTCACGATCGAGCTGCGCACCGAGCTCGGCCGCGAGTGATCCACGCGCCGCGTCGCACCGCGTCGCGTGTTACGGGCTTGACGAAGGGCGCACAACACGGTCCCCTCCTGCGGTGCTCTGCGACGTCTGTGGACGGGACAACCCGGACAAGCTGACCTTCTGTCAGGACTGCGGGAAACGTCTGAAGGCAGCGCCGCCCCCGAAGGCGGTCGCACCGACGCCGCCGCAAGGGATCGCGGCCGTGTCCGGCGCGTCGACCCCGGCGAGCGTGCCGCCCGCGACGGTCCCCACGCCCCGGACCATCTCGAGCCCACCGAGCGAAGGCGCGCGACCCAGCACGCCTCCCATGGAGGAGGGTGGGTCGCGACGCTCGCACCGCCCCTCCGCGCCGTCGTTCTCGTTCGGACCTCCGGAGATCCCGAAGCTCGCCGAGCCATCGATCCTCGCGCCGCGGCCCTCGGCCGATCCGTTGGGCGCAGCTGCGCAGGTGTCGGCGACGCCCGCGCCAGCTGCGTTCCCGCCACCCCCCGGACCGAGCACGCCCGCCGCACAACCAGCGCCCATCCGCAGCGCCGGATCGAGCGCGATGGGGGTGTGCTCCGTCTGCGGATCGTCGAACCCCGCCTCGTATCGCTACTGCGCGACGTGCGGCGGCCCGGTGAAAGCGGCGCCGCCCACCACCTCGGTCCCCGGGGCACCGCCGGCCGCAGCAGCCGCTGCCGCGGGTGGCGCGATCTCCGCGCCCGTCGCTTCTCCGCCCGCGCCACCACCGCCCGCCGTCGCTCCAGCCGCGCCGCCCTTGGCTCCGCCGCCGGCGGGCGCGAGCGCGACGATCGTCGATCCCGGCGCACCCATCGTCGGCGCACCGGTGCTCGGGATCGCCGACGTCGAAGCGCCAGCACCGGCGATGATCACCTGCACGCGATGCCACGGCCAGTGCGCCGCCGGCGCGCGCTTCTGCAAGTACTGCGGCGCGGCGCTCGGCGCCCCCGGGCCCGAGCCGAAGGGCGCCGTCGCGCGCACCGTCGATCCCCATGCGGCGCTCACCGTCGCCCGGCCGGCCGAGCCGGCCAGCAGCGTCGGAGCCCCTGCCCCGGCGCCCGCTCCACCGCCGTCGCCCCTCGCGCCACCGCCGCCCCCCGCGACCCCCGCACCCCCCACGACGCCACCCGCGAAGGCGCCGCCACCGCCGCCTCCCTCCGTGCGGAGCGCGCCGCCGAAGCCGCCGCCGCCGCGCGTCTCACCGACCGCGCCCGGCTCCGACCTCCCCCCTCCCCTCGCTGCGCGCCCGGCCGAGAGCCCCATCGCGCAAGCCGCCGCCGCGACGTTCGTGGGCTCCGCGCGCCTCGTCGAGGCCGAGGTGCTCGGTCGCCTCGTCGTGCTCGTCGAGGATGGCAGCGAAGGCAAAGCCTACGACTTGTCGAGTGATCAGGTCGACGTCGGCCGCTCCGAGGGTGACATCCTCCTCTCCGAGGACGAGTACGTCTCACCGCGTCATGCGCGCCTCCTCCGGATCGACGGTCGCTGGCACGTCCGCGACCTCGGATCCGCGAACGGGGTCTACGCGCGGACACGTGGTCGACAGCCCCTGGAGAGCGGTGACTTGATTCTTCTGGGGCTGCAGGTGTTACAGTTTCACCCGGTGAGCGAGGCGGAACGCAATCAGGGGGCAGCGCTGCGACAAGGCGCGCTCCAGCACGGCACCCGACTCTTCGGCTCGAAGCCGGTTCGCCGCCTCGCGCGCCTCGAGCAGAGAACGATCGAGGGCGTCGCCGCGGACGTGTACCACCTGTTCCGCGACGAGACCGTGATCGGACGCGAGGTCGGTGACATCGTGTTCACCTCCGATCCTTTCCTCTCGCGCAAGCACGCGACCATTCGGCGCATGGACGACGACTTCTCGATCGAGGACCTGGGCTCCTCGAACGGCACCTACGTCGCCATCCGCCGCGACACCGCCCTCGAGGACGGGGATCGGATCCGAATCGGACAGCACCTGTTCCGGCTCGACCTCGGCCGCGCGACGAAGGCGCGCAAGGACGAGGAGCGTCCGGCCTCGGCGGCTTTCGCAGTTGAACCCCACCGAGGCACCGAGAGCGCACCATGAGCCCGAGCCAGACGAAGGGCAGCGCCGGAGCCTCGGAGGACGACGCCATCGACGACGGGCCGACGCTCGAGATCGGTCGCGGCGAGCTCGACGACCTCGGGCCTGGCGTCGACGCCAAGTCGGAGGCGTCGAAGGACGCGAAGGCGAGCGGCGCAAAGTCGGGCGCGGCCAAGAGCGACGCGAAGGCGACCGACGCGAAGAGCACGGGTGGCCCCTCCGTCGACGGCAAGTCGAGCGCCGGCAAGTCGAGCGCCGGCAAGGCCGCTGAAGGCAAAGCCGTGGAAGGCAAGGCTGCTGAAGGCAAGGCTGCTGAAGGCAAGGCTGCTGAAGGCAAGGCTGCTGAAGGCAAGG
>CAYYKK010000304.1:5570-8978 GCA_964467935.1 uncultured Polyangiaceae bacterium
CCGCCATCACCAAGTCGGCCAGTGAAAAGTCGATGGGGGCGAAGGCGACGAGCAACACCGCCGACGGCAAGGCCGCGAGCGGCGACAGCAAGGCGAGCGAGCCGGGCGCGGACGCCGCTGCGAAGGCGCGCGACGAAGCGAGCGCAGCGCGCAAAGGATCCGTCGACGACCCCGTCGAAGGGGACGCGACCGAGCCCGACGCGACGACGATGGCCGTGGCCGCCGTGCACGAAGCCGACGCGGCAGCCGCGCGAAAATCGGACGAAGTGATGCTCCGCGTCTTCGGCCGCACCGACGTCGGTCAGGTCCGCGAGCACAACGAAGACAACTTCCTCGTCGCCGATCTCACGAAGGCGAGCCGCGGCCTGATGGAGGTCGATCGCACGCAGCTCGTCGGCGAGCGCGGCACGGTGCTCGGCGTGTGCGACGGCATGGGCGGCGCGGCGGCGGGTGAGGTCGCGAGCCAGCTGGCGGTCGACATCGTCTACGAGCGGATGCTCGCGGGCGATCCGCCCGAGTCCCGCGACGAGCTCGCCTCGCGGCTCGTCGGCGCGATCGAGACCGCGGGCCTGCGCATCTTCTCCGAGGCGAAGGCCGACCGGACCCGCCGCGGGATGGGCACGACCGCGACCATCGCCGCGCTGATGGACGACCACTTGTTCCTCGGACAGGTCGGCGACAGCCGCGGCTACCTCCTCCGGGGCGACCGACTGGTGCAGGTGACGCGCGATCAATCGCTCGTGAACCAGCTCATCGAAGCCGGTCAGCTCACCGAAGAAGAAGCCGAGACCTTCGAGCACAACAACATCATCCTGCAGGCCCTCGGCACCGCCGAGAGCGTCCAGGTCGACCTCACCTTCGTCGAGCTGAAGAAGGGCGACACGTTGCTGCTCTGCTCGGACGGTCTGTCGGGCATGGTGCGGAACGACGAGATCCGCGAGGTGCTCCGCGCGATCGACGACCCGCTCGAGGCGTGCCGCGAGCTCACCGATCGCGCGAACCAGGCGGGCGGGCACGACAACGTGACGGTCGTCATCGCCCGCTTCGAGGGGGCGAGCCTCGACGAGCCCACCGCCGAGGACATCGCCGGCCTCAAGTACCGCAAGTACGAGCTGCCCGAGGGCGTCCACCCGAGCTCGCGCCCCGACGCGCACACGAGCGGCTACCCGCCGCGCGCGATGACGATCAAATCGATCCGCCCGCCGGGCCCCGGCAAGGGCGACGGCGACGAGGACTACCAGGACGAGCTCGCCGACGCGATTCGGCGCGTGGAGGATCCGGTGGACCTCCCGCGCGAGCCCACGCCCTCGTGGGTCGCGACGATGCTGATCGTGAGCGCCGTCACCTGCGTCGTAGTTGCAGGTTACTACCTGTTGCGATAGGCGGGTCGAGGCATGCTGCCCTTCCTGCTCCGGCGGCTGCTCTGGACGCTGCCGACGCTCTTGCTCGTCTCGCTCGCGTCGTTCCTGTTCCTCTCGCTCGTGCCGGATCCGACCGACGAGGAGAGCGTCCGCGCCGCGACACCGCCCGAGCAGCTCGCGGCGGAGCGGCGCGAGCGCTTCGTCGACCTGCCGCGCTTTCTGAACCTCTCGCCGCTCGACGTGCGACGACGCTCCCTCGACGCGCTCGCGCAGGTGGCGGGCGGCGGCGAGGCCGGTGAGCACGGCGCGCGTGAGCTCGCGCGCCTCGGCGCGGCGGCGCTCCCCCACGTGATCCCCGCCCTCGACGCGTTCGAGCCGGAGACGCGCAAGCGGGTGGCGCTCGCGCTCGCGCCGATCGCGAAGCGGATGCACCTCCCCAACCGGGCCGACGCCGTGCGCGCGGACACCGCGCCGCTCTATTGGACGCGGATGTGGAGCAACCGCAGCGTCGAGTTCACGCCGAGCGGCGTACGCACCGCGGTCGAGCGCCTGGCGCGCTACCGGACCGCGTCGCGGGCGGTGGAGGTGGAGGAGCTCGACACGTTCGCGCTCGAAGCGCTGATGGCGCGCCTCGAGCGCCCGGAGACGGACGCGGACGTCGAGGTCGCTCGCGCGCTCGTCGACGTGCTCGCGCACGCGACGGGCCGGCCAGACCGGATCGGCGAGGGCGCTCGGCTCGCCGACGCGCAGGCCGTCGTCGAGCGGTGGCGGGCCTTCTGGTTCGTCTACGGCACCGACTACAAGACGCTCGACGGCGCCGGCCGCGCGTCCGCCCTCGTGCTCGAGACGCGGTACGGGAAATGGGCCTACTCCGTCGTCACCTCGTTCGGCGCCGGGCGACAAGCGCCCCCCGCGATCGTGCGCGTCGCGCGCGGGGCGCCGACGACCTTCGTCATCGTCTTCGGCGCCATCGCGCTCGCGTACGCCGTCGGCGTGGCGCTCGGCGTCGCGTCGGCCGTGCTCCGCGGCCGCAGGACGGACATCGCCATCGGCGCGACGGTGGTCACCGCCAACGCGGTCCCGGTCGCGATCGTCGCCGTCGCGCTGCACGAGGCGACGGGTGGCGGCGCGGGCCTCCTGTGGCCGACCCTCATCGTCGCGATCGGCCTCGTCGCTGCTCCGACCCGTCACCAGCGCTCCGCGCTCTCGACCACGCTCTCCAGCGACTTCGTGCGCGCGGCGGTCGCGCGGGGCGCGAGCCGCTGGCGGGCCGTCGTGGTGCACGGCCTGCGCAACTCGCTCGTCCCCGTGGTCACGCTCGCGACGCTCGAGCCGCCCATGGCGCTCGGATCCGCGTTCGTCGTGGAGCACGTGTTCCACCTCCGCGGGCTCGGCGCGCTGACGATCGAGGCGGTCGGCCAGCGCGACACCGGCTTCTTGATGGCCCTCTCCGTCCTGCTCGCGGGCGTCGCGTCGGTCGCCGTGGTGCTCACCGACATCGCCCACGCGATCGTGGATCCGCGCACCCGGCACAAGCTCGCGCGAGGCAGGACGTGACGCACGGGAGCATCGTCCGCGCGCGGCTCGCCTCGAGCCGTCGCGTCGCGGTCGGCGCGACCGTCCTCGGGCTGCTCGCGCTCGTCGCGATCTTCGCGGACCTCTGCGCGGGCGACGCGCCGCTCTACGCGCGCGGCCCCGACGGAGCCGTGTTTCTGCCCGCCGTGCTGCACCCGGAGCGCTTCACCGCCCTCTCGCCCGCCGAGATCGCCGAGCGCTACGAGGGAGAGACCGCGGTGTGGCCCCTCGTGCGGCGCGGCCCCGAGCGCGAGTCGAGCGACAAGCTCGCGCCCCCTTCGCGCGGGCACCCGCTCGGCACCGACGAGCGCGGCCGCGACGTCTTCGCCCGGTTGGCGTTCGGCGCGCGCACGGCGCTCGGCCTCAGCGTCCTCGCGATCGCGCTGAGCACGATGTTGGGCGTCGCCCTCGGCGCGGGCGCGGGCTTCCTCGGCCCCGGCTGGAATCGCCGCCTCGAGCGGTTGGTCGAGAC
>CAYYKK010000305.1:0-8975 GCA_964467935.1 uncultured Polyangiaceae bacterium
CGATCGACGGACGAGCGGCGCCGGCGCGCTCGAGGCGCTCGGCGTCGCCGAAGGCGCAGCGAGCGGCGCGGAGGCGATCGGGGCCACCTCGCTCGGGGCAGCGCTCGCGACGGCGGGCTCGTCGCGAAGATCCGATCCGACGTGCGGCGCGGAAGGCGCAGGAGCACACGCGGCGACGAGCGAGGCGACGATCGCGGCGAGCCTCGCCAAGTCCGCGACGGAGGGCGCTCGTCCGCGCCCTCGCGTCGCCTCCTCCGTGAGGAGGGTCACTGGTTCTGCGTGCCCGGCGTCGGCGTCGGCGTGAAGCCCCAGTCGTTCACGGCGTCGTTCGTGTCCGTCCCGTTCGGGATGCGCGCGAGCGAGCCGAGCTGCGTGTTGCTGTCGGCGGCCGTCGTCGGCGAGCCCTCCACCAGGTTCGTCGCGCCGAGGCCGTTGATGACGCCCGCCGTGATGGACCCCTCGTAGGAGAGCGCGTCGAGCACGGAGAGCGTCGAGGTGTCGATGAGCGCGACGCCGTCCGGCGCGCCGTTCTGGATCCGATCCTGATCGCCGGTGCCCTTGAAGTGGATCTTCAGCGCCGGCGCGTTGACGTTCATGAGCACGGAGGTCGACCCTACGACGAGGTACTGTCCCGCGCCGAGCGTCCCGAGGGTGCCGAGGTCGGTCCGGTCGTACTCGGCGTTGTTCGAGCCGTTGATGAACGCCACGCTGATCGTCGCGAGCGAGATCGGGTTCGCCGTGGGGTTGTAGATCTCGAGGAACTCACTCGTGTCGGTGCCGACCGAGTCGTAGTCGATCTCGTTGATCACGAGCCCGTTCGTCCCCATCGCGACGGTCACGTCGGCCTGCGCGGTGAGCGCGCCGGCGGTCGCGTGGATCGACTCGGCCGACGCCGTGCCGCCGTCCGTGAACGTGAAGAAGGCGCTCGTCTGGTTCGCGGGGATGAGGACCGATGCGGGCACCGAGCCCGCGCCGGACGGCGTCACCGAGAGCGCGACCGAGAGCCCGCCAGGCGGCGCCGGGATGTCGATCTGCGCGGCGAGCATCGTGCTGCCGCCGGAGGGCACGGTGAGCGTGCTCGGCGACAGCGAGAGCATGGTGGGCAGCTCGGCGAGCCCGAGCACGCGGATCTGCGTCGTCTTCATCACCGCCATGTACGAGGCCGTGAGGGTGACGCCGGGGGTCGCCGTGACGCCGCTCAAGAGGAGGGTCGCGCTCGACTGCCCCGCCGGGATCGTCACGCCGCCGCCGGGGATCGTGAGGAACCCGCCTCCGCCCGTCACGGCGACGAAGGTGTCGACCGCGACCGGCGCGGTGAGCTGCACCGTGACCGGCGTGGGGAACGTCGGCTGGCTCATGTCCCCAGCACGAATGAAGCCGAGCGGCGCAGAGAAGCCGGCGAGCGTCGCCGCGCCCACCTGGAAGTCCGCTGCGCTGCGGGGCTCGAGCTTCTGGTTGCCGTTCCGATAGTCGAGGACGCCGGTGATCGAGCTGTAGTTCGTGCCGACGACCGGGAACGGCGACGTGAGGAAGAGGTAGTCGTTCACCCGCAGGACGTTCGCCACCTCGAACTCGTTCGTGGGCGCGGCGTCGCCCGACCCGGGCGTGGGGGCGATGTTCGTCACGGTGACGTTCGACACCTTCGCGAGGACCGCCTCGAGCGGCGTCGGCAGCACGCCCGCGGCGTTCTGCGGCGTGACGTCGACGGGCGTCGGCAGCGCCTCACCCGAGGACGTGACCGTCACGACGGGGCTCGTGAGCTCGATCTGGTTGAAGAAGTTGGCGACCGTGGCCGTCGTCACGTCGACGCGATCGCCCGGCTTCACCGCCACGCAGTCGGCCGTCGGATCGAAGACCCAGATACCGCTGTAATCCGCTCCCGTGTAGCCCTGGTCGCCGGCCTTCACCTGGAGGAAGTAGCCGCGGCCGACGCGGCAGGCCGTGACGATCGGGTTCGGCACCGCGACCGTGCCCGTCGCGAGCCCTTGCTTGATCTCGTAGATCGAGGAGGGGCAGGGGGCGTCGCCCGGGTTCTTGACCGCGGGGCACGCGTCGCACGCGTCGCCCTTGCCGTCCATGTCGGCGTCGGCCTGGTCCGGGTTCGGCGTCGTGGGGCAGTTGTCGTTCGCGTTGAGGACGCCGTCGCCGTCGATGTCGCCCGAGTTGAGCGGAGCGCAGCTCGTCGTGTTCGGGTTCATCGGGCACGGATCGCAGGCGTCGCCGGCGCCGTCCTTGTCGAAGTCGGACTGCTTGCCGTCGTCCATCGGGCGGACGGGGTTGAAGACGTTGGGGCAGTTGTCGTTCGCGTCGGGGATCCCGTCACCGTCCGCGTCGCTCGCGCTCGGCACGCCCGTGTAGACGGTCGAGCCGTTCTTCGGGACCGGGCGCGTCGGCACGCAGCTCGGCTCGTTGTTCGGCTTGCCGCAGAAGAACGCGGGGTAGATGTTCCCGGCCGAGGTCATGAGCTGCGCGTACGTCTTGCCGATGTCGTCCATCGCGCAGAGGCGCTTCGTGTTGCCGCACACGTCGATGCTGTCGCAGCTCGAGGGCGTCAGCGAAGCGATCGTCGTCGCCTCGCCGTAGATCGGCTTTCCGCCGCGCAGCACGAGCGCCACGTCCTTCGGCTCGCCGTCGATGATGGCGCGGTAGTCGGGGTGGACCGAGGCGTCGTAGATGGCGATGTCGCCCTCGAGCCCGGTCTTGAGGATGCCCAGCGTGCCCTCGGCGTGGATCGCCTTCGCGGCGTTCAGCGTGGTCATCTGCCAGAGCTGGCGATCGGTGAAGTAGCCGTTCAGGTACGTCTTGTTGAAGTCCGACGCGCACGTCAGCTCGCGGCTCATGTTCATCGAACCCGTCACGATCCAGTCCGTGCCGAGCGCGATGTTGACGCCGAGGCGCGACGCCACCGTGACGACGGCCGTGTCGCCGTAGAGCGTGGTGTTCGAGCGGGGCGACCAGATGAGGCTCGTGCCGATCGACGCCATCTCCGCGTAGTCCGGCGGGAAGAGCCCGACGGCGTGGATGAACGAGCTCTGCGGCTCGACGAGATCGTGCGTCATCTGGTCCTGCGCGACGCAGAGGAACTCGTTGTGCGCGTACGCGTCGATGCCCTCGGAGATGTGCGGCAGGTACGCGGTGTCGCTCATGATCGACATCTGCGTGTTGATGTTCGGGTAGCCGCAACCCATCGCGAGCTGCTGACCGCCGCTGTCGCCGAGCGGGAACGTGTCGAAGTCGACCGGCATGAGGCTCAGGCCCTCCTGATCGGTCTTGTCGAGGTTGCGGAGGAAGCCGGTCGCGCTCCCGGAGCCGACGAGCGACGTCGCGCCCGCCATGAGGAAGCGGAGCTCGCCCCAGCGGATCTGGTCGGCGCTCGCGCCGCCCGACGAGGGGATCTTCGTGTGCCCGTTGAGGCCCTTGCGCCAGTCGTGGCGCTGCTCGTAGCGCTCGCCGGTGTCGGTGTACGGGTTCGACTTCGCGAACGTGATGTGCTCGTGCGTGTTGATGAGGCCCGGTGAGACGACCGCCTTGGGGCAGGAGATCTCGGTCCCGCCGGCGCTCATCGCGGGGCAGGCGCAGGTGCGGCAGGCGATCTTGCCCGCCGCGTCGACGAGCACCTGACCGCCGCGGAGGATCGTGTACGGCCCGAGGATGTCGCCCTTGATGAGCTTCTTGCCGTCGCCGGCCGTGACGTCGCACGTGCCGGTCGTCGCGGGCGGCAGGGTCGCGCACACGATCTGCTCGGGCGAGACGGTGCAGTCGTTCTCACACCCGTCGAGCGGGACCTGGTTGCCGTCGTCGCACGCCTCGCTCGCTTCGCGGATGCCGTTGCCGCAAACGCCGGTCTCCGTCTGGCAGGTCGCGGAGCAGCCGTCGCCGGGCGTCGTGTTGCCGTCGTCGCACGTCTCGCCGGACTCGATCTTGCCGTTGCCGCACACGGCCATCGTCTGCTCGGTCTGGCAGGTCGCGGAGCAGCCGTCGCCGGGCGTCGTGTTGCCGTCGTCGCACGTCTCGCCGTCGTTGAGGACGCCGTCACCGCACGTGCCGGCCTCGACCTTGCAGCTCGCGGAGCAGCCGTCGCCGGAGACCTTGTTTCCGTCGTCGCAGCTCTCGCCGGTCTCGACCTTGCCGTTGCCGCACACCGCGGCGGGCTCGTTCGTCGTCGAGTCTCCACACCCGACGAGCGAGCCGCCGGCCACGAGAGAGAGCGCGACGAAGGAGAGGGTGGCGAGCGAGAAGGCGAACGACGTCGCCGAGGGGGTCAGCGACCGAAAGGAACGGGGAGGCGTGAGCACGGCGAACCTCGTTGGGCGGCGGTCGACGCAGCGCGCGTCTCGGAGAGGGACGCGTGCCGACGCGAGCGACCAAGAACGGCGCGGACCCTAGCCCATGCTGAAGACCGATTCATCCGGGAACGCTCCGGGGAAGGTGGAATTTGCGGGGCCGTCACGTCGGACGCACGTCCGCGTTTCGTGTATGCGGGCACCATGACCGTCCGGTCGGAACAGCCCGGGATCGCGCGGGAGGGGCTCGGGGTCGTCGTCGCCGACTGGCTCTCGATCGTGCGCTACCACATCGTGCTCATCGCGATGGTGGCGTCGGTCGCCTTCGGGTGGCTCGCGACCGGCCAGCG
The DNA here is from genome assembly GCA_964467935.1 of uncultured Polyangiaceae bacterium. Classification (GTDB taxonomy): domain Bacteria; phylum Myxococcota_A; class Polyangia; order Polyangiales; family Polyangiaceae; genus CAYYKK01. The sequence goes on from CAYYKK010000305.1 coordinate 4,634, forward strand.
CCGCTGGGACGTCGCGCTCGTCGCCGGGCTCGACTGGTTCCTCATCAACCTCTTGAACCGCGTCACGGACGTCGCCGAGGACCAGCGCAACGGCATCCAGGGCACCGGTCGGGTCGCGAGGCGCACGCGCGCGGTCACGGTGTTCTCCGTCGCCCTGCTCGCCGGATCGTTCCTCACGCACCTCGCGTGGCCGCGGCTCTCGCCGCTCCGCGTGCTCGTCCACTTGATTGGATTCGGATACAACTACAACATCGTCCCGACACCGCGGGGTCTCTCGCGGTTCAAGGAGATGTACTTCTTCAAGAACTTCGGCTCGGCGGTGCTGTTCGTCCTGACGGGCTTCGCCTATCCGCTGGCGGCAGCAGACTACGCGCCGACGATGCCCTGGTCGGGGATCGCCGTCCTCGCCCTCTTCTTCGTGCCGTTCGAGCTCACCTACGAGATCCTCTACGACCTGCGCGACCTCGTCGGCGACCGCGCGGAGGGGGTGCCGACCTACCCGGTCGTCCACGGCCCGCTGCGGGCGCGGCAGATCATCGACGCGCTCTTGCTGCTCGCGACGCTGGTCCTCGCCGCGGGGCTCGCGCTCGGCCTCGTCGGCGTGCGGGAGGGGCTCATGCTCGCCGCGCCCCCGCTCCAGCTCGCGCTCTACCGCCCGCGGTTCCGCCGAGGGCTCACCTCGGCCGACTGCGTGCGGCTCACCCACGTGGGGACGGCGCTGCTCTCCTTCTTCCTCCTGGGGACGGCCGTCTGGGCCCGCGCAGGACTGCCGGAGAACGTCTTCCTCCGCTGATCGGCCCGCGCGTTGCGGGGCCCTCGACAGAGTTTCCAACGTTTGTGGGTGAAACCGGGACCTCTCATGGTAACGTCGGCCGCGTATGGGGCTCTACGAGCTTTCCATTGATTCCAGCGTAGTGGCCGAGGCCGAGAGGATCGTCTCCCAGGAAGCTCTTGGGCGGAGAGAGTTCCCCACGCTCGTCATGCAGTGGGAGAGCAAGCTCTTCGACCAGCCGTGGACGACGACGGTCGTGCTGGACTACGTCATCGCGCTGCCCCCGCTCGAGGGGGGTCTCAACTTCATCCCCGTGCGGGTGGGCGCGTTCGTCGGCAACACCCCGACGAAGTACTTCTATTTCGGCACCGAGATGAACAACACGGTGCCCCGCCTCGCGCCCGAGATGGAGAACCTGGCTGCGCCGGCGGGCCTGTTCCAAGAGTTCTTGATCGAGGAGCGGACGACCCCGATCCCGTACTTGAAGCTCATCCAGGCCACGCCCCGCATCTACGGCAACGCCCCGCAGGACTACTACGCCCCGCCCATCAAGGTGGAGCGCTACGACGGGCTCGTCCGCCCCGAGCACCTCGCCGATCTCTTCGCCGAGCAGGTCGCGGGGCTGCCGCAGGTCCCGGGCTCCTTCCTCACCGATCCGACGCGGGGGATGTGGAACGGCGCACGATTCGCGGGCATCCGGAACATCGCCATCCTCCGGCAAGGCAAGGTGGTCGGCCTCCACACGAAGCAGGGCCGCGCCGACAAAGAGGTCGCCCCGCCGTCGGTCGTCAAGCGCGAGCCGAAGCTCGATCTGCTGAACGAGGTCGTCGCCGTCGACGTCGGCACCCGCTCGATCACGGTCGCGCTGCGCGGCGAACGATCCGGGCCCGAGCTCATGCGGCTCGGGACGCTCGAGCCGGTGAAGCGGCCGCTCGAGTTCGAGAACCCGAGCGAGGTCTCGTTCGTGAACCTGCGCTCCTGCCTCAAGGCTTGGCGCGGGCGCGTGATCCAGCCCGCGACGCTCTTCGAGGACGTGAAGATCGGCTTCGCCTCGTGGATGCTCCGGCACGCCGGACCTGCGGCGCCGCCGGGGACGCCGCAGGTGCACGCGCCCCCGACCGAGTGGCCGGAGCCTTTCTACCGGGCCGCCTCGACGGTGACCGAGCTGCCGCTCATCCGCGACTTCACCGACCACAAGCGCCACTTCCGCATCCAGGGCTTCTCCGACCACGACGCGTCGGAGGAGCTGAAGCGGCCCGCGCCCCCGGTGATCGACGAGGAGGGCATCGGCGCGTTCGACCCCTTCGATCCGATCGAGCTCTACGCGTATCAGATCGGTCTGCACGTCAACCACCGGATGCGCGGCCTCCACGCGAAGTACCTCGTGACGATGCCGACGGGGTGGTCGCACGAGCGCAGACAGAACGTGCTCATCGCGTTCCGGCGCGGGTTCTTCCGCAGCCTCCCGGCCGGCATGCTCGAGTACCACGACGTGGCGAACCTCGTGGTCGAGGAGGCGCCGCCGACCTCGGTGTGCTTCCTCGCGCACGCGCTCCGCGCCTTCTCCGCCCTGCCGAAAGACGGCGCGCAGCTCTTCGCCGTGTTCGAAGCGGGCGCCAGCGAGACGGGTCTGCTCTTCGGCGTGGTGCGCGAGCCGACCGCGGACGAGCGGCGCGAGGGGCATCAGCACGTCATCGAGCACATCGAGCCGAAGAGCATCCCGTGGTTCGGCGGCGAGCGGCTGCTCCATCGGCTCGCGTACAAGGTCTACTGCGATCACGCGACCGAGATGCTGGGCGAGAAGATCCCGTTCGAGCGCCCCGAGGAAGAGGCCGCGCTCGCTGGCTCCGAGGAGCTGCTCGAGTCGAGCCCCGAGGCGCGCGCGAACACCTACCTGCTCAAAGAGGCGCTTCGCCCGCTCTTCGAGGGCGATCCGACCTACCGCCTGCCCACCTCGATTCGCCTCGGCAGCTTCGACGCCGCGCCCCACGAGATCCGCCTCTCGCTGAACCGCACCGCGCTGAGGCAGGTGATGGATGGCTGGTTCCACCAGGCGCTCGGGGAGTTCAAGCACCACCTCTCGCAGGCGTTGACGCGTCTCTCGCGCGCCGCCGATCCGTTCGAGGGGCTGCGTGTGTTCCTCGCCGGCCGCATGTCGATGCACACGGGTCTCCAGGATCTCGTGACGAAGGGGCTGCCGAGCAACGTGCGTGTGCACCGCTACCGCGAGCCCGATCGCACGAACCTGACCGCGCCGACGGTGAAGACGGCGACGGTGCTCGGCGCGCTCTCGCTGCGCTTCGAGAAGATCGGCGTCACGGCCCGCACCGAGAAGCGCGACGCGTTCCGCTATCGCGTGGGTCGCGGCCGGCACGGTCAGCTCGCCGACGTCCTCGACCCTTCGGTCGAGTACGACACCTGGCGCGAGATGGGCCCGTGCACCAAGCCGATGGTCGACGTGCTCTTCATGCGCGCAGACGACGACGGCGAGGTCGCGGCGGACGATCCGCGCGTGATGCGGGTCGAGTGTGATCTCGGCGCCGACGCCGTCGGCAAGCGGGTCTACCTCCGCGCCGTCGGCACGCATCGCGTGGAGGTCACGGTGGGGCCGCCCGGCGAAGAGCCCGACGGCACCGAGCCGAAGTGCGCGGTCGAGCTGTCGACCGGCATGACCTTCGCGCTCTAGCCCGCGGCGCGCGGAGCTCTCGTCGGCGCCGACCGTCAGCTCCGCGGCGCGAGCGCCGCGAGGGCCTCGTCGATGCTGCTCGCGAGATCCTCGACGAGCGCGTCGATGTGCTCGGCGTGCGTGCGGAACGACAGCACGCACGCGCGAAGGACGAAGACGCCGCGCACGATCGCGCCGGTGATGTGGACGCGCTGCCGACCGTTCACCCCGGAGAGGACGGCGCGGTTCAAGGCGTCGAGCCGCGCGTCGCCGAGCGATCGATCGGGCACCACGCGGAACGCGAAGAGCGACAGCTCGGGGCCGTCCACGATCTCGACGTGGGGCATGCGCGCGACGCGAGCGGCGAGGTCGCGCGCGAGGTCGAGCTTCTCGTCGAGCGCCTCGCGGAACGCGCCCACGCCGTGCATCTTGAGCGGCAGCCACACCCTGACGCCGCGCGCCTCGCGCGACAGCTCGGGCGACACCTCGCAGAAGTCGACGAGATCGTCGTCGGACTGCATGGGCGGCAGGTAGCTCGCCGTCATCGAGTGAGCGCGGCGGAGCGAGGCGCCGTCGCGCACGACGAGCGAGCCGGTGCCGTAGGGAAGAAAGAGCCCCTTGTGGGGGTCGAGCGTGACCGAGTCCGCGCGCTCGATGCCCACGAGGCGCGCGCGCCCGCGCTCGGTGAGCCGAAAGAAGCCGCCGTACGCGGCGTCGACGTGCATCCAGAGCCCCTCGGATCGCGCGACGTCGGCGATCCCCACGAGGTCGTCCACCGCGCCGGTGTTCGTCGTCCCCGCGTTCGCGACGACGAGGAACGGCGAGAGCCCGCGCGCCCGGTCCGCCTCGATCGCGCCGAGGAGCACCTCCCACCACAGGCGGAGCGTGGGGCAGGGGATGCAGCG
>CAYYKK010000306.1:0-8904 GCA_964467935.1 uncultured Polyangiaceae bacterium
GGTGCGGGGGGCGCGACGCCGCCGAGCCCGTGCGTCGTCAGCGCGCGGCGCGGGTGCGAAGCCATCGCCGCGCCGAGCGCCTGGGCGCCGGTGCGCGCGGCGGGCTCCGTCGGCGGGTCGAGCGGCGTCGTGGGCGCGTCGAACGTCTCGGCATCGAGTGGTCCGACCCCGGCCGGCGCCGCCGACGACGACGCGACCCGCGTCGGGGGCGAAGACGGCGACGCTCCTCCGCTCGGACGCGCGCTCGCAGGAGGCGGCGTCGAAGCGCTCGTGGTCGTCGGATCCGAGACGAGCTCACGGGTCGATCGCTGCAGCTTCCACCGGGTCGCGAGCGCGGTCACGCGCGGGTCGTCCGGCGAGATGATGAGCGCCTTCTCGACCAGCCCAGCGGCGCGCTTCGTCTCCCCGGCGGCGTGGAACAGGCTCGCGAGCGCGACGAACACCTCGATGCTGCGCGGGTGTTTGACGATGGCCTCGGCCGCGAGGGCAGCGATGAACGCAGGCGGGATGACGTCGCGGGCCCCCGGCTTCAGGCTCGCGCGCGTGAGCATCGCGCACAGCTCCACCGTGGGCTCGACCCTGGGGTCGGCGCGCCACGCGTCGAGGAGCTTGTCCATGCGGACCATGCGCGAGTAACCATAGCCCTTGTTCGCCCCCGCCATCCAGGCGCGTTTTCCACGGAGAAGCTCGCCCGAGCGCCCCCGCGGCCGACCTCGCGGGCGGGCTCAGCGCGCTCCGTCGTCGTGCACGACCCAGCCGCCGGCGAGGGTCATCACGACCCGCCCCCGGAGCTCCTTCTCGTAGAAGGGCGTGTTGCGGCTCTTGGAGCGCAAGTCGCGGACGACGTGCGTCCGCTCCGGGTCGATCAGCGCAAGCTCGGCGGTCGCTCCGACTTGGACGCGAGGCGGCTCGAGCCGCACGATCCGGGCGGGAGCGCGCGTCAGCGCGTCGATGAAGCGCGAGAGAGGCAGCGTTCCTCGGCGGACCAGATCGAGCAGCACGGGCACGACGAGCTCGAGGCCGAGGAGCCCGGGCGACGCCTCGGCGAACTCGCAGTCCTTCTCGAGCGAGGAGTGCGGCGCGTGGTCGGTCGCGATGGCGTCGATCGTCCCGTCCTTCAAGGCCTCGCGGAGCGCCTCCACGTCGGCCTCCTCGCGGAGCGGCGGGTTCACCTTGCAAGCCGTGTCGTAGCCGAGCACTGCCTCGTGCGTGAGCATCAGGTGGTGCGGCGTCACCTCGGCCGTCACGTGGATGCCGCGGTGCTTCGCCTCGCGCAGGATCCGCACGGCGCCGAGGGTCGAGACGTGGGCGACGTGGTAACGGGCGCCCGTCGCCTCCGCCAAGAGCACGTCGCGGGCGACGATGATGTCCTCCGCGACGCGGGGCCAGCCGCGGAGGCCGAGCTTCGTCGAGATGGCGCCCTCGTGCATCTGCGCGCCCTCGGTCAGCGCGTGATCCTCGGCGTGTTGGATGACGGGCATGTCGAACGTGCGGGCATACTCGAGCGCCTTCTTCATGACGGCGCTCGACATGACGCAGCGGCCGTCGTCGCTGACGCCGACGGCGCCCGCGTCGCGCAAGTCGGCCATCTCGGTGAGCTCGGCGCCCTTCTGCCCCATCGTGATCGCGCCGATGGGGTGGAGCGCCACCCGAGAGACCTCGCGCGCCCGCGCCAGCATCGCCTCCGTGATGCTGCGCCGGTCGTTGACCGGCAGCGTGTTCGGCATCGCGCAGACGTGAGCGAAGCCGCCCGCGGCGGCGGCGGCGAGGCCGCTCTGGATGTCTTCCTTGTACTCCTGACCGGGCTCGCGCAGGTGCGCGTGGAGATCGACGAACGCGGGCACGAGCCACGCGCCGCGCGCCTCGACGATCCGCGCGCCCTCGGCGTGCAGCAGGTCGTCGGTGGCGGCCCCTGCGCCGACGCGCGTGATGCGGCCGCGCTCGATCACGACGTCGACCACCTCGTCGAGCCCGATCGCCGGGTCGACCGCTCGGGCTTGGCGCAACACGAGGAGAGAGGCTTCGGTGCTCATCGACGGCGTTGGTTAGCACAACGTCAGCGCGACTAGATCCGCCCCCGAGTCGAGGCGGTCTTGCTTCCCCGGGGTCAGGTGGAGTACGGTGCCGCCGTCTCGTGGAGGACGAGCTCCTCCGACCGTGCACGCGAAGCTGGCGGAATTGGCAGACGCGCTGGATTCAGGTTCCAGTGGGGTAACTCCCGTGGAGGTTCAAGTCCTCTGCTTCGCACCACCCGATCTCGAGGCCACGGCCTGCTCTCCGCTGTGGGGTCTCCGCTGAGGCCTCTCCGCTGAGGCCTCTCCGCTGAGGCCTCTTCGTCGTAGCGGGGGCGGTATGGGCCCGACGAGCTCGCGCCCGAGCTCAGGGCAGCGGCGGCCGCTCCTTGAGTCCGCCGACGAGCGCCTTGAGCAGGTCGTCCCAGACGGCGGGGCCGCCGAGCTCTTCGGCGTGCTGCAGGACGTAGAGCGCGAAGTCGTTGGCTTCGTAGAGCTGTTGCATCAGCACCGCGAGCTTCAAGAGGCGCTCGAGCCCGAGGCTCCGCAGCTTCATGAAGTCCTTCACGTACACCGCGTCGCCCCACATGATCTGGCCGCGGAACGGGTGCGGCGCCTTCGCCGAGAGCGGCCGGAAGGTGCCTCCTTTGAGATCCGTGAAGCGGTGGAAGACGAAGCCCGCGGCGCGGAGCGCGACGTCGATGTCGGCGAAGAGCGGCTGACCCTCGTAGATCGGCACGAACTCGACCTCGGTCTCGACGACGAGCACGTCCTTCAGCACCTCGGTCGCGCCGCGGAGGACGTCGAGCTCTGCGCCCTGGATGTCGAGCTTGAGATAGTCCGTGCCCTTCGCCTCGGGGATGTCGTCGAGGCGCCGCGTCGTCACCGGCCACTCGCGCGCGACGCGCATCAGATCGCCGAGCACGGTGATCTCCGCCGCGCGCACGTGGAACCGATCGACGATGGGCAGGTTCGGAGGCAAGAGGGAGGACGTGTAGACGGCGCGCGCGAGATGGAACGTCCCGGTCGAGCCGTCGCCCACCGCGTGCGGGAGATACCGGCAGCCTGGCTTGGCCATTTGGTTCAGCCGTTCACACTCCACGGGCTGAGGCTCGAAGCCGAGGACCTCCGCGATCCCGTGCTCGAGGAGGCGATCGTATTGCGTCGGCCCGAGCGCCATCGCCCCGACGTCGACGACCTTGATCGGGGGAATGTGCTCTCGAAGTCGCTCCGCCAGATCCACCATGCGGGCAATCTATCAGGATCGACTCGCGTCGCGAGCGCGGGCTCCACGCTCAGCCGGTGAGTCGCTCGACGATGTCGGCGAGGCGGCGCTCGGCCGCGTCGCCACCGAAGCCCGAGGTCGCGACCGTGCGCCACATCGCGATGGTCTCGAACGCCGCCGCCGCGCTCGCGCGGTCGCGGTGGATGGCGCGCGCTTCGGCGATCTGCGAGAGCACGAACGCCCGCGCGCGTCGATGACCGTCGAAGCGCTCGTAGCGCGCCAAGACACATAGAAACGGCTCGTCGAGGTCGAGGGTGGCCCCCTCGCGCAGCTCGCGCTCGAGCCGCCCGAGGAGCTCTCGACCGAGCTCGACTTCGCCCGCGTCGAGTGTCAGGCGCGCGAGGGTCATGCGTCGCGCGACGGTCGGCCTCACCTCGACGTCGCGGACGGCCGCGAGCATCGCGCGCTTCAGGGCGGTCCAGCGCAGCGACGCCGACGCGCCGTGAACGGCGACGAGGTGCCGGCGGATCGCGATCGGGAGCCGCTGGGGGTGCCCGAAGAAGCCCTCCGCGTACGGGAGCGCGGCGAAGGCGGCGATCGCGTGGGCGTCGGGCGAGAGATCCGCGCGCGCGTCTTCCTCCGTCGCGAGCAGATCGCGCGCGCGAAAGGCCTCGAGCCGCCGGGCGGGCGCCGCGACGAGCGTCGGGCGCCGCGCGGTCGTGCGCGCAGGGACGAACGCGCGGATCGCGTCGCGCCACTCGAGCAGCACCTTCCCTCGCTCGCGGAGCGCGGAGAGGAGCGCGGGGCCGTCTCGATCGTCGTCGGCGAGGTCGAACACGAGCGCGGCGTCGTCGCATCGCGACGCGAGGTCGATCCGCTCGCGGGACGCCTCGCGACGCGAGAGGCGCACGAACGCCGCGCCTGCGAAGAGCTGAGCGAGGTCGCGAGCCGGCCCTGTCTCCGCCGCCTCCGGCGCTGCGGCCTCCTCGCCTTCGGCTCCCCGGCCCTGCGCGCTGGGCGCGGGCTCGACCCGCACCCACGCGAGGCGATTCGACGAGACGCTCGTCGCGAGGCAGGCGCGCGCTCGTTCGTCCGACGCGATCGCGACGACCTCGCCTCCAGGGCCGACCGCCTTGGCGGCGGTGAGGGTGAAGGCGCCGACCCCTGCCCCCACGTCGACGACCTTCTCGCCTGGCGCCAAGGCTCGTCGCGCGAAGCCTTCGTCCGGCGCGAGATCGTCGTCGTCGAACGAGGGATCGTCCGGCGTGGCGCGCGGCAACACGAGCGATAGGTCCGGCGCGAGCGAGGCCTCGACGCGCGCCGCCTCGGGCTTCGGCTCGGGTCGAGCGAGGTACGCCTCGAACATGCGGTCGTACGCCGCCTCCATCTCCGGGACGAACCTCGTCGCGTCGAGGAGCGGGGTCGCTTCCATGCGCCCTCGCAGCGTCGCGCGGAGCTCCGCGCGCCTCGGTTCGTCCTCGGCGAGCGCGCGCGCCGTCTCGAGGTAGGCGTCGACCGTCGGCGCCGCGAGCGCCTCGAGGCCGATCGTCGAGAGCAGGCTCAGCCCGACGCGCCCCGCGTGTCGGTCCCCGACCAGCGTGACCACCGGGACCCCCATGAAGAGCGCCTCGCACGTCGTCGTCGTTCCACCGTAAGGGAACGGGTCGAGCGCCACGTCGATCTCGCGGTAGGCGGTGAGGTGCGTCGCGGCGTCGCGATCCCACCCGCGCAGCACGAGAGAGGCGCGATCCACGCCGTGGCTCGCGAACTGCGCGAGGAGCCGCTCCCGCACCTCGTCTGCTTCGAGCCCGCCCGTCTTGAGCACGAGGCGCGAGCCGGGGACGGACGAGCAGAGCTCGCTCCAGGCGGCGACGACGCGCGGGGTCGTCTTGCGGAGTGTGTTGAAGCTGCCGAAGACGACGCCGCTCCGCCTCGTCGATGCCCCAGGATCGGGGGCGTCTCGCGGAGGGCCGAAGCACCACGCCGTCGTCGGGAGGCGCACGAGGCGCTCCGTCGAGAGCTCATCCGCGTATCCACACGGATCTGCTTTTGCATCTGTGATGCGATGATCGACGGCCGAGAGACCCGTCGTGCCCGGGTAGCCGAGGTAGGTCACCTGGACGGGGGCCGGCTTCCGCGCGAACACGCCCAAGGTCGAGCTCTCCGTGTGGCCAGCGAGGTCCACGAGGATGTCGATGCCGTCGTCGGCGATCTGCCGCGCGAGCTCGCGCTCACTCCGATCCGCGACGTGGTGCATGACCAGGTCGAGCCTCGCGAGCCGCTCGGTGACCGCGTCGCGGACGCGGTGCGTGTGGTAGGCGTGGATCTCGAACCTTCGCCGGTCGTGCGCGCGGAGGATCGGCTCGATGAAGCGCGCGACCGAGTGCTCACGGAAATCGGGCGACACGTAGCCGATCTTCAGCCGCGTGGGCCGCTCGGCTCGGCGGGGGACGCTCACGCGGTGCACGTGGCGCTCGGTCCGCTCACCCCATCGCCGGTGCGCCTCGAACACCGCGCGAGCGTCCACGCTGTCCGCGTAGTTCATGAACGCGAGGATGGTCGGCGCGAGGTCGCTCTCGGGCGAGGCGGACGCGAGCTTGGTGAGGCCACGGATGGCGGTGTCGACGTCGCCCTCGAGCCCGCGGATCCGAAGGAGCGCCCACTCGGCGTCGACGTCGAGCGGATCGGACGCGAGGGCGCGGCGCAAGTGCACGGAGGCCTCGCGGTGGCGTCCTCGCGCGTCGAGCAAGACGCCGAGGCGACGCTCGATCGCCCCGACGCCGGGGAAGATCGTCCGAGCCCGTCCGAGCGCGCGCTCGAGCGCCGCGTCGTCTCGTCGGCGATCCAATCGGTCGGCGAGCAGCATGACCACGGCGACCATCCTGCGCGCCCCGGCGACCTCGGCGAGCCACGCGTCGACGCGGTCTTCTCGCCAGCCACGCTCGAGCGCCGACGTCAGCCGCCGGACGAGCGGCATGGAGATCGGGACCGCGCCCGCCTCGGTGACGCGCGCGGCCGCCTCGTACGCTCCGCGATCGAGCAGCGCCACGAGGATCGCCTCCGTCTCGTGGACGCGCGATCTCGACCGCTCGGCGGAGCGCTCGAGGACCCGCACCGACTCGTCGCCCCGCCCCGACTTCTCGAGCGCCTCGGCCAGCACGAGATCGCCCTCGTGCCCGAGCGGGCCGAGGCGCGTCGCGGCTTCGAGCGCCCCGAGGGCGGGGCCGACCTCGTCGCGCGCGAGATGCACCTCCGCGAGCTTCACGAGCGCGAAGGGCGAGGCCTCGATCTCGAGGGAGCGACGCAGGTGCGCCGAGGCCGCGTCGAACATGCCGACGGAGACGAGCGTCGCGCCGAGGTTCGCGTGCGCTCGAAAGGCGTCGGGCTTCAGGGCGAGCGCGCGCTGAAAGAGCTCGATCGCCTCCTCTTTGTCCCCGCGCTTCGACACGAGGCTCGCCAGGTTGTTGAGCGGCTTGAAGAGGGACGGATCGCACGCGCGCGCGCGCCTCCAGGCCTCCTCGGCGCGCTCTTCGTCGCCGAGCGCGGCGAGCGTGTTGCCGAGCACGTTGTGCGCCTCGGCGTCCGTCGGATCGGCGAGGATCGCGCGCGTCGCGATGGCCGAGGCGCGCTCGGTCTCGCGCCTCGCCAGCAGCCCCCCGGCGAGCGAGACGAGGCGCGTGCTCTCGCCGCGCGCGGAGGGGTCGAGGCGGCGCGACGGAGGCGTCGCGCCCCGCGCAGCATCGCTCCACGCGAGCTCGAGCGCCGCCTCGTACCTCTCGACGAACGACGCCGTGTCCCCGAGCGGCGAGGCGAGGAAGCGCTCGCGCAGCGTCCGCCGGAGAGCGGCGCGCGCCGGCGCGTCCGCGGCCCAGCCTCGGGCGATCGCGACGAACGCGGCCGGCGAGTCGGCGATCGATTCGGCGAGCGAGAGGCGGGACAAGAGCTCCGCCCCGAAGCGTCCTCGCGCGCGTCCGCCGCGGAGCGCGACGAGGGCTGCGCCCATCCAGATCGCCTCGCAGCAACCGCGCGGATCGCTCGCCCCGAGGGGTTCGAGCACGACGTCGGTCTCCGCGACGAGCGCGAGGCGTTCTTCGTCGTGCCGCGGCGTCGCGAACGCGACGCGATCGACGGAGACCCCCACGGCGCGGGCGCGCTCGAGCACCCGCGCACGGAAGACCGCGTCCTCTGCCACCTCGTTCGCGATCCGGAGTCGCCCCCCCGGCACGCCCGCGAGGATCTCCGCGAAGGCGGAGAGCGTGGTGTCGTCGAGGTCGCTCGCCGGCGCGAACGCGCCGAACGTGACGGGGCCGCTCGGACGCTCCACGAGGGGCAGCGCTGCGGCTCGGAACGCGCGATCCCCCCCTGCGATCCGGAGGAGCCGCTCCACGTGCAGCCGCTCCGCGTCGGGCTCCGAGGCCGATCGATCGTCCGTGATCCGGCCGTCGAGCGCCCGGAGCCCGCAGCTCGCGTCGGCGAGGAACGTCAGCTGAACCGGGGCGGCTCGATGCAGGAGCGCGCCGAGGGGAAGCTCGGAGTCGAGCCCCCCGACCGCGACGACGATGTCGGTTCCCTCTTCGCCGAGCGATCGCGCGAGGTCCCGATCCTCCACGTCGAGCACGGTGCGCGCGCCGTCGGCGAGGCGCGCGAGCCGAGCTGCCCCTTCGTCGCGGCGTCGCCGCTGGACGAGGTGCACGTCGAAGCGCGCGCGGCTCCGTTCGGCGAGCACGGGCTCGAGGAACGGCGCGATCCGGTCGCACCGGTCGGGGAGCAGATAGACGAGCCGCAGGCGCTCTCTGTCGGCGGCGGCGGGCCGCGCGAACGCCGTGCCGACGCGACCGTGCCGCGCGTCGAGGACGAGCGCCTCGGTGAGGAGGTCCTCGTCCGCGGAGCCCGCGCGCGCCATGGCGCGGAGCAACGAGCCGTGCGCGCCGAGATCGTTCGGCGCGAGCGCGAGCGCCCTCGTCGAGAGGGCCACCGCCTCGGCGCCGAGCCCTCGCTCGAAGCAGATGCGCCCCCGTCGAGCGGCGAGGTCTCGCGCCGAGGCCGAGAGGCCCTCGGCCCGATCGAGCTCCTCCCACGCGCGCGCGAGATCGCCCTCGTCGAGGGCGAGGTCCGCGCGCGCGAGGTGGATCTCGGCGCACGGCGAGGACGAACGGAGCGCCGCGTCGAGGGCCTCCCTCCTCCCGAGGTCGTCGCCCGTCGCGTCCCGCGCCTTCGCGAGCAGCAAGAGCCCGTCGCGTTCTTCCTCGGTCGTCGAGGATCGGGCGAGGATCGGCCCGAGCCGCGCCGCCGCTCGATCGAAGGCGCCCTCCAGCGCGTCGATCCGAGCCGCGAGCAGCGCCGCGGCCGCGGAGCTCGGGCTCGCGCGGAGCGCCCGATGGGCGGCTTCGCTCGCGACGTCGACGAGACCGTCCGCGAGCGCAGCGCGGCCGATCGCGAGGAGGCTCTCCGCGTCGTCTCCGAGCGCTCTGTCGAGGGCGTCGCCGAGCGGGTGGCGCATGCGCCGCGATCCTCGCAGAACCACGGGCTCACGGCCAGCGCGAGCCCGCCGCGCGACGACATCGCTCGAGCTGCCGATCTCGACAGCTAGAGATCGCGGCTCACTTCCATCAAGCGGTCGCGGATGTCGAGGCAATCGGCGCGCACGTAGACGCGATTGACCTCGAT
>CAYYKK010000307.1:0-8901 GCA_964467935.1 uncultured Polyangiaceae bacterium
CGCTCAGGCGCGCTCTCGCGGCCGATGCCACGGACGCGTCTTCGCCGCACGCGCGGTCGCCGCGCTCGCGTCGAGCGCCGACCACCAGCGCAACGCGGCGCGCCGGTTGAGCACCAGGAGGATCGTCGACGTGACGAGGACGACGAGCCCGCGACGTGCGATGGACCACGCGACGAGGCGCTGGATCACGGCGTCGTCTCCGAGCGACTCATGCTCGCGTCCGCGGCGACGCGATCCGTCGCTTCGAGCGCGCCCCGGACGAGGGCGTCGGCGCCCGACGTCGCGAGCACCTCGACAGGCTCGGGCTTGCCGGTGCGCTCGAGCACCACGAACGCCTTGCCACCCTCGAGGCCGAGCGACGCCGCCGGCACCGCGACCACGCCCTTGGTGTCGGGGAGCGAGACCCGCACCTTGCCGAACGAGCCGGCCGGCAGGGGCAGCGCGGCGTCGGTCTCGAACCACACGCGGAGCGAGCCGTCGCCGGCGTCGAGCGTCGGCGCCTGCCCGACGATCTTGAGCGTCGCGTCGACGTTCGGTGACGCGACGAAGGTGAAGCTCGCGCCCTCGGGGGGGCGCACCGTGAAGCGCGCCTCGATCCGCATCGGCCCCTCTCCGGCGACGTGTGCGATGGGACCTCGCGAGGTGTCGCGCGCCTCGCCGACGACCGCGTCGAGATCCGTGACCGTGCCGTCGACGGGGCTCGTGAGCGTCAACGTGTCGCCCGAGAGCCTCGCGCCGAGCGCGGTCGCGCTCCTCAAGGTCGCTCCGGCGATGGCGAGCTCACCCTTCGCCTCGGCGATCTTCGCGTCGACGTCCGCGACGTCGCCGAGCCGCACGAGCCCATCGGCGCGGAGGGCCTCGAGCTGCGACTTGCGCTTCTGGTAGGCGTCGAGGCGCAGCGAGGCGGCGCGTTCGGCGCCCGCGGCGCGGACGACCTCGGGCGCGAGGAGGTCGACGATCGGATCGCCCTTCGCCACGCGCGCGCCGGGCGCGACGTGGATGCGCAGGATCTTCGCCGCGAACGGCGTCGAGATCGCGCCGCTCGCTTCGGGTGAGACGAGGATCTTCGCGGGCCCTTCGAGGAGCGAGAGATCCTTCGGCGGTCGGACGGTGACCCACGGCGTCGAGACGCCGCGCGCGCTGCCCGCGGGGGCGGGCTCGGCCGAGGCCGTCGCGCCGGCGCCTTTGTTGCCGCAGCCGCTCGCCGAAGCGACGAGCAGCGCGAGCGCCGCGACGAAGACGCGCGTCGAACGAACGCGGCTCACTGGGCGTCTCCCGTCGGCCCGCGCTGCGCGGCGAGCAGGAGCCACAGCTTCACCTTCGCCCACGACGCGTCGGCGCGGGCCCGCTCGAGGCGGCTCTTCATCGCGACCGACGAGCGCCTCGATTGGAGGACCTCGAGCACCGTCGCCTCGCCCACGCGGAAGAGCTCCTCGCGTGCGCTCCGCCCCGCGTCCATCGCGGGGACGAGTCGCCCTTCGAGCGACGCGAGCGCCTCTTGCGTGTGGTCGACCTCGTGCTCGTCGAGGACGAGCTCCGCGCGTGCGTCGATCGCGGCGCGCGCGCCCCGCCCCTCTTCGTCGACCGCCCGCGACTCGGCGATGCCTGCCTCGCGGCCGCCGCGCTCGAAGATCGGCACCGAGATGCCCGCGATCCCGAAGACGCTGAAGCCGCCGGGTTGATCGCGTTGCGCCGCCACGCCGAGGGTCAGCCGCGATCCGCGCAGCGCGCGCTCCTCGACCGCGCGCGCGTGCTCGGCCTCTGCGACGAGGCGCCTCGTCTCGACGTCCGGGAGCTTGCCTGCGTCGACGACCGCTTGCTGCAGGCTCTCGGCCGACGGGAGCGACGGCTTCGGGAGGTCTCCTTCGGCGACCATCGGGCCTGGCATCGGCCGCGCCATCTCGCGCGACAACGCGATCGACAGCTCGTAGACCGCGCCCTCGGTGGAGATGACGGCGAGCTCCGTCTCCGCGCGGTAGGCGCGCGCGTCGGCCACGTCGGCGCGCGTGAAGAGCGTCGCTGCCGCTCCCTTCTCGACGAGCTTCACGAGCTCGTCGGCGAGCTGCGCCTCCTCGACCGAGTGCTCGTGGAGCCGCTCGGCTGCCCACAGATCGATCCACGCGCGCGCGGCGCCGAGGCGCGCTTCGAGGGCGCGCGCTCGCGACTCCGCCGTCATCGCGCGCGCCTCGAGCTCCCCGGTCCGCTCGCGCGCGCCCGCGAGCCCGCCGAGGTTCCAGCTCTCGGTGAGCCTCGCCTGACCCTCGAATCCGCGATCGGCGGACGGCGCGACGCGGACCCCGGGCTCGAGCGTGAGCTCCGGGTTCTCGGTGAACGGCGAGAGATCGTCGATCGACTTGCGCTTCGCGCTCGCGGCCTTCTCGGCGCCGACGACCTCCGGGGCGCGCGCGGCGAGGCCGATCGCCTCGTCGAAGCGCACCGGCGTCGGCGGGAGGGGCACGGCGGGCGTCGCGAGCACGAGGAGCAGCGACGCGAGGAGCGGGCTCGAGATCATGGCCCGAGGATGACACCCGAGGCCGCCGAGGATCCTGAGAGGACGATGAGAGGTTTCTCAGCGATGCTCAGCGCGCGTCGAGCGGCGGCGCCTCGGTGACCTTCGCGCCCCACGTCAGGTACGGCGCCGCCTCGGTCACCCAGTGATCACGCGCCTTTCGGGCGAGCTCGGGGTGACGCGTGGCCTTGGTCGCGAACGCCTGCACGAGGCACGTCCCCGGGAACGATTGGTAGACGGCCACGGCGCCCGCGTAGTCGTCCATCGCGAACGCGGCGTTGACGTGACCTTCGGCGAGCACCACGAGCATCGGTCGCTTCGAGCGATCCGGCAGGCTCTGCTCACGCTCGTAGACGGGCGACTTCTTGTAGTCGATGTCGTAGGTCGTCGCGGTGTCGTCGGCGAAGCGCAGGAACTTGTCGAGGCACGAGCGGGGATCGTCCGGCCCTTCGGAGGGCGTGTAGAACACGGCGAGCAGGCCCGCGGCGTCGTCCCCGTAGCGGAACGTGGCCCGCGTCGGCTGGCCGAAGATGCGGACGCGCTTCCAGTTCGGCCAGTCGGCGAAGCGGATCGAGAGCGTGTCCCATTTGTCCGTTCGTCGTCCGAAGCCCCCGCCAGTGAGCGCCGTGAGCTCGGACACCTCCGTCGCGTCCGCCTCGCTCGCCGGCTTCGCCGACGCCGCGGGCGTGGCGCTGCCGACCACGGGGACGGCGCTGTCCGCCGTCGGCGCGTCGGGGTTCGGCGCCGGGGCTCCGCAACCCGACGTGGCGGCGAGCGTGGCGACGGCCGCGAGGGCGCGGCCGAGGGTGCGTGCGACGAAGGAAGAGTCGAGGGCGCCCATGTCTCTAGGATGGACGATGGCGGCCTCGCGCGCATGCCCTCTTCGCGTGCACGAACGCGCGAAAGAGCACGATCGGGTCGGCCCGCGCGGGCTCGCGCCCCCGCTCAGATGCGCACCTCGCGCAGGTGGATGTCGTTCTTGTCGTAGAGCCCCAGGCCGAGCTCGCCCGCGACGCGAATGTAGGATGGCTCGCGCCCCGCGTCCCTCAGGGTCGGCAGGGCGTTGTCCTTGCGCATCTCCTCGACGACGCCCCAGCCGATCACGTCCTGCGCGACGGGGTCGGTGCTCACGTAGACCGCCTCGTGAGGCACGCGCCGCTTCTTGTTCGTGTCGAGCGGGCCCTCGTCGTAGATGAGCTTGAAGCCGTCGGTGATGTGCAGGCGCACGCGGCTACGGACGATGTCCTGAGCGAAGAGCTTCGCGATTTGAGGGCTCGCCTTGTGCGCGTGGAACTCCTGCGGGTTGACGATCGATCCGTGCGTCACGTTCTTGAGACAGCCGGTGTAGCCGCAGATCGCGTGGTCTTTGATCTGGGTGACGTTGATGACGGCGGTCGCCTCGGTGAACGGTCGGACGAAGCGCGTCGCCTTGCTGGCGACGGTGATCTCGCTCATCGTCGCGTCTTCGTTCTTGTGGACGACGGTCCGCACGCCTTGAGGAAAGGACGGATCGATCACGCCGGCGTCGTCGGTGACGCGCGTCCCCGCCATGAACTTGGGCCACTGCTCGTAGATGACGATGTTGCCGGCGGGCACGCCCGCCGCGACGAGCCCCTTCACGACGGCGAGGATGAGCTCCTTGTTCGTCGCCATCGTGGCGCCCTTTTGCCCGGCGATGCCGTTCGGCTTGATCGCGACCTTGTCGTCCGGGTGAACGAACCTCGCGAAGGCGGCGCCGAGATCGGCTTTGCCCGTGAGCTCCGCCATGGCGCGCTCGAGCATGCGCGCGGCTACGTCCTCTTTCGGCCAGAGCCCGTTCGGCTGCAGCGTGTTGGCCGCGCTGACGCGGACGACGCGGCCCGGCGCGGTCATCGGCGTGAAGCCCGTCGGCGGGTGCGCGACGAGGGAGGATCGCGGGTCCGCGATCGCATCGCCCGCGCCGAGGATCGTCGCCGCGCCGATCGCGCCCTGCAGGAAGGAGCGGCGGTTCAGACACCTCGCCCCGTCGCGCTCTCCCCGCTCTTCGAATCGCGTCATCGGTCGCTCCTGCTCGCGGCGCTCGCGTGTTCGCCGCCTCGACATTCTACACGTTCCCCGAAGTCGAAAGGTGCTACACGATGCCTCGGCGGGACCCGACGAAGCCCGCGCGGATCGACCATGGGCGAGCCCGAGAGCCGGAAGAAGAAGGAAGCAGCCAAGCACGCGTCGGAGCGGCCCAGCGTCCCCCCGGTGTCCGTCGGGCGCGCCGACCTCGGCCTCGCCGATCCGGGCCTGGTCGATCTCGGGCTCGGCGATCCGTCGAGCGGCGCGGTCGACATGCCGACCGGGCGTGACGCGAGCCCCGGCGACGCCGATCTCGAGGCGCCCGCGAGCCTCGGTCACGATCGCCCTGCGCGATCGGTCATCGAGCACATCCTGGACTTCGTCGCGTTCGTCGGCAAACAGATGCCCCTCGCGGATCTGCTCGACGGCGTCCCGGCGCGGTTCGGCGCGATCCTCGCCGCCGACGTCGTCTCGCTCTACCTCCTCGAGGGCGAGGGCGAAGATCTCGTCCTGCGCGGCAACGTGGGCTTCACGAAGGCGGCGCAAGGGCGCATCCGCTTGCACGTCGGCGAGGGCCTCACCGGCCTCGCCGTCGAGCAGAAGCGCCCCGTGGCGGTCGTGAGGGCCTCACGGCACGACAAGTTCCGCCGCTTCGCCGAGCTCGACGAGGATCGGTTCCCGATCTTCCTCGCGGCGCCCATCATCGGTCCCGAGCAGCGCGCGCTCGGCGCGCTCGTGGTGCAGCGTCGCGAGCAGCCCTTCAGCGAAGCCGAGGTCGCCCTCGCGACGGCGCTCACCGCACCGATCGCGTACGCCGTTCGCCACGCGGCGCTCCTCGACGAGCTCCGTGACAGACCCGTGCGCAAGACGGGCGGAGGCACGCGCAAGGTCACGCTCCCCGGCAAGCCGGTGGTGCCGGGGCGCGTGGTCGGCGCCGTGACCTCCCTTCGCAGGCCCGCGAAGGACCGCAAGCAGTCGGCGCGCAAGGACGAGGTCAAGCTCGTCCGCGCCGCGTTCGACTCGGTGGAGAAGGCGATCCACGCGCTCGAGGATCGAGCGCGCTCCGCCGCGCTCGGCGAAGAGGGGCGGTTCCTCGCCGGCTACGCGCTCATCGCGAGCGACTCGCGCCTCCGCGAGCGGACGCTCGAGCTCATCGCGAACGGCAAGGGTGGCGCCGAGGCGCTGTCGACCGTCGCGCGCGAGGTCACGCGCGCGGCCACGGGCATCGTGGGCGATCCGTTCCTCGCCGAGCGCTCGCGCGACATCGAGGACTTCTGCGACGCCGTCCTGATGCTCGCCTCGCCCGACGCCCGCGCCGAGCAGCCGACGAAGGCCGTCCTCATCGGCGACGACTTCACGGTCTTCGATCTCCTCGTGACCGCGCGGATGCAGCCCGTCGGCGTCGTGCTCACCGAGCGCGCCTCGCCCCGCGGCGCCGCGCTCCTGCGCTTGTTCGGCGTGCCCGCGATCGTCGACGTGGAGGGCGCGTTCCGCTGGGCCTCGCCCGGCGACGTCGCGCTCCTCGACGCGGACCACGGCTTCCTCGTCGTGAACCCCTCGCGCGCCGAGGTCTCCTCGCTCCGCGCCTATCGCCGCGGCCACGACGACGCGTGATCGTCTCGCGCCGCGCTTGCGGCACGGAGAGAGGCGCGCGATAGCGCCCCCTCATGATGAGCGCTTCGAAAGACGCATCGGTCGACCGCTTCGACTTCGTGGTGATCGGCGGCGGCTCGGCGGGCTGCATCCTCGCCGCCGAGCTGTCGAGCGATCCGGCCGTGCGCGTCCTTTTGCTCGAGGCCGGTGACGCGGCCGAGCAGAACCCGGAGACCCTGCGCGCCGACGGCTACAAAGACGCCTTCATCAACGAGCGGCTCATGTTCGAGCGCTTCAGCGCGCCCCAGCCGGGCTGCGGAGACCGTCGGCTCTTCATGGGGTCGGGGCGCGGCATCGGGGGCTCCGGCGCGATCAACGCGATGGTCTACACGCGCGGCTCGGAGGCCGACTTCGACGAGTGGCCCGCGTCGTGGCGCTGGAAGGACGTCGCGCCCGTGTTCGACGCGCTGGAGGCGCGCCTGCGCCCGCGCCGCCGGGAGCCCACCGCCTTCACCGAGGCCTGCATCGCCGCCGCCGAGCACGCCGGCTTCCGTCGCAAGGACGATCTCAACGACGGCGACCTCGGCGGGGTCCTCGGCTACGAGTGGATGAACTTCGAAGGCGAGGCGCGCCGTTCGTCGTACGTCTCCTTCCTGCGCGAAGAGCGCGGGCGCCCGAACCTGCGCATCGTCACCGGCGCGACGGCGCATCGGATCGTGCTCGACGGCCGTCGCGCGGTCGGGGTCGAGTACGCGGTCGGCGCCGAGCACCGCAGGGTCGCGGTGACGCGCGAGCTCGTGCTCGCGGCCGGCGCGCTCGAGACACCGAAGCTCCTGCTCCTGTCGGGCATCGGCGCGGGTGAGGCGCTCCGACGCCGCGGGCTCCCGTCGCTCGTGGAGTCGAGCGAGGTCGGACGCAACTTGCACGACCATCCGAACGTGCAGCTCTTCTTCCGCGGCGCGCGCGAGCTCGACTGCAACTACCCCCAGCTCTACGGCTTTCACCGCGCGAACGCGGAGAGTCGGCTCCCGCCAGGTCAATCCGATACTTGCTACGTGTTCTACCCCGCGCGCTCTTCGTTCCGTGAGGGGTTGCTCAAGCTGCTGCCCGCGATCGCGCTGCCCGAGGCGCTCTACGCGTCGACGTCCCTGCCGGCGCTGATGCGCGGCGCGATCTCGACCGCGTTCGATCGCGAGATCGTCTCGCGCTTCGTCGCGCGCATGTGGGGCATCGTCGTCATCCTCGGAAAGCCGAAGAGCCGCGGCTCCGTCGACGTCGCGTCCTCCGATCCGACGCGACCCGCCCGCATCGATCCGGCCTATTTCGCCGATCCCGAGGACATGGAGACGATGCTCCGCGGCGTCGCGCTCGCACGGCGGATCGCGGCTTCGGATCCGATGTCGCCGTGGGGCCGCGACGAGCTGATGCCCGGCATCATGGGCCGCTCGGGCCGCGCCCTCGAGACCTTCATCCGCAAGAACGTGATGACGACCTACCACTACGCCGGCACGTGCCGCATGGGCGAGGACGCGGGCGCCGTCGTCGACACGCGGCTTCGGCTGCGAGGGGTCGAGAACGTCCGCGTGGCCGACGCGTCGGTCATGCCGTCGGCGCCGGTCTCCGCCCTCAACGCGCCGAGCATGATGATCGGTCTGCGCGCCTCGCGCTTCCTCCGCGAAGAGCGGCGCTGACGGCCCGCGCGTCGCGCGATCGGACGGGCCTCGTCCGGCTCAGTCGCCTTCGTACTCGCACCGCGCGTCGCAGGTCTCGAAGACCGTGACGCGCGCGAGCGGCGCGAGCGAGGGCTTCAGCCGGTTCCAGATCCAGCGCGCGAGGACCTCGCTCGTCGGGTTCTCGAGGCCGGGGACGTCGTTCAAGTAGTTGTGGTCGAGCTCCGCGTGGAGCGGCGCCCACAGGTCGTAGAGCACGCCGAAGTCGATGAACCAGCCGGTCTCTTCGTCGACCGGCCCGCGCACCGCGAGCTCCACCTTGAAGCTGTGCCCGTGCAGGCGCTGGCACTTGTGCCCCGGCGGGACCTTCGGCAGGCGGTGGGCCGCTTCGAACCTGAACTCGTGGACGAGCCTGACGTGCATGGCCTCGCCTTTAGCACACCGATCGCGTGGAGTCCGCGCGCGGTCCCACGTTCGAGCGAGCGCCGTCGCGCGCTTCAGCCCTCGTGAGGATCGCCGTCGGGCGCGTCGCCGCGTCCGCGGAGCCCGCAGCCCTCGAGCCCCGCGAGCGTCGCGAAGGTCACCGGATGGTAGGGCGGGCGCGGCGTGATGGGCAGGCGCGCGTCGCCGCCGCGCTCCTCGATGAGCCTCGCGCAGAGCGCGAGACACCACTTGCCCTGGCACCAGCCGGTGCCGAAGCCCGTGTAGCGCTTCACCGACTCGATGTCGGTGTGGCCTCGCTCCATGGCCGTCTCGAGCTCGTGGAGCGTCACGTCCTCGCAGCGACAAACGAGCGTCTTCATGGCCGCGACGCAGCGGAGCGGCTCTCGCTTGAAGCGGAGCCGCCCGCGCGCTCTACTTCTTGGCGGTCTGCGTCGGCTGCGCTTGCTGCGCCTCCTGCTTCGCCCGCCACTTGGCGAGTCGCTTGGTGTCACGAGCCTTCTTCTTTTTCCGGACCATCGGCTGTTGCGGCATAGTGACGGCGTCATAGCCCGAGCGGACCGTTTCCGAAAGCCCTCGTCGCGCGGAAGATCCACATGACTCGACCCCTGTTCACCCTTCTCTCCGCGGTCGCGGCCGTCGTGG
>CAYYKK010000308.1:0-8809 GCA_964467935.1 uncultured Polyangiaceae bacterium
GATCATCGGGACGACCGTCGAGAGCCACGTGTCGCCGTTCTCGACGTACTTCAGCGGGTTCACGCAGTTGCCGGAGAAGCCGTGCATGTCGTGGCAGAGGTTCGGCGTGATGAAGTTGTAACGCGCGACCGTGTTGTTGTTGAGATCGGTCTGCAGCTCGTCGAACGGCCGGACGTGCGAGATGCAGTGGGCCGAGCTCGGGTCTTGGTTGTTCGTCTGGTCGTCGAAGTAGACCATCGGGTTGTGACGGACGGCGTAGTCGTTCGCCGAGATGTTCGCGAGCTCGCACGTCGTGCCGTCGATGCCGTCCTGGTACGACTTCCAAGGCACGTTCGCGGCGTCGAGCTGCGCCGTCAGGTGCGCCGTCGTGCCCTGGTGGTTCACGCTCGGAAGATCGTCGGTCGTGATGCCGAGGTTCGAGCCCGCCTCGAGCCAGATGTAGGTCGGCTCGCTGGGGTGGTTGTTCGGCGGGTTGTGGTAGTTCTCCGCGTGCGCGCCGACGGACAGGAGCGAGTTGATGTAGGGCGCGCCGGAGTCGCCCTTGATCGACGACCACGCCTTGTTCTCCATCACGATGACGAACACGTGCTGGATGGCGCTCTGGGGCATGCCGCTGCCCGTCGACGCGGTGCCCGCCGAGCCGGTGCCGTTCGCGCCCGTGCTCGTCGCGCTCGAGCCGTTCGACGCGGTGCCGCTCCCGCTGCCGTTCGACGCGGTGCCGTTCGCGCCGCTCTGGGTCGACGCGGAGCCGCTGCCGGACCCGCCCGCGCCGCCCGATCCGCCGTTGCCTCCGCTGCAGCCGGAGGTGAGCACCGTGGTCAGGCCGGTCGAGAGCAGGAGGGCCGACGAACCGAGGAGGGCAGGGACGAAGCGCATGGGCTTTCCTGCCACCACCGTGCCGCGGCGTCGATGGTGGGAAACTTCATCTTCCCGCTCGACGCTCGGGGCGAGCTTCAGAACGAGACGCCGAGTCCCAGGCGACCGAGCCCGCCTCCGACCGAGAGATCGGGGAGCGCCGTCGCGGCGAGCTTGCGCGGCGGCTCGTCGGGCCCCGGCTGGTACTCGAGCTTCATGCTCGACGCGAAGGCGAACGCGTAGCCGCCCTCGCCGGTGAGCCAGAAGCGCGCGCGCTTCACCTGACCGAGCATGATCGCGAGGCCCGCGGTCGCGTCGACGCCGAAGGCCCACGCGCGCGCGCGGAGCTGCGGCTCGCTCGCTGCGAGCATGCGATCGGCGCCGGGCGCGGCCTTCACGAAGAACGCGAGCCGTCGAAGCGGCTGCCACCGAGCCTCGAGCGGCACGGCGAGGCGATGCACGAACAGCGTCATGTCCTGGCCGCGCGTGGTCGCGGACTTGCCGCCTGCGTCCCACTCGAGCGACGCGCTCAGCGAGATCGGCCCTTGGCGGAAGAACCTCACGCCCGCGGAGAGGGAGAACTGGAGCAGCAGATCGTTGGTCGCGTAGGGATCGAAGCCCGCCCACGGGACGCCGGTCGCGCGCAGCCCCGTCGACAGGAGCACCTCGGGCACGTGGCCGCCGAAGTCGCGCGTGCTCGGCGCGCGAGCGGCCGCCGCGTCGATCGGGTCTGGGGCATGGTCGTCGGCGCGCGCGAGGGACGGAGCGAGCGCGAGCGCCGTGACGGCGAAGGAAGCGCGGAGGAAGGACGTCATGGCAAGTCTCCGAGGAGGACGCTCGGGTAGTCGACGGCCGTGTCGACCGACGGGTGCTCCGCGTCGATCACGGTCACGTCGACGTTCTGCGCTGCGCGCAGGGCGACGAGCGCGTGACCGCCGCCTCGTCGCGTGACGTCGATCGTCCCTGTGACTGGCGAGAGGAGCTCGAGGTTCTTCGGGTGGAGGGACGCGAGGTCGAGCGACGCGACGCTGTCGGCGCCGCTCACGAACACCCACGCGCGCAGCCCGTCCGGCGAGAGCGTGAGGTGCGGGGTGCCGTCGCTCGAGATCAGCGGCGACACCGTGCGATCGACGAGATCGAGCACGTAGAACGTCACCCCGTTCGCGCCCACCAGCACCTTGAGCCGCTGGTTCGGCGAGGGCACGTCGAGCACCTGCGACACCGAGTCCTCGAGCGTGATGAGCTCGACGCTCTTGTACGGTTTGCCGACCGTCGAGCCGAGCGCGACGAGCGCGATTTGGCTCTGTGAAGCGGACCAGAGCAGGGCCACGTCCGCGCCGCTCGCCGTGGCGCCGACGACGTCGGTCACCAGCGACATGTGCTCGAACGAGGCGCCGAGATCGACCTGGGACGTCACGCCCGTCGACGGATCGACGAGCGCCATCGCCTTCAGCGCCGGCACGAGCGCCGCGAGGCGGAGCCCGCCATCGGTCGTGACGAAGCGGATGTCGGTCGTCGTTCCGCCAGCGAACACGATGTTCGGCGTGGGCCTGAAGTCGTGCGCCGCGCTCTCCCCCTGCGGCACGGCCGGCAGATCGATGAGGATCACGTTCGAGTCGGAGCCGAGGCGCACGGCGAGGCGCGCGTCGTCGACGCCGGGCTCGCCGTCGCTCGCCACGATCTGCACGGGCGTGACACGCGTGCCGGTCGAGGAGAGCGGCACGGTGATGTCGCCGAGATCGGGCGCCGACAGATCGATGATGCCGAGATCGCGATCCGTGAGCACCGTGAGCAGCCTCCGGTCCTTGCCCACGATGCCGAGGGGCTCGGAGAAGAAGAACGCCTGCGGCCTCCCGCCGAAGCTCCGCAGCGTGAGCGGCAGAGGGTTCGTCTCGCTCGCCTTCGCGTCGAGGTCGACGATCGACAGCTCGTTCGGGTTCGCGACGAAGCCGGTGTCACCTTCGCCCGGGTAGACGACGGCGAAGTGACCGAGCGGGTCCATCTCGAGGCCCGAGAGCGGGTCGGTCAAGCGGAACGTCTCCTTCACGGCGGGCTTGTCGCCGGCGGTCAGCACGGCGAGCTGCGGGAGCTGATCGAAGGGCGCCTTGCGTCTCGGCACGTCGCCGCGCGAGAGCACGCAGAGCGCGGTCCTGTCGGGCGTCGCGGCCGACGCCGCGTAGCCGTGCCCGATGGGCAGCGACGTGCGCGCCAGCGTGAGATCCGCATCGACCTGCAGCACGAGCGCGCGGCTCGCCGAGGCGTCGACGAGGACGGCCGCGTCGGCGAGCGCGTGCGTCGGGACCGAGTCCGCGGTCGCGTCCCAGACCTCGTCGCGGCCGCACCCGTGGAGAGCCGCGGCGAACGCCGCAGCGCAAAGGAACGATGTTCTCTGTTTCATGGGGCCCCGTCGGTGACCTGGGTGGCGAGCTCGAAGCCCGTGAGCGTGCGGACCTGACCCGTCGCGAAGTCGATGAACGTGATCCGCCCGTCGGGGTGGCTCTGCGCCACGTAGCCGCGGCCCGCGCCCTCGACGATGCCGGCCGCGATGGGCAGGCTCGCGAGCGGGACCTTCTTCACCTCGAGCGAAGGGAAGGCGCCGACCATCAGCTCGAACACGCCCGTCTTCGCGTCGCCCGCTGCGACGAGCACGTGATCGCCCTTCGGCGCGACCGCGACGGACACCGTCGGCGCGTCGAGCCCGACGATCTTCGGAGGGAGCTGGAGCGCGATCGGGGCGAGGCTCACGGCCGCCGGGTAGTGCGAGCCCGCGACGTCGAGCGCGTCGTGCATCACGACGGCGTTCGCTGCGTCGTCGGTGGGAAACACCGCGAGCACCGGCGCGCGCAGCAGGATGTCGCGGGGCGTCGGCGCCGACGCCGACGTGTCCATCACGGCGAGGATCTGGCTCGGGGTCGCGTTCGTGTAGAAGAACCCGGTCGGGCTCTTCTTCGCGAGCGACGCCGAGCCGACCGTGGTGTCGAACGTCACCGTCGTGAACGTGGTGGGGCTCGCGACGATCCCCGGCACGGGCAGCAGCGCCGCTTGGCTGGTGGAGCGAATCACCGCGACGGCCGTCTTTCCGTCGACGGAGAGATCGAGATCGGTCGCAGGCGCGGGCAGCGCGACGTCCGTGCGGGTGCCGTCTGCCAGCGAGAAGACGTTGATCGCGGTCGCCTGATCCTGACGCACGAGCGCGTAGGCGCCGTCGGGTGTGATCGACACGTCGGTGGTGACCGTCGGATCGGCAGGCTTGTCGGAGAGCGCGACGTTCTTCACGACCGTCGGCGCGCCCTGGAGCGAGATCACGCTCACGCCGTCCTGCGTGACGGCGTAGGCGTGTTGGCTCGACTGGTCGAAGCCGACGGCGACCGGACGATAGCCGACGGAGAGCGCGTAGGACGTCTCGAGGCCCTTTTCGAGATCGAGCACGGTGATGTCCTGGTAGCCCTCGATCGGATCGGGCAGGAGCACCTGCCGCGAGTCGGTCCACGCGATGGCCCAGCGCCCGTCGGAGGAGACCGCCCACGCGTTGCCGCCCGAAGGCACCGGCACCGAGGCGGCGTCGACCGCGCCGTTCGAGGCTCGCAGGATCGTCGCGTCCTTCGACAGGACGTTGAGGACCACGGCGACGTCGTCGGTCGCGTCGGGCACCGCGGTGATGAAGGTGGGCGCGTTGCCCGCGTCGACCAGCTTGATTTGCAGGGTCTGCGCGTCGATGTACGCGACCCGTCCGCTCTTGGGGTTCGCGATCCAGACGTACTTGCCCGTCGCGACGGGCGCGCCGTAGGTGGACTCGACCTCCTGCTCCGGCGGCACGCCCGAGCCGGCGGACGTGCCCACGCCCGAGCCCGGGACGCCGCCTCCCGTGACGCTCGATCCCGAGCCGCCGGACCCGCCGGTGCCGGCGGCGTCGCTCACGCCACACGCAGCGAACGCCGACGCGAGCACGACGGCGCCCAGCGCGACGGCGGCGTGCGCCACCTCGAACGAGAGAGCTCTCATTTTCATATAAGCAAGCGCCCCAAAAGAGGGCTCGTGAGACGAATTAGCAATCGCCGTACCGCGCGATCTTCCCGTCGAATTCATGCGCCGACGCGACGCGCGCCGTGACACCGGTGTCGCGGTGGCCCTGGTCGGGCCGACAAAACGAGCGCGCGGGCGCCGCCTGGAGGAGGGAGCAGCGTCCGCGCGTAAAGACTTTGGGGGCGGCTCAGGCGTGGGCTTCTGGCGCGGGCCCGAAGACGCCGCGCTTCGCCTGGTCGCGCTCGATCGAGCGGAACAGGGCCGAGAAGTTTCCTTCGCCGAACGACTGGTGGTTCTCCCGTTGGATGATCTCGATGAAGATCGGCCCGACGAGGTTCTTCGTGAAGATCTGGAGCAGATAGCCGTCGTCGTCGCCGTCGACGAGGACGTTGCGCCGGCGGATGTCGGCGTGGCTCTCCTTCACCCCGCGCACGCGCGAGAAGACGTCGGCGTAATAGTCGTCGTCGATGTCGAGGAAGGAGATGGGCGTGCCCTCGAGCGCCCCGAGCGACGAGAGGATGTCGCTCGTGAGGAACGCGAGGTGCTGGATGCCGGGGCCCTTGTACTCTTCGAGGTATTCGTTGATTTGGCTCTTTGCCTCGTCCGCCTCGTTGATCGGGATACAGAAGCGACCGCAAGGCGAGCGGAGCGCGTAAGAGGTCAGTCCGGTCTTCACCCCACGGATGTCGAAATACCTCACTTCGGTGAAGCCGAAGACCGTCTTGTAGAAGTCGGCCCAGCGCTTCATCGTGCCCTTCGGAACGTTGTTGGTGAGGTGGTCGATGAGGAGGAATCCCTTCGAGGGGACGATGTCGGGCTTCTCGAGCGGGACGAAGCCCATCGCGCGATAGCGCGCCGCGCCGCCGAGACCGTCGACGAGGTAGACGAGGCTCTCGCCGATGCCCCAAATGGCCGGCAGCGGCGAGCCGTCGGCGCGCGCGTAGTCGCCGCCGAAATACACGTTCGCGCCGCGCGCCGCGCCGACCTGCGCCGCGGCGTCGCCGTCGATCACGCGCCAGCCCATCGAGCAGATCGACGGACCGTGGGCGCTCGAAAACGAAGCGCCGAAGCTCTTCGGCTCGCGGTTCAGGAGGAAATGGATGTCGCCCTGCTCGTAGAGGTCGACGGCCTTCTTCGCGTGACGCATGGTCCGCGAGAAGCCGAACGCGAGCAGCAGGCGATGCAGGGCGTCGGGATCGGGGGAGGCGAGCTCGACGAACTCGATTCCGTCGAGGCCGAGGGGGTTCATCGCGTCTTGCACGGAGGCTCCTCTTTCCAGCTCTTCCAGTAGTCGGCGCGCTCGGTCGAGAGCATGGGCGCCTCGACCTCGAGCGGGTTCTTCGTGTCGATCATCACGGCGATCTCCTCGGTGCGCGTCGCGCTCGTGGTGCGATCCTTCGCGCGCGCCTGAGGTCCGTGGTGGATGCCCTGCGGGTGCAGCGTGAGCATGCCCGGCGCGATGCCGTCGCGGCTGAAGAAGTCGCCCGCGTGGTAGAAGAGCACCTCGTCGAAATCGATGTTCGAGTGGTAGAAGGGCACCTTCAGCGCGGCCGGATCCCCGTTCTCGAGCGGGCGCGGGGCGAAGGTGCAGATCGCGACGTTCCTCGCCACGAACGTCGTGTGGGCCGACGGAGGCAGGTGATAGCGGTCCGAGAGGACGGGCCGGATGTCGCGGACGTGGAGCGCGAACACGGCGAGCGTGCCCTTGTAGCCGACGACGTTGAGCGGACAGAACGGGTAGAAGACCTTCGTGGTGGTCCCGCGCCGCGCGATGCGGAGCTCGAACTCGCCGTCCGCGTTCGGGGCCATGGTCGAGGCCTCGGGCGTCGGGACGCGCAGCGCGGCGGGGTCGAACAGGGCGTGCTGCCCGAGCATGCCCCGGTCGGGGATCTCGAGCTCGCTCATCGTCTCGAGGACGAGCCACTTGGAGGCGCGAGAGGGGCTGAGTCGGTAGGCCGTCCCGCGAGGGATGACGAGGTAGTCGCCGGCCTCGTACGAGAGGGGCCCGAAGTCGGTCTCGAGGCGCCCCGCGCCCTGGTGGACGAAGAGCATCTCGTCGGCGTCCGCGTTGCGGAAGAAGTACGGCATCGGCTGCGAGAGCGCCGCCATGGAGACGCGGCAATCCACGTTCGACATCAGCGGTGCGCGACCGAGCTGGTAGTCCTCGGCGCCGGGCTCGAGCCCGTTCAGATCGAACGCGCGCGGCTTGAGCGGGCCCTCGATGCGCGACCAGGCGACCGGCGCCTCGGTGCGATAGAGGTGCGCGTACCGACCGAAGAAGCCGTTGCGCGCGTACTCCTCCTCGACGGTCCCCTCGGGGAGGCCGACGTGCGCCTGTCGCGCGACCCGCCCCCGGATGAACGGAATATCCATGCTTCGAGGAGTAGCGCGCGCTCCTGCAGAAAAAAGCACAAAGAAATGAATCTGATTGTGCATCGATATGACAATGTGAGGCATGCAGATCACGCTCCAGCAGGCGAAGTGCCTGGACGCGCTCGCGCGCGAGGGGACGTTCCAGGCCGCGGCCGCCGCGCTCCATCGGGGGCACACGGCGGTGCTCCAGGCGATCCGGGCGCTCGAGGTCGAGGTCGATCTGGCGCTCCTCGATCGGCGCTCTTACCGGACGAAGCTCACGCCCGCTGGCGAGCGGGTGCTCGCCGAGTGCCGGAAGCTGCTCGCGGCCGAGCGGGAGCTCGAGGCGGCGTGTCACGAGATGAAGAGCGGCTGGGAGCCGAGCCTGAAGATCGTCTTCGACGGGATTCACGCCTACGAGCCCATCCTCGCTGTGGTCGCGCGGCTCGTGGGTGAGAACGTGCCGACGCGCATCGCGGTGCGCGCCGAGTTCCTAGACGGTGTGGAGGCGGCGTTCGTGCGCGACGAGGCCGACTTGATGATCTCCGTGCTGCCGCCGAGCAAGGTCGAGCTGGAGGCGACCGCGCTCCCTTCGATCGGCGCGACGCTCGTCGCCCATCGATCGCACGTCCTCGCGAAGGGCAAGGGCCGGCACGCGAGCGCGGAGCTCGCGCGGCACGTGCTGCTCACCGTGCGCGGCTCGGATCCGAGGCTCGTCCTGCCGACGGCGGGGCTCGAGGCTCGCTCCACGGTGCACCTCAACGACTTCGCGACGAAGAAGGCGGCGATCCTCGCGGGCGTCGGTTACGGCTGGCTCCCCGACTACCTGGCGCGGGCGGAGCTCGCGTCGGGGGTGCTGCGGCCGGTTCGCTGGGAGGGCGAGAGCACGCACGCGTTCGAGCCGCGCCTCTATCGGAGCAGGGACGCGCGCCTCGGCAGGGCCGGGGAGCGGGTCACGGCGGCGCTCGGGATCGTGTCGCGCGCGGCGAGCTCCGCGCGCGTGAAGGCGAAGCGCTGAAGAGCGGGCGATCCGCGCGCCGCGCCCGGAGGAGCGGGCGGCGAGGCGAGCGAGGGGCGCCTCAGAGCGCGCGGAGGCGATCGGCGAGCTCGTCGAGGGACGCGACGTACTCGATCGCGCCTGCGTCGATCGCCGACTTCGGCATGCCGAAGATGACGCTCGTCGCCTCGTCCTGCGCGAGGGTGCGCCCCTCGGCGCGACGGATGGCGAGCGCGCCGGCGGTGCCGTCGCGGCCCATGCCGGTCATCACCACGCCGATGGTGCGGCGCCCGTAGATGCGCGCCGCCGAGAGCATCGTGATGTCCGCGGCGGGACGGCAGCCGTGGACGAGCGGCCCGTCGACGAGCACGACGGCGCCGCGCTCGTCGAGCTCGAGGTGGCGATCGCCGGGCGCGATCAGCACGAGGCCCGCGCGCGGGCGATCTCCGGTGCGCGCCTCACGCACCTCGAGGGCGCACTCGGCGTCGAGGCGCTCGGCGAGCGCGCCCGTGAAGTGCGCCGGCATGTGTTGGACGACGATGATCGCGAAGCGCGGGTCGGCGGGGAGCGCGGGGAGCAGGC
>CAYYKK010000309.1:0-8783 GCA_964467935.1 uncultured Polyangiaceae bacterium
CGCTTGGAGGATCAGCGCGTCGGCCTCCGAGGGCGGGCGGTAGAGCTTTCCTTCGTATCGCACGGAGAAACACCATTGCACCGACCCCCCGGCGCGACGCAAGCGAGGCGTTTCTCCATCGGGATTCGGTCGAACCTCCTCCTCGACGAAACATGGAGGAAACCTGGCGACGCTACGCAAGCGCCCATGAACGTCGGTATCGACTCCATGGGTGTCTCTTTTCCTGCTTCGTTCCTGGACCTCGGCGTGCTCGCGCGCGCCCGCGGGGTCGAGCCCGACAAGCTCCGCCTCGGGCTCGGCACCCTCGAGATGGGTGTCGCGTCCGCAGAAGAAGACACGGTGACGCTCGCAGTGCGCGCCGGGAGAGACGCGCTCGACGGCGTCGATCCGTCGGAGATCGGCATGTGCGTCGTCGGCACCGAGACGGCGATCGATCACTCGAAGCCGGTCGCGGCGTTCGTGCACGGCTTCCTCGGCCTCCCCCCGTCGTGCCGCATCTTCGAGACGAAGCACGCCTGTTATGGCGGGACCGCCGCCCTCCAGAACGCGCTCGATTGGATCCGAGCCGGCAGCGCGCGTGGGAAGAAGGCGCTCGTCATCTGCTCGGACGTCGCACGCTATGGCCTCGAGACGCCGGGAGAGCCGACGCAGGGCGCGGGGGCGGTCGCGCTCCTCGTCTCCGAGTCACCCCGCCTCCTCGCGCTGGACGAGGAGACCGGCATCCACGCGCGGGACGTATTCGACTTCTGGCGACCTCTTTATTCGAAGGACGCCTTCGTGGACGGGCACTATTCGGTGCAATGCTATCTCGACGCGCTGGAGGGAGCGTATCTGCGTTATCGCGCGCTCCGCCCCGGCGCGACGCCGATCGCGAGCGACGAGTTCGACGCGATCGCCTATCACGTGCCCTACCCGAAGATGGCGAAGAAGGCGCACCTCCGCCTTCGGACGCTCGATGGCGATCCGTCGCCGGAGGCGAGCTTCGAGCGGCTCGTGGCGCCGGGCCTCACGCTGCCTTCGCGCATCGGCAACGTGTACACCGCGTCGCTCTACCTCTCGCTCGCGAGCCTGCTCGTCACGTCGCCGCGGGATCTCGACGGACGCCGCGTCGGCCTCTTCAGCTATGGGAGCGGCTCGTGTGCCGAGTTCTTCAGCGGGGTCGTCACCCCCGGAGCGCAGGCGCGCATGCGCGCCCGTGGCCTCGTCGGGCGCGTCGAGGCGCGGCGCGCGCTGACGCTGGAGGAGTACGAGGCGTCGATGAGGTCACGCGACGGGATGGACCAGCGCCCCGCGACCGAGGCGCCCCTCGGTCGAGAGCTCTCGTTCCTCGGCGTGCGCGATCATCGTCGCGTCTACGGCGAGAACGAGCCCGCCGGCGCTCGCTGAAGGAAAGGTCATCGAGCGGCGCGGGCACGAGAGACCTTGCGGCCGCGGGGCGCTCCCCGTACGCCAGCGCTCACCTTGGGAGCTCTTCGCGGCAGTTTGACCTACTCGCGGTTCTTCGTCGCGGGCGACGTGCCGGACGACGTGTCCGGCGCCCACATGAAGCGCATTCGCGCCAACGCCTTCGTCCCGCTCGCGCCCGAGGAGGACGAGACGCAGCACCACGGCTGGTGCTCGATCGAAGATCCGATGGACGTGGAGCTCGCCCACGAGAAGGTCTTCTTCAACGAGTACGTCTGCCTCGGCTTGCGCATCGACAGCTGGATCGTCCCCAAGCCGCTCCTCAACGCGCACCTCCGCGCAGCCGAGGCGGCGCTCCTCGAGCGCAAGGGCCTCGAGACCCTCGGTCGCAAGGCGAAGGCCGATCTCAAGCTCGCCGTGCTGAAGAAGCTCCGCAAGCAGCTCGTTCCTTCGACGAAGGCGATCGACCTCGTGTGGAACGTTTCGACGGGCGTCGCGCGCTTCTTCAGCCAATCTCCTCGAATGCACCTCCTCGCGCAGGAGCTCTTCGAGAAGACCTTCCGTCTGTCGCTCGTCCCGGAGAGCCCTGGCACCGCGGCCGAGCGGCGAGGGCTCGACGCTCGCGCGGCGAAGGTGTGGGAGTCGCTCGAGCCGACGCTGCTGGCGGAGGAGGCCTCGTGACGAGCCTCGTGACGAGCCCCCAGAAGAGCGACGCCGGCGCCGCCGCGCCCACGGCCGACCTCGTCGATCGCATCGAGCGCAATCGCTTCGTCGGCCGCGAGTTCTTGCTTTGGCTGTGGTTCGAGAGCGACGTGTTCGAGACGAACCTCTCCTCGACGCAGGGGGACGGCTGCTCGTTGTGGATCGAGACGCGCATGTCGCTCGCGTTCGAGCGCGAAGAGGCCGTCTTGAAGAGCGTCTCGCCCGCGACGATCCCCGAGGCGCGCGAGGCGCTTCGACAGGGCAAGCTGCCGAAGGAGGCGCGCATTCGGATGGTGAGCGGCGAGCTCGAGTTCGCGTGGGCCTTCAAGGCCGACACGCTCGGGCTCGCGAGCCTCAGCATCCCGGCTCAGCTCAAGAAGAAGGAGGACGAATCGCACGAGATCCTCTACGAGCGAATGCGCCTCACCGAGGCCCTCGAGGCGACGCTCGAGGCCCTCTACTCGGACTTCCTCTCGCTCCGGCTCGCCGCCGAGTGGGGGGACGTGGTGGTGCCCGCTCTTCGTCGCTTCGCCGCCGGCAAGAAGATCGACGAGCGCGCCTACCTCGAGGCCAAGCAGCGCGTCGTCGGCAAGCGCAGGCGATCGCGGTGAGCTCGACGCGCCGGCGCTCGTTCGGGTCGGCATCGACGATCGCGCTCGCGATCGGCTTCGCCGGCGTGCTCGTCGGCCTCTCCTCGTGCTCGCTCGATCCGCTGACGCCTCCCGGGTGGAATCGCCACGTGGACCCGCCGCCGGACGAAGAGGCCGCGGCGAAGCGCGCCGCGTGCGCGTACGGCGCGGGCGCGCTCCCGGCGGAGACGCAAGGCGCATCGCACCCGAACGGGGCCGAGATCCCGATCGATCACATCATCATCCTCATGCAGGAGAACCGCTCGTTCGACCACTACTTCCAGAAGCTGCCCGAGTATGGACAGCCCGACGTCGAGGTCGCGCTGCCGAGCTTCACGAACCCCGACCTGTCGGGGCGGCCCGTGCCGATCTTCCATCAGACCTCGTATTGCTTCGCCGACACGCTCCACACCTGGGCCGACGTGCACGCGCAGATCGACGGGGGGCGCATGGACGGGTTCGTGACCACGAGCGAAGGGGTCGTCGAGGACCCGCTCCCCAAGGGCTCTCCGCCTGCGCTCCTCAGCGGCACGCGCGCGATGGGCTATTACGACGAGACCGATCTGCCCTTTTATTACTGGCTCGCGAGCGAGTTCTCGATCGCGGACCATTATCACGCGTCGGTCCCCGGCCCCACGATCCCGAATCGCTTGTTCGGTTATGCGGCGACCTCGTTCGGCGCGACACGCAACGAGGTCGTCCAGGCGAGCCTCACCATCTTCGACAACCTCGATCTGCGCGGCGTCAGCTATCGCATCTACGCCGATCCGACGCCCGGCGCGAGGGTCTACGCCGCGGCGCTCGAGCGTCGCGAGAGCCTCATCGTGCCGACGAGTCAGCTCGCCGACGACGTGCTGCGCGGCGACCTGCCTGCGGTCGTGTTCGTCGATCCCGTGCTCGGTCACCACGGCTATCAGCTCTACGACGAGCACCCCGCCGCCATGGCGCAGGAGGGCGAGCGGTGGGTCGCGCGCGTCATCGACGCGCTCACGAAGAGCCCGCTCTGGTCGAGCTCGGCGCTCTTCCTCACGTACGACGAGCACGGCGGTCTCTTCGATCACGTCCCGCCTCCTCCTGCGTGCGTCCCGGATCGTCGCCGGCCGCGCCTCGGCCCCGGTGATCCGCCGGGGACGGGCTTCGAGACCCTCGGCGTCCGCGTGCCGCTCATCGTGGTCTCGCCGTTCGCGAAGCGCCATTTCGTGGGGCACCACGTCTACGATCACACCTCGCTCCTGCGCTTCATCGAGGCGCGCTTCGTCCTGCCCGCGATGACCGGACGAGACGCGAACGCCGAGGCCCCGTGGGAGATGTTCGACTTCGGCGATCCGCCGCACGCCGCGGCGCCGACCGTCGCGATCCCCACGCCCGATCCCGCGCGCGTCGCGGTCTGCAAGGCCGCGTTCCGCTACTGAGCGGCGCGGCGCCCGCCTCGAGAAACTATTTGCCTACCGTCGGCAAATAGATGTGGTAGAGACGATCATGTCGTGGACTCGGGGGCTCGGGGGCGCGGCGCTCGCGGCGGTGCTCGCGGCGTGCGGCGGTGGACCAGACGCGAGCGCCGGCGGGGCGGGAGGCGCCGCGGCGGTGGCCGTCGTGAGCGCGAGCTCCGCTTCTCAGACCTCCTCGGCGGGACCTTCGACCAGCTCGAGCGTCGGGGCGGGGACGGGCGGATCGGTCCCTGAGCTGCCGCGCGCAGATCAGCCGGGCATCGCGTGCACCGACACGCTGACCGACGTCTACGTGACGCCGAGCCCTCTGCCGACCATGACGGACGGTGCGCGCGGCGACATCGTGCGATGCGCCACCGATCAGACGCTGAGCGTCACCGACGTCTCGGCCGCGGTCGCCGCCAAGGGGATTCAGACGCCCATGACCTCGGGCGTCCACGTGCACCGCGTCGCGTTCCGAACCGAGCGCGGCGACGGCTCCGCGGGGGTCAGCACCGCGCGCGTCTATTTGCCGACCACGCCGCGCGCGCTGCCTCTGCCCGTCGTCGTCATCGGCCATCCGACGGACGGCATCGCCGACGCGTGCGCCCCGTCGCTCGATCCCAGCTCGAACCAAGATCTGGCGCTGCCGTGGGCGGGGCTCGGCTACGCGGTCGTCGTGCCGGACTATGCCGGGCTGGGGAACGAAGGCGTCCAGGCCTACCTCGACAACCGCGATCAGGGCCAAGCGATCCTCGACGGCGCGCGGGCGCTTCGGAAGCTGCTCTCGAAGGGCGCGCTCTCGAGCGACATCCTCGCCGTCGGCTTCAGCCAAGGAGGCGGCGCCGTGCTCTCCGCGCAGGCGCTCGCGAAGACGTACGGGGCGGACGGCGAGCTCGTCGCGGCGATCGTCTTCGCGCCCGAGTGGCCGACGCGCATGAACTCGTTCGGCTTCGTCGACATGCTGAGAAACCCCACCGAGCTGACGATCCTGACGGGGATCAGCGAGAACGTCGTCGCGGTGATGCGCACGTACGGCTATTTCTTCAATAGAGTCGGACCGACGCACGGGGGTGATGGATTCCCCGCCGCCACGCGGAGCGACATCCTCGGCGCCGTCGACGCGCTCTGTCAGACGCCGCTCGGCGGCTGGCTGCAGGCGAACGCGGTGCACGTCGGCGACATCTTCGACGAGGGCCTCCGGACCTCGCTCCTCGCCTGCATCGACGGGCAAGGGCAGGGGGCGGGCTGCGTCGAGCCGGGCAAGGGCTACTACGACTTCCTCTCCGCGAACGTGCTCGCGGCCGATCCGACGGGCGCGCGCGTGCTCTACGTACAAGGCCTCGTCGACTACGTGATGCCCGCGCCGAGCGAGGCGGCCTGCAACCTCGAGAAGCTCGCC
This sequence comes from uncultured Polyangiaceae bacterium, assembly GCA_964467935.1. Taxonomy (GTDB): domain Bacteria; phylum Myxococcota_A; class Polyangia; order Polyangiales; family Polyangiaceae; genus CAYYKK01. Next base: position 5,565 of record CAYYKK010000309.1, read on the forward strand.
GCCGACGGCGTCACGCCGCAGCTCTGCGTGGACCCGCTCGCGCAGCACGAGACGGTGGTCGCGCGGAACATGGACTTCGCGCTGTCGTGGGGGCTCGCGGCGCTCGCGCACGACGCGCTCCCGACGTGCTCGAGCGCGGGGATGCCCCCATGCGTCCCATGAGGCGGAGCGCGCCGCGCGGAGAGAGCGCGCTGATGCGAGCCGAAGAGCCGGGCACGAAGAAGGACGGTCGTCGCGAGCGCTCCGCGCGGACGCACGAAGCCATCGTCGCGGCGCTGCTCGAGCTCGTCGACGAGGGCAGCTTCGAGCCCACCGCCGCCGAGATCGCGCTTCGCGCGGGGGTCGCCCTCCGATCGATCAGGCAACACTTCGCGTCGCGCGAGGAGCTCTTCCTCGCGGCGGTCGAGGCGCACGCGGAGCGCACCCGCCCTTCGCACACGCCCATCGACCCACGCGGGCCGCTCCCGGAGCGCATCGCCGCCTTCGCCGAGGTGCGGGCGCGCGAGCTCGAGCTCTCGTCGCCGATCCGGCGCGCGGCGAGCTTGCTCGACTCGCCGGGCAAGGAGGCGCGCGCGTCGAGCGCCGTCGGCAAGGCGGTGGACGCCGCGTGGCGCCGTCGTCGTCGCGAGGCCTCGCAGGTCTTCGCCGCGGAGCTCGCGCGGAGCGACGACGGACGAGCGCTCCTCGACGCCGTGGACCTCGTCGCGCACGGCCGGTCCTGGGACACGACGCGCCTCGCGCGCGGCCTGTCGCGCGCGGCAGCGTCGGCTCCGCTTCGTCGCTGCCTCGCGGGGCCCCTCGGGTCGGGCGGCGGCTCGGAAGGCCGCTCGCGGGGCGGGTGATCAATCGACGCGCACGATCTCGATCTCGCGCTTTCGACCGCCGAGATCGAGCTCGCACTCGTCGCCGACCCGTTTGCCGAGGAGCGCACGACCGAGCGGGGACTTGGGCGTCACGACCTGCACCTCGCCCTTCGCGAGCGACGTGCCGCCCCCGTAAGGGGCCACGAAGAAGCGCTTCTCCTCGCCGTCCTCGGCCGACACGACGAGCGCGCCGAGCGCCACGGGCGCGGCGTCGCCGAACGCGCGGAGCTCCAAGCGCATCACCTCGGCGAGCCCGCTCCGCAGCTCCTCGACCCGCAGCGACTGGCCGTGCGCGAGGTAGGACTGCTCGAGCGCGCGGGTGTCTTTGTCGTTCTCGGGCTTCGCCTCTTCGTGCGTCGCCGCCTCGCGGACCGCGTCGAGCGCGCGCGTCATCGTCTCGAGCTCGGCCGTCAGCAGCCGCACGAGCTCGGCCTTGAGGGGTTCCTTGCCGCTCGCCTTCGCCACGACCGAGATCTAACGCCTCCTCGGCTCAAAAGACGCGAAAGAAAGTGCGTGGCGCGCGCTTCTTGCGCATGCAGCGCGTCGCCGCGTCCATGTAGCAGACCGTCAGCGCGCGGCGCGGCCGCCCTGTCTCGCTGCGACGCGAGCGGTGCCACGCGTGGTTGTGGATGAGGATCACTTCGCCCGCCTCCGCCGGCAGCGCGAGCGCCCGCTCCTCGGCGTGACCCTCGTCGAGGAAGTTCTTCGGGACGACGCCGCCGATCGGCGTCGCGAGGCCCCGCGCGTGGCTGCCCTCGACGATCTCGACGCAGCCACCGTCGAGCGGCGCGTCGTCGATCGCCGTCCATGCTTGCAGGACGGGATCACGATCGACACCCCAGAAATTGCCTCCGTCCTGGTGCCACGGGATCTCGCTGCCCCCCGTGTCCGCGGCTTTGTTGAAGACGGTGGCCCGATAGAGCGTCACTTGCTCGCCGACCAGCCGTCGGGTGATCTCGCGGAAGATCGGCGCTCGGATCCACGACGCGAAGACGGGATCGAGCTCGAGCTTCTCGACCTTGCGGTAGCGGAGGGTGGGGCCGACCCAGCCCTTGCCGTAGGTCAGATCGTCGTAGCTGCCGCTGTCGGCGTCGCGCTGGAAGAAGAGGCCGTCGTAGGCGAGCTCGCCGAGCATCATCGCGTCGAGGCGCGCGCGCATCTCGGCGAGCAAAGAGGGCGGCGCGAGCTTGCCGAGCCGGACCCAGCCGCGCTCGAGGTACGTCGCGACGGCGTCGTCGAGGAAGGACGACGAAGGGAGCGCGAGCGAGGACGCCTGGCTCATCGCGTGTAGTGCGTGTCCGTGCCCGACCAGCGCGCCTCGAGCGAGCGGAGCTCGCGCGCGAGCTCCTCCGGCAGCGGTCGCGTCACCGCGTGCACCGCTTCGTCGAGGTGGGCCACGGTCCCTGGGCCGACGAGGATCGAGTCGACGCGTCGCTCGTGCGCCACGAACGCGTAGGCGAGCTCCACCAGGGTCCGCTGCTCGCGCGCGGCGATCGCCCGGAGCTCCGCCGCGCGCTCGCGCATCGGCGTCGTCGCGTAGCGGCGCACGTAGAGCGGATTGTCGGTGAGGCGTGAGCCGGACTCGAACGCGTCGACGTGTCGATCGGTGAGCAGCCCACCGGCGAGCGGGTTGTAGATCGTCAGGTGGATCGGGTACGCGCGCCGGAATGCGAGGTACTCGATCTCGAGCTCGCGATGCACGAGGTTCATCAGCTGCTGCGCGACCGAGGGCCGTGGCATGCCGAGATCGTGCGCGAGGTGCCACATCTCGAGGATCTGCCACGAGGCGTAGTTCGAGACGCCCCAAGCGCGCGCCTTGCCCGACGCCAAGACCTCCTTCATCGCCGACATGGACTCGCGGATCGGCGTCTTCGCGTCGGGGACGTGCAGGTAGTAGAGGTCCACGTAGTCCGTGCCGAGGCGCTCGAGGCTCTCCTCGATGCTCGCGAGGATGCGCTCGGGCGCGAGGCCCTCCCGCTTCCACGCGCCGACCTTCGTCGCGAGGTAGACCCGATCGCGATCGGCGCGGATCGCCCGGCCGAGGATGCGCTCGGACTCCCCCTCGGCGTACATGTTCGCGGTGTCGAAGCACGTGAAGCCGTGCTCGATCGCGCGCGCGACGATCGCGCGCGCGTCCTTCTCCGCGGTCCGCTTGCCGAAGTTCATCGTGCCGAGGACGAGCCCGACCGGACCGTCTCCGCGCAGAGCCTCGATGGGCGAGAGGGGCATCTCCCGTTTCTACCGTCGCCCCTTCCGGGGGGCAACGCGCGGCGGCCGCTACTTCTTCTCGAGGACCGCGCGGCTCGCGTCGCCGAACCACTTGGTGCCGGCCGCGAGCCCCTCCTTCGGCCACGGC
>CAYYKK010000310.1:0-8755 GCA_964467935.1 uncultured Polyangiaceae bacterium
GAGCGCCCGTACCTCGACCCTCTGACGTTTGGAGCGAGCATGTCCTCCGTCGCCGTTCTCTCGAAGCTCGAAATCAAGGCCTCCGAAGGGCGCACGCTCGGCCCCGCCGAGGTCGTGTCCATCGCCACCGGCACGCTCGGCGTGCGCCTCGCCTCGGGCGCGCTCGTCACGGCGCGCATCGCGCTGGCGCAGGCCTACGACGCGAGCGTCGGCGACGAGGTGCTCGTCATCGGCGAGCGGGACGATCACTACGTGATCGGCGTGCTCCTCGCGAAGGCGCCCGCCGTGCTCGCGGTGCCCGGCGATCTCGAGATCCGCGCCGGCGGCGCGCTCCGGCTCGTCGCGAACCGCGAGGTCGAGATCGCGGGGCGCGACGTCTCGATGCGGGCGTCGAAGCTCTCGCTCCTCGCCGACGCCGTCACCGAGAGCTTCACGACGCTGCGCCAGCGCGTCCGCGACGTGTGGAGCCTGCACGCGGGCGAGTCGCACTCGGTCGTCGACGGCACGAGCTTCGCGCAGTCGAAGTCCGCCACCATTCAGACCGAGGAGAAGGTCAGCATCAACGGTCGCGAGATCTTCCTGGGCTGAGAGAGGCGAGGCGAACACATGCTCCCTGCATCGAATCGCGGCGTCGGAATGAACCTGTGCTTCCCGGACGTCTGCAACACGCCCACGCCGGCCGGGCCCGTGCCCATCCCGTATCCGAACATCGCGCGCAACGCGCAGGCGCTCGGCTTCTCGCCGTGCGTGAAGGTCAGCATGATGAACGCGCTGAACCTCGGCTCGACGATCCCGATGACGACGGGTGACGAGGCCGGCTCCGCGGGGCCGATCAAGGGACCCGGTCGATGGTCGATGGGCAACCCCATCGTGAAGGTCGACAAGATGCCGGCCATCAACCTCACGTCGCTCGCGACGGGCAACAGCGGCAACGCCGCGATCGGCGCGGCCATCGTGCCGAGCGCGGTCAACGTGGTCTACACGAAGCTCCCGTCGCAGGTGGCGCCGAGCGAGGACGATCCTTACCGGCGCGCCGCGACGGTCGAGGAGGTGCGGGCGATGGCCGTCGCCGAGAGCGTCTCCGTGGAGCGCGACGACGCGCGCCTCACGTTCCGCGTCGCGCACTTCGGCCCCGACGTCTCGGGGAAGATCTTCGCGGCGCTCGAGCGAGAGGGGGGCGTCGACGCCGTCGTCGTGGACGTGCGCGGCTGCCCCGGCGGCGAGCTCGAGGCGTTCTTCTCCTCTGCCGAGCTCTTCCTCCCGAAGGGCGCGCTCCTCGCGAGCGTCGTCGACGAGGACGGTGACGTGATCGACCGTGAGAGCCGCGGCGGCGCGTGGCTGGACGTGCCGCTCACCGTGCTCGTCGACGGGGCGACCGCGTCGGCGGCGGAGCTCTTCGCGGGGGCGCTCTCGGCCCACGGTCGCGCGCGCGTGCTCGGCAGTCGCACGTTCGGCAAGAGCGCCGCGCAGCGCGTCCGCACGACCCTCGCGGGCGAGGCGGTGCTCGCGACCTCGCTCCGCGTCCTGCTCCCGGGCCACGTCGACCTCGAAGGCCGAGGCGTCTCTCCCGAAGGGCCCGTGGAGGATCGCTAGAGGCCGAAGACGGCCTGCGGCGCCGAGACGCCCTTCAGCTCGAACTCGCCGAGCGCCTTGGTGTCGCGCTTCGCGAGCCGCGCGACCTCCGCGCTCAAGACCCGCGCGAGCCCGAGCTTGCTCGAGATCCCTTCGAGGCGCGCGGCCACGTTCACTGCAGGCCCGATGCAGGTGAAGTCGAGTCGCCCGGAGCCGCCGATGTTGCCGTACGCGACCTCGCCGAGGTGGAGCGCGAGACCGAAGCGCAGCTCCCGCCCGCCGGTCCCGAGCGCCTCTTCGTTGCGCTTGGCGAGCGCGGCCATCGCCTCGTCGCTCGCGGCGAGCGCGGCCTCCGTCTGCTCCTCGGGGCTCTTGCCCGCGTCGACGGGGAAGATCGCGAGCAGGCCGTCGCCGATGAACTTGAGCACCTCGCCGCCGTGCTTCTCGATCGCGGGCACCTGGCACTCGAACAGATCGTTCAGCATCGCGATGAGCTCGCCCGGCGAGACCTGGTCGGCGAGCGACGTGAAGCCACGAAGATCCGAGAACCAGATCACCGCGCGCATCGCGTCGATGTCGCCCCGCTTGATTTGGCCCGCCATGATGCGCTCGCCCGCGTTGCGGCCCACGTACGTGTTCAGCAGGTTCGCCGCCGTGCGCATGAGCGCGAAGATCTCACCGATGCGAGACAGCGGCGGCATGACGCGCTCGATCGTCTCGAGGTGCTCGTCGGTGAAGCCGTTCGCGTCGCGCGTCGCCCAGGCGATCGGATGCACCTGGCCGCTCACGAACGACATGGGCGACACGTAGTAGTCGGTGAAGCCGGCGGCGATCTGATCGCTCAGATCGAGGTCCGGGGGAGGCCCTTCGAGGAGGCGCGCGCGATAGGGCCGCCCCGTCTCGACGACGCGGGCGACGGGGCTCCGTTTGAAGCCCTCGGAGTGCAGCCACGCGTAGCTCGCCTCCGAGACGACGACCTTCTCCCCAGGCACCCAGAGGAACCGGCGCCCCATGATGTGCGGGTGCAGGGTTCGCACGAACGCAGCGACGCGATCGATCGGGACGCCGAGCGCGCGCAGCTCGGGGCAGATCCTCTCGAGCACGGCCATGGGGCTCGGCGCACCGGGGGCGCCGCGCACGAGAAAATCCACGATCCCGCTGACGTCCGGCATGGACGCGATCCTTTCACGTGCCGCGCGCGAGGTGAAGTAGGGCGCGGTGCGCCGTCGCGCGCTCGCGGCGCGATCAGGGCGGGCCCATCGCCTCGAGATCCTTGCACGTCGCCTCTCGGTAGGTCGGGTCGTCCTTGTGGTCGCAGCCCCACGCCAAGAGGCGCCGCTTGCGCTGGGGATCCGGCGCGAGCGTGAGCGCACCCGGACCGGCGTCGTCGAAGAAGTGCGCGAGCTCCGCGCACGCCCCGGCCCTCCGACGACAGACGCGCTCGATGAGCGAGCCCACGCGCGCGACCTGGGTCGCGCGGTCGGGCGCGTTCTTCTGCGAGCCGACCGCGAGCTGCTGCACCGCCTGCCTGCAACCCTCCACGCAGTCGAGGGCGCAGGCCTTCGTGTTCCAACCGAAGGTCTCCTCGTTGCCCGCGAGCTTCGGCGTCGTGAAGGTGAGGCTGCGCGCGATGAGGTAACAGCCGACGCCGATGCCGGCGTCGCACACCTGGTGCTTCCGACGGTCGAGCGCGCGATCGATCGGCTCGCCGGGCTGGCTCCCGTAGTCGAAGGCCCCCTGATCGACCGCGAACGTCGCCGCGGTGACGAGGTACGCGCACGAGAGCGGATCGTCGAGCTTGCATCCGACCGTCGCGCGCTCGCGGGCGATGCGGAAGAGCTCGCGATCGGCGTAACCGTGCGCCGCGACCGCGCACGCGGCGGGCTTTTGCGCTTTGCAGTCGGCGTCGAGGCGCTGCATCGAGGCCGTGTCCGTGTAGCGCCTGGCGAGCGCGGGATCGACCCACCCGTAGTCCATCTGATCGATGAGGATGCGCGCGGTGCGCCCGTCAGGATCGGTCGGATCGGGCGGCGCGGGTGGATCGCTCGCCTCGACGCTGCCCTCCGCCTCGTGCGCGCTCGCGGTCGAGCTCGCCGCGACGCGCGCGCTCGGCTCGGGCGCAGGGCGGGGTCGTCCGTGGCAGGCCGAGAGCGCGAGCGCGATCGCCAGCCACCCGCCCCCCGAGAGGATCCGACGTGCGGACATGGCGTGCGATGATGCCAAAGAGCGGGCGCCTCGCACATGCAAATGGCTCTCCCCGTTGTTTCCCGGTCGCGCTTTTGGTCTCATCCGCGGCAATGTCCACCTCGTGGCCCTTCGCCCTGTTCGTGGGCGGTCGCCCTCTGCCCTTTCGGTTGCTCTCGGGTCGCGGTCGCGAGCGCCTCGGCAAGCCGTACCGCTTCGATCTCGAGATCGCCGTCGACGCGACCCTGGACGTGCGCGAGCTGCTCCGGAAGACCGCGCGGCTCGAGCTCGTCGTCGGCGAGCACGTCCGGTGCGTCGGCGGTCTCCTCGACCGCGTGGAGAGCGGCGCGCCCTTGCGCGACGGGCTCCGCCACGCGCGCCTGCGTCTTCGGCCGCTCGTCTCGAAGCTCGCGCGCCGCCGCGACAGCCGCGTCTTTCAGAGCGTCAGCAGCCTCGAGATCGCCGCGACGATCCTCGCCGAGCACGGAGTGCCCCTCGAGATCGTCGCGTCGCCCTCCAAGAAGCGCGACGTCTGCATCCAGCACGAGGAGACCGACCTCGCCCTCGTGACGCGGGTGCTCGCGGAGGACGGCATCTCCTTCTTCTTCGCCCAACCGGCGAGCGGCGAGGACGCGCCCGAGAAGATCGTGCTCTTCGACGCAGCGCGCGGCTATCGACCCCTCGAGGGCGGCCCGCTGCTCCGCTATCGCGCGCTCTCCGCGGAGGGACAGGCGCTCGTCCAAGAGGAGGATCACGTCACGGCGTTCGGTCGGCGCGTGGAGGCGCGGCCGACCTCCGCGGCCACGCGCGAGTTCGACTTCCAACGGCCCCGCACCCCGGTGACGGCGGCCGCGGTCGCCGCGTCGGCGGCGGCTCCTCGCGAAGAGTGGTTCGCCCACCACGGTCCGTACGGCGAGACCCAGCCGGGGCTCGACGCCGCGCTCTTGCTCGGTCGCCAGAATCGTCGCGCCGACACGGCCGTCGGTCGCGCGCTCTCCCCTCGGCTCTCGGTGGGCCGCAAGTTCACGCTCGGAGACCATTTCGACGCGGCGCTGGACGGAGAATGGGCGCTCGTCGAGGTGGAGCACGACCTCGCCGTCGAGGCCTCGGGCGACGCGCCCCGCTACGCGTGCACGTTCGTGTGCGTGCCAGCGGATCGCTTCCTCGCGCCCCGCCTCGCGCCGCGCGCGACCCACCAATCGCTCGAGACGGCGACGGTGGTCGGGCCCGGCGGCGAGGAGATCTACACCGACGAGCACGGGCGCATCAAAGTCCTCTTTCATTGGGACCGTCTCGGCCCCTCGAACGAGAACGCCTCGTGCTGGGTCCGCGTCGTGCAGCCTTGGGCCGGGGCCCTCTATGGGCATCAGTTCATTCCGCGCATCGGCATGGAGGTGCTCATCGCCTTCCTCGGTGGCGATCTCGACCGGCCCATGTGCATCGGCGCGCTCCCGAACGCGACCCACGCGCCCCCGTTCGCGCTCCCGATCGAGCGCACGCGCTCCGGGATCAAGACCCACAGCGTCGGCGCCAAGGACGGCTACAACGAGCTCTCCTTCGAGGACTCCGGCGGCGGCGAGGAGGTGCGGCTCCGCGCGCAGCGCAACCTGAGCGTGCACGTCCTCAACGACGCGAACGAGGTCGTCGATCAGCACGCGACGCAGACCGTCGGCGGCGATCTGCACGTCTCGGTGGGCGGCGGGCACCACGTTCGCGTGACGGGGCCGTCGGTCAGCGTCTTCGCCTCGGACACGCAATCGACCCACGGCGGCCAGAGCAGCCTGGCCGTCGCGGGCGACTACGAGATCGACGTGGCGGCCAACCGGCACGCGAAGATCGCCGGCGCGGACACGACCGAGATCGGCGGCGACCGCGTCGAGTACGTGAAGGGCGCGCTCACGGTGCGCGCGGACTCGCGACACGTGCTGCTGGTCGGCAATCACCTCGTCGAGGGCGTGGCCGAGATCCATTCGACCGGCCAAATCGTGGTCGGGAGCGATCGCGACACGCGCCTCGTCGGCGGCGAGACCTTCACCATTCAATGCGGCGACTCCTCGATCGAGCTGACGCCGTCGAAGATCGTCCTTCGATCCCCCGAGATCGAGCTCCGAGGGTCGAAGTCGGTCACCGCGACCGGCGCCGGTCCGTCGATCTCGCTCAAGGACAAGGCCGAGGTGGTGAGCGACGAGCTCCGCCTCCTGACGAAGTCGGCGTCGCTCGAGCTCGGCGAGGAGGCGAAGCTCAAGGGCAAGAGCATCGCGATGAGCACCGGCCAGCCGAAGCCGGAGGCGAAGGACGACGACGCGAAGAAGGAGACGGATCCGTTCAGCCTCACGCTCACCGACGAGAAGTTCGCGCCCTACGCCGGCAAGAAGTTCGAGGCCCATTGCGGGGGCCAGAAGCTCGAGGGCTCGACCGACGGCGGAGGAAAGGTCGCGCTCGATCTCCCGAAGGGCGCCAAGCAGCTGCTCTTGTCGGTCTGGATCGACGACTACCCCACGGGCCGCCGCAAGGAGATCGCCATTCAGCTCGGCGATCTGCCGCCCATCGACGCCGTGCCCGGCGTGCAGACCCGCCTCAAGAACCTGGGCTACTACGCCGGCACCACCGACGGCGATCGCATCGACGGGCCCACCGCCGACGCCTTGCGCGACTTTCAGAAGGATCACGATCTCGAGCCGACGGCGCAGCTCGACGACGCGACGAAATCCGCCCTCGCGGCGCGCTACGGACATTGAGGTAGATCGATGACGGCAACGAACAGCGGCTGCGCCTACAGCACCGAGAACCACGTCTCCGACGCCGACCCCTTCGCCGACAAGCCCCCGCGGCTCGTCATGGCCATCAACCGCGTGCAGATCGAGCCGAATCGTACGCTCCCCGACGCTTCGCCTGGCGCGTCGGTGCCCGACGCCGCCAAGATCACGCAGGCCGACGGGGCGACGTACCTCACCGACGTCTTGCAATGGGTGAAGGACGGGCTCGACAAGAGCCTCGACGACGCCTGGGCCACCGACGCCGGGAAGAAGGGCGAGTTCGACGACACCGACGAAGAGCAGGCGTGGGCCAAGCGCGTCGCGGAGCTCTTCACCGGCGCGGCCTACGGTGGTCCGGACATCGCGGCCGACTTCATCGCCTTCGGCGCCGGCGATCCGGCGAAGCCCGCGCGGATTCGCCCGCTCCAGCCCACCGCGTACATCTATCAACGCTTCCAGAAGAGCTACGTCGCGCGCGACGAGTATTGCACCAAGGTGAAGTTCAGCGACATGGCGACGACGGAGAACACCGATCCGGCCTATTCGCTCTTCATCGCCTGCCAGCACCTCTCGACGCTGACCCTCCTCGCGCGCGGCTTCACCGTCGAGGCCGACATGCTCGGCGTGGGGCTCGCCGCCGGGCGCAACAAGCAACACCCCATCTTCTCCGACGGTCGCGGCGGCGCGTGGCACGATTGGAAGGGCGAGCACGCGGAGAAGCCGCTGCTCACCGAGTTCGCGATCGGCACGCTGAAGCTCGGGCCCGGATCGGTCTATTGCTACGACCCTTATGGCGCGCTCAAGTCGCGCGTCTTCCACCTCGTCGACTCCGACTTCGAGCACGACGAGGACGGGAAGGTGAAATACGAGAAGGACAAGGTCACCGGCGAGAGCGTGCCGGTCGTGTCCGCCAAGCGGCGGACCGAGCTCTGGCAGAAGGACGCGGAGATGGCGAAGACCTTCGCCGGCGACCGCGACTCGCCCGACGCGCCTCAATACGCAGGCCCGAGCTACATCGAGGACTATCAGCGAGACGGCGACGGGAACCCGATCCCGCGCACCGCGGTCAAGCTCGACAAGATCCAGGCGGACGGCTCGCACATCTGGGGCGTGCTCCGGGTGGAGAAGGCCAAGAACCGGCTCCAGGCCTTCGACACGAGCGGGTCGAAATGGATCAACCAGAAGGAGGACGTGCCCTTCGTCGACGATCCGAAGGTGACGGTCCCCGCCCTCGCCGCGACGACCTCGGTCGGCATGTTCGAGGGAGATTGGGCGAAGGAGGTCTATCGCGGCAACCACTACGTGGGCCTCGGCATCCCCCCCGCGGCGCCCGATCTCGCGGGGCTCACCGAGCACATGACGAAGGCGAGGCCCGTCGGTCTCGCGCGCCTCGTCGTCACGCGCCGCATCGACACGTTCAATCGCCCGGACACGAGCGACATCCTCTTCGTCAGCCAATACATGCGCATGTGGGGCGACGGCGACACCGACAATTGGAGCCCCGCGCGCTTCATGATGTCGCTGCGCAATACCCCCTATTACAAAGACCTCCGCTGCTTCTGGTTCCTCTACGCGCCGCGCGGCAAGCTCGCCGAGCTGATGTGGAAGGAGGGCGCGCGGAGCCGATCCGTCGCCGATCTCTTCAAAGAGGTGTTGGCGTTCCACGCCGACTACAACGCGAGCCACAAGGGCGACGCCAAGTTCCAGAAGAAGCCGGAGACGCAGCTCTACCTCGGCTCGCACCTCATGTGCGCCTCGGTCATCTCGCACGACGCGAACGGGCTCGCGCACACCGCGTGGCGCAATCGCATCGCCGGCAGCAATGGCAGCGTCCCGCGCACGCTCAAGCGCTATTTCCTCGATCCGACGCCGGACAACATGACGAGCGACGGGAAGCTCGCGAAGCTCGGGTGCGCGTGGGACGGGGAGTACGTGCACGCGGCGATCGAGGACGCGGGCGGCAAGGTCAGCGTGCCGGAGCCGATCGGCACGCCCGAGGAGCCCGGACCCAGCCCCGCCGTCTCGAACGACGAGGAGGCCGCCCAATGACGCGCGACGGTGGCGGACTCTCGCCCGCGCGCCTCGGCGAGGCGTGGGCGCACCTCGCGTTCTTCCAAGGCTCGCCGCGCGCGGCCGTCCTCGGGCGCCTCGGCTACGAGGAAGCCGCGTTCGAGCGCGAGGCGACGGAGCTCCGGGGTGAGCTCGCGCGCGGCCTCGAGCGAGGCGAGCTCGCCGCCGTGCTG
>CAYYKK010000311.1:0-8748 GCA_964467935.1 uncultured Polyangiaceae bacterium
CTCGCGATCGGCGTACGAGGGGTGCGCCGCCACGCGCACGCCGTGCCTGCGTGAGAGGTCCACCGCGTGTCGCATCGAGGCTTGGTCGCCCGCGTGCCCCCCACAGGCGACGTTCACGACCGTCGCGAGACCGTAGAGCTCGTCGGGCTCGTCCGGGAGCTCGCCGAGGTCGATGTTGAGCGACACGCTCACGTCGTCGAGCGTACCAGGCCGCTCGGGCGCTCAGCCAGCGGCCACGCCCATGACCTCGTGCGCCGCCTCGAGCGCGCTCTCCATCTCGAGGACGAGCGTGTCGGCGGCCTCCTGCTCCTTCGTCGCGCGCGCGTGCGCGGTCGACTCGTCGAGGCGCGTCTCGACGCGATGGAGGACGTCGGCGATGCGCATCCCCTCCTTCGACGCGGGATCGATCCGCTTGCGCTCGATCGCTTGGAGCGCCCGCTTCACCGCGGGGGCGAGCGCGCCCGACAGCGCGGCGTCCGCGACGGCGAGCTTCTTCTCGATCCGTCGGATCGCGCGGCGCATCTGGTAGCTCGCCGAGCGACGGCGGCGCGCGACGGCGAAGATCGCGACGGCGAAGAGGATCGTCGCGAGCGCGCCGGTCGCGACGAGCGGCGACGTGAGCGCGTGGGTGACGGGCGCGTAGGCCGGCGGCGGCACCGGCGTCTGGATCTCGGCGGTGAGCTTTCCGTCGAGCGAGCGGCCCCACTCGCTCGTCGTGAGCAAGCGACTGCGCGCCTGCTCGAGCGATCGCAGCGCGACGCAGGGCGAAGCGACGTGCGCGGCCTCGCACGCCGCGCCCGGTCGGTCCGTCACCACCGCCACGACCTCGTGCGTCTTCGGGTCGCGCGACACGAGGTGCAGGCCCCCGCCGCGGAGATCGACGAGCCCGCCCGCGTCGACGCTCGCGCCCCCCGGCGCGCCGTCCGGCCACGTCGTCGTGGCCGCGTCGATCTCCGACCCGTCGAAGGTCGAGCGGACGACGCCGCGCAGGACGATCTCGGTCCCGGGATCGGCGTCGAAGTGCTGCGCGGGTCGGTCGAGTCGGATCGCGAAGGAGTCGCCCATGGTGCCCTCAGCGCATGTGCACGTTGCCAGCGGTCTCCATCGCCATCGCGAGCACGAGCGGATCCGACATGGGCCCGGTGGTGTCGCCGACGTGCGTTCGCAGGCGCTCGAGCCGCTTCGCGTCGTTCAAGAAGAGCGGCTCGTTCATCAGACCCGCCGCGGTCACGAGGATCCCCTCGCGCTCCGCGAGGAGCGTGACGGCCCGCGCCCGATCGCCGCGCTGGATGGCATTCGCCGCGTTCATCAGCGCCTCGCCTGCCGCGAACCCTTGCACCGAGCGCGCGACCGAGGCGTCGATCGTCCTCGCGCTCTCCGCGTCGCTGTCCGCGAAGACGGCCTTCACCGGGATCTCCTCGGCCACGTTCTTCTTCGTGACGCGGTCCTTGTACTTCACCTCGCAGAGCGCGATGTCCTTCGCGCCGACGCCCTCGGGCAGCTTCAGCTTGAGGAGGATCGCGTGGCTCTCGTCGCGCGCGTACGCCGGGATGAAGAAGCGCATGCCGCCGTCCTGATCGTTCTGGCGGTTCGCCTTGATGTGGTCGCGCTTCTCGCTCTGCTGGTCGCTCGCCACCTCGATGCTCCGCACGCGCGCCGCCTCGCTCTCGTTCAGGCGCCGCGATCCGTAGGCGTCGAGCAGCTCGATGCCCGGCTTCAGCCGCACGCGCACCTCCACCGCCGTCGCCACGGGATCGAGCCTCTTGTCGAGCTCGGTCGTCAGCGCCGACGGGATCTGCTCCGGATCGCGCAGGTAGTAGTAGCCGCCCGCGCCGTCGTTCGCGATCGAGCTCATGAGCGGACCGTCGTAGTCGGTGCCGAGCCCGAACGCGCTCGTCTGGATGCCGTCCTGGAACGCGCCGAGCGCGAGCCCGGAGAGCTCGCCCTGGTTGGTGATGCCGTCGTTCGCGCGGCCATCGGAGAGGAGCATCACGACGCGCTCGGCGTCGTCGGGCACGGACTTGTCCTTGGCCTGCTCGTAGCCGAGGCGCAGCCCTTCGCCGATGTTCGTGCCGCCGCCCTCCGCGACCTCGGAGATCGTCTTCTTGATCGCGTCGCGTCGCGCGCCGACCTGCCCCATCCGCACGCGCACCTCGGCCTCGCTCGAGAACGTCACGAGCGAGAAGTCGTCGGTCGGCGCGAGCTTGTCGACGAGGGCCGTCGCGGCGGTGCGCGCGGACGAGATGAGCTCGCCGCGCATCGAGCCGCTCACGTCGAGCACGACGACCACCGACAGGTGAGGTCGCTCCGCCGGGTGCGCCTCCGTCGACTGGAGCGCGATGCGCAGGTGCACGGGTCCGCCGCTCGGCGCGACCTTGCCGCGCTCGAGCGCGGTCTCGACGGCGAGCGCCTTGCTCGTGGGCTTGGCGAGGGTCGGCGCGTAGCGCGCCCCGAGATCGCTCACGAGCTCCCGCTCGCCTTCGGGGACGATGCCTCGCGCGACCGCCGACTCGAACGCGGCGAGGTGCCCGCCCCCCGGTCGGTAGGTCGTCGCGAAGCGGCCGTTCGGATCGATCGGCGCCTCCTCGCTCGCCTCGACCGCCTGCGGAGCGATGGGCGGCGGAGCGGCCGGCGACGCCGCGACCTTCGGCACCATGCGCTCGGCGTCGCGGGCAGGGCCCGACGGTGCGCCGTCGAGCAGACCTTGGCGCGAGGGCGTCGCCGCGGTGGCGTCGTTGCGCGCCCGCTCACCGCCCGCCGAGGGCGGCGGCGCGTAGCCTTTGCTCTCGGGCGAGATCCCGTAGCGCGATTGCGCCTGCGCCGTGGCGGCGGGCCCGTCGCCCATGCGCCCTTCGTCCTCTTCCCGTACGGAGCTCGCGCTGGGGCCTTTCTCCGACGCCGGGGCGGCGTTCGCTCCGCCCACGGCCCTTCGCTCGACGCCGCACCCCGGGATCACCGCGCTCGCCGAGAGCCCGAGAATCAGCGCCGATCGGCCCACCGCCATCCGTCCGAACCCCATCGTCAGCTCCTCTTCGTCGAGCGTCGCGCTCGGTCCGCCCCTAGACGCCTCCGAGCGACGAAGGATCTGTCGAGGCGCCCCTCACGTGACACCGAGGAGTGGCGGACGGTTCCGGGCGGTCGCCGCGCCGGAGCCTCAGCCGAAGACGCGCAGGCCGATGAGGACGAGGATCGCCGACAATCCGAGGAGGATCGCGACCTCGATGTGGTTCGCGCCACGTCGGGCTCGCACCCACCTCCGACGCGATCGAGCTCTCACGGCGAGCGACGCTAGTAGCGGCCTCCGCGGGGAGCAACGACGGCGCCTCGCATTTCGAAGGTGGGCGGCTTGTGGTATCGACTGCGCATGAGGCTTTGGACCGCCGCTGCGCTCGTCGCGACGCTCACGGCTTCGACGTGCATCGCAGCATCCGCGCAGGCCGAGACGATCATCAAGCAGCCGAACGCGCACCCCGATTATCGGGTCGAGCTCGAGCCGCACTTCGATCTCGTGCTCTTCCGCCGCGGTCTCATCGCGTTCCGCGACCAGGCGAACGACGCCTACTTCGGCGCGCCCGGCGTCGGCGGCGGCTTTCGCGCCTCGATCGAGCTCGCCGATCCCGCGTTCCTCCCGAAGCTGAACGACACCATCGCCGTGACCTTCGGCATCGACGCGACGAGCTGCAGCAACTGCCGCCACAACGCGCAGCTCTACTTCCCGATCGCGCTCCAGTGGAATTTCTACGTCTTCAAGCAGTTCAACGTGTTCGGCGAGGTCGGTCCCCTCATCCGCACCGACTTCGCCGGCGCGCTCCCCGACCTCTACGTCGCGGCTGGCGGGCGGGTGCCGATCAACGACCGCATCGCCTTCACCTTCCGTCTCGGCTACCCGTTCATCACGCTCGGCGCGTCGTTCTTCGCCGGTTGACGCGACCGTTCGCCTGCTCAACGAAGCGCGGGCCCCGCCCGTCAGGTGCGGCCGAGCCCGGGGCGTCCACCGCGCTCGAAGCGCTTCGCCGCCCTGAGCGTCGGAGCAGCGCGTGCCGGAAGACGGCCGAGGGGTCGCACGAGGCGCGATCGGTCGCTAAGCTAACCGCCGATGTACTACGTCGTCGCGATCATCGGGCTCGCAGTCTTGATGGTGGTGCATGAGGCCGGGCACTTCTTCGCTGCCCGTCGCTACGGCATGCGCGTCACCCGCTTCAGCGTCGGCTTCGGTCCGCCGTTCTTCAAGATCCAGCCCAAGGACGGGTTCTTCTGGTTCACGGCGTTCGGCGATCGCGTGCGCATCAAGCTCGGCAAGCACGATCCCGAGAAGCACGGACCGACCGTCTACCAAGTCGCCATGATCCCGTTCCTCGCCTACGTGCAGATCGCGGGGATGAACCCGCTCGAGGAGCAGGATCCGACCGACAAGGGCAGCTACATGAACGCCAAGCTCTGGTCGCGGATCGTGACCATCGCGGGCGGTCCCGTCGCAAACTACCTCTTCGCGTCCGTGTTCTTCTTCTTCGCGTTCTACTTCGACGGCAACCTGATCCAGGGCACGCAGTTCAACGTGATCGACGGCAAGCCCGCGCAAGTCGCGGGGATGAAGAGCGGCGATCGCGTCGTCGCCGTCGATGGCGTCGCGACGAAGGAGTGGGAGGACATCCCGCGGCTCGTCGGCAAGAAGGCCGGCGTCCCGGTGAAGATCAAGGTCGCGCATCCCGACGGAAAAGAGACCGAGCTCGTGGTCACGCCGGACGACGATCACGGCGTCGGTCGCATCGGCATCCAGATGACCGGCGAGCCGATCAAGGTGAAGGTCGGCGCGGGCGAGGCCGCCGTCCTCGCGGTCGAGCGCCCGACCATCGTCGTGCGCAACATGGTCCTCATGCTCTCCGAGTGGTTCCACGGCCGCGTCGAGGGCAAGCTCGGCAGCTCGGTCGCGATGGTGAAGGAGATGAAGAAGGCGGCGGAGGTCGGCTGGGCCGAGTTCGTCATCTTCCTCGGCGGGCTCTCCGCGTACCTCGCCGTCTTCAACTTGCTGCCGCTGCCGGCGCTCGACGGCGGGCGGCTGATGTTCCTCGGGTACGAGGCCGTCACGCGCAAGCGTCCGAACCCGACGATGGAGGCGCAGATCCACGCGCTCGGCGTCGTCGTCCTGCTCGGGCTCATGCTGTACGTGACGTTCGCGAACGATCTTGGCTTCGGATCGAAGTAGCGCGCCCCGTCTCGCAGGTGCCTTCGCCGTGCTCGCCTCGGCGCTCGCTGTCGCGGCGAGCGCGCGCGCCGACGACCGCGTCGATCCGATCGTTCCGCCCACGCTCCCCGCGCTGACCCACCGCGACTTCACGCTCGGTTATCAGTTCACCGGCGCCGGCATCGGCGAGGAGCCGGCGACGACGCGAGGCAGCGCGCAGGTCGCCTACGCGTGGTTCTCGCACGTCGAGCTCGAGTACCCGGTCTCGCCGCGCAGGTGGTTCTTCGGCTCGGCGTGGGACGTCGCGTCGGGCGCGGCGCCGCAGGTCGGGCGCGAGCTGCTCTACGGCAACCCCGAGATATGGCTGCGCGGCGTCTGGTCCAACAAGAGCGGCCTCTCGGCCGGCGGATCCCTCGGCCTCGTCCTGCCCATGCCGCGCGATCTCGGCGCGCGGGGTCGCGCCGTGCTCGACACGATCCGCGTCGTCCGGCCGTGGGACTCTTCGTATTTCTCCGAGCGCACGCTCACCGCGCGACCGGCGCTCGACATGCGCCTGATGGCCGCGCCGTTCCTCTTTCAGCTGCGCCAAGGGCTCGACGTCTCGTACTCCTTCATCGATGGCCGATCCGACGTGCTCGCGCGCATGTCGGCCTACGTCGGCGTCGATCTCGCGCGCACGATCGGCCTCGGCCTCGAGCTGTTCGAGGTGTACCCGATCACCGCGGCGATCCCCGACGACAAGCGCGCTGCCTTCACCTTCTCGCCGTCGGTGCGCTTTCGACTGCCCGGGGCCGAGCCGGGGATCAGCGTGCTCTTGCCGTTCAACACGCCGCTCGGTGGCACCGCGTCTTCCTTCTTCGCCGTACGGCTGCACGTCACGGTCGTGCTCGAGGCGTACCCCGAGCCGGACGCGCCAGGGCGCCGCGCGCGCGGGCCGAAGAGCTCGCTCGCGCTCCCGGTGGCGACGTCGTTCTGACGAAAGCTGGCCGCGGTCGAAGGCTCGTCGATTTCGGCGCGCTTCGGCGCTAGCCTCTCGCTCGATGTCGAGTCGAATCGCGCGGATCCGAGCGGCGGTCGCCGGGATCTCTCTCTTCGGAGGGGTCGCCGGCTGCTCGCCCGCGACCGTGAATCTGCGCGAGGGGCCGCGCGAATACGTGGCCCCCGACTACGAGAACGTGCTCGGGCAGTGGACGCGCAACGAGCACCTCATCGCGATCAGCGAGCTCGACGATCTGCTCTCCGCGACGGCGACGTTCGAGTCGTGGGACTTCCGTTGGGCGTACGTCGTGCGCTACGCGCAGGACTACCGTCTCACGCTCGACCAACGCCAGAAGCTCCTCGAGAAGACGCTCGACGAGACGCGCCATCACCACCACTTCTTCGTGGCGCTCGCGGGCGGCGATCGGAAGTTCAACGATCTCACGAAGCCGAACAGCGCGTGGATCGTGCGGCTCATCGACTCCACCGGCGCCGAGACGGCGCCCGAGGAGATCGTCGCCATCACGAAGCCGAACGCGATCGAGCGGACCTACTTCCCCTACAACACGGTCTTTCACCGGACGTTCCGCATCAAGTTCCCCGTGACGAGCGGCGATGGGCGCCCGACGATCTCGCCGAACGCCGAGTGGTTCGGCCTCCGCTTCGCGGGCGCGCAGGGCAACAGCGAGCTCATCTGGGCGATCGACAAGGACGCGCCGGGAAAGAAGCGGCGGAGCCCGCCCAAGCCGGGCGATCTGAAGCCTCCCCCGCCCTCCGAGGAGCCTCGCGCGCCCGGGCCGACCTCCGCCGAGGCCCCGCCGCCCGCGCTCGGGAGCTCCGAGCCCTCGAGCGCGAGCCGCTAGCCCGAGCCCTCGAGCGCGAGCCGCTGTTCCGAGTCCTCGAGCGCGAGCCGCTGTTCCGAGTCCTCGAGCGCGAGCCGCTGGTCGAAGCGGTCGGGGCGCCGCGACGAATCGCTCAGGCGACGCGGAGCAGCTCGAGCAACATCGGCAGCGTCGAGAAGAGCTCCACGGTCGTGGAGCGCGACGCGACGAGCAGGAGCGCGCCGGAGGAGCCGGCCCGCACGCGCTTCGGGAGCGGGCTGCCGTCGAGCACCGTGTTGGGGAAGAGGAGATCGCCGCTGCTCAAGCTCTCGAGGTCGCTCTCGTCGTCCCCGACGTCGAGCGCGCCCGCGCCCACGACGACGAGCCCTGGGTTCTCGGCCCCCTTGTCGGCGAGGACCTCGCCCGCCCGCAGCATGCGCAAGCGAAAGCGATCGAGCGTCTGCCGTCGGCTCTCGTCGTCGAGATCGCCGATCGGGCCCATCGTCGCGCCCACGAGCGCCGCGTAGCGATCGCCGGTCTTCATCAGCTCGTCGAGCACCCACGGACACGTGCGGAGGGCGTCTTCGATGGCCTCTTGCGTCCAGGTCGCCACCTTGGCCTTCGCTGGCGCGACCGCGCGCAACGACACGACATCGCCGATCGAGGTCCGCGCCGGGACGAGCCCGCCCATCGGGACCATCGCCGCTGCGATGTCGGCGATCGTGGCGCAGACGTCGACGAGCCCCGAGACGACGACGAGCGCGCCGAACCCCGTCACCTCCTCGCTCTCGCCGAGGTCGACGAGGGCGGCGGTGCTCGCCAGCTGCTTCTGTAGCTCCCCCGGCAAGTCGGCGAACGCTTCGATGTGATCGAGCGGGAGCCCCGCGACGGATCGCTCGGCGGGCGGGATCGTCGCCGGAGGTGCGGCGCTCTTCGGTCGCGTGGCCCCGGCTTCCGCAGCTGCAGGCGGTGGTGCTGCCGCAGGTGGGGGCGGCGCCGCGGGCGGCGCGGGCTGCGCAGGCAGAGGCTGCGCAAGCGGAGGCTGCGCAGGCGGAGGTGCAGCAGGCGGCGGTGCAGCAGGCGGCGGCGCGGGCGGAGGTGCCGCAGGCGGCGGGCGAGATGCGCGGGCGGAGTCGAGTCGCTCGGCCGGAGGCGGGGTCGTGCGAGGCCGTGGCGGGCTCGGCGCGGGGGGGAGCTGGCTCGGGCGCCGCGTCTCGGGCGCCGGTTTGGGCTCGGGGCTCGCCTGCGCCGGAGGCGGAACGCTGCGCGGTCCATCGGGGCGAGGCGGCTCGGCGGGCGGGACGCTCTTGCGCCGCTCGCCCGCATCGCCGGGCGCCTCGGCCGCTTTCGCTCCATCGCCGCGGAGCTCGGGCTTCGGCGCCGCCTTCGCCTCGGCTGACTTGGCCTCGATGGACTTGGCCTCGATGGACTTGGCCTCGATGGACTTGGCCTCGATCGGCTTCGCCTCGACGGGCTTGGCTTCGATCGGCTTCGCCTCGACGGGCTTCGCTTCGATGGGCTTGGCCTCCGCGGGCGGAGGGACGCTCTTTCGTTCGGCGACGGGCGGGGCGGGCGGCGTGCTGAGCGGATTCGGCGCGCCCGTCAGCGTCGCGCTCCGCCGCATGGGCGGCGGCGGCGGCGGCGGCGGGCGATGCGGGCCCTCACCGTTCGGCCGCGACGCAGGATCGGGCGTGCTCGCGGGCGGCGCCTCGGCGAGCATCGTCCCCGGCGCGGTGGTCTTCGGCCGCACCGGCGGAGGCGGCGGCT
>CAYYKK010000312.1:0-8386 GCA_964467935.1 uncultured Polyangiaceae bacterium
CTCGCACACGAACCCGATGCTCCCGCGCTCGACGTACGCGAAGTTCGAGAGATCGCCGCAGAGGGGTTTGTCGGGCTCGTAGGTGAACTCGGTGAAGCCGCTCACCGTCGGGTAGCCGACGATCTGATCGCCCAGCGTCTCGACCATGCGAAAGACGGTCGCGTCGTGCGGATCCATCTTCGAGTCGGGCTTGTCGCCGAGCGGTCGGATGAAGACGCCGCCGAACGTGTGCAAGCAGAGCCACACGAACACGTTCGGGTGGCGCACCGCGAACTCGGTCACCGCGCGCGACTCGGGCTCGCTCGCAGGGAAGGGGCCCGCGCCTTGTTGGTGGGGCTCCGCCATCCAGCCCGAGGGGAAGTTGCGGTTGAGGTCGGTCTCCGTGTCGCTCATGAACGACGGCGCCGGGATGGTGAAGCCGTCGAAGCCCTCGATCGTGCCCTCCGGGTACACACGGTAGAAGGGCCCCTCGTCGTCGACGCGGCGCGGGAGCAAGAGGCCCGCGATCGCCGCGCTCTCCACGAAGTCCCCGCTCGCGTCGCGTACGCGCATGAGCAGCGACTTGCCGTCGCCGTCCACGTCCTCGTGCTTCCAGTAGGGCTCGGTCTTGCCGAGGCGGTGATCGCGGTGGTTCGAGCGCACGAAGTGCCTCCGCGAGAGGACGCGCTCGGCGCCGTCGGGGCACATGCGCGGCATCACGTAGAAGAGGACGTCGGCGAGGAGCCAGTCGCGGACGAATCGTGGCAGATCGCTCAGATCGGCGGATGGATCCGCGTGCGCGACGAGGAGCGCTTCGATCACCGAGAGCGCCACGCTCGAGCCGCAGAGCTCGCTCGCGTGGATGTTCGCGTCGAGCCAGACCGCGGGGCGCACGCGATCGGGATCGCGCCCGACGGTGACGAGCCACACGTCCCGTCCCTCCTCGCTCTTCGCGAGGCTCTCAAGGCGCATGACCTCGGGGTAAGCCTGCGCCCAAGAGGTGAGGACGCGCTCGAGCTCCGCGTGCGTGAGGTAGCCCGTCCGAAAGCCCTTGTCGCTCACTTGAGGTTCCACACGAGGTACGTGACGAGGCCGGTCACGACGAGGAGCGAGCCCAAGATGATGCCGACCATCGTCGCGACGTCGTCCCGCCAGCGCACCTTCAGCGGGACGAGCTCCTTCTCTGGCAGCACCGTGGTCTTCAAGAACGAAAAGACGGGCAGCCCACCTGGTCTCGTCGCGCGCGCCGGATCGTAGGGGTTCTGCATCAGCCCCATGTTCGAGAAGCGGGCGATGCACGCGCGGATGCGATCGCCGATGCCCGGCACCGCGGAGCCGACGATGAGCGCGCGGATCCAAGGAGCGCGCTCGTAGCGGCTCGAGAAGCCGATGATCTTGAGCGCCTCGCGGAGCTTCTCGGTGAAGAGCCGCGACTCGGAGAGGTGCTGGAAGGCGCGGATGCGCTGCTCGACGGGGTCTTCGCTCGACACCTTGGTGAGGCAGAGCGCCTCGATGCGCGCGGCGAGGCCCTCGAGGCCCTCCTCGATCTTCGGGAACGTAGCCTGGCTCGGCGTGTCCGGCGGCACCACGAAGCCCCACGCCTCCTCCTTCGCGCGATCGGCGTTCCACGCGAACACCTCGGCGAAGCCCCAGAGCGTGTCGTAGCGGTTGACGACGATGTAGACGGGGATGTCGGCGCCGATCGTGCGATAGACCTCGGAGAGATAGCCGCGGAGCGCCTGCGCGTGCGCCTCGAGCGGCTGCTCCGAGAGCTCGGCGACGTCGGTCGCGCTGATGACCATGAGGATGCCGTCGAGCGGCTCGCGCGGGCGCACGCGCTTCAGCTCCTCGCAGAGCGATCGGAGGAAGTCCGGGTTGCGATTCGGCCCACAGATGCGATCGCCCGCCTCGATGAGCACCGCCTCCTTCGCCGCCCAATAGGTGTTGAGCGCCTGCGCGCCGAGCTGGATTTGCCCATCGCCGGCCCAGCTCAGGTTCATCGTCCGGATGACCGTCGACTTGCCCGTGCGCGGCTCGCCCACCACGAGGTACCAAGGCGCGTCGTAGACGCCGCCGCCCGTCGTGCGCGACGCGGCGGAGACGACCTGCGAGATCTCTTTCGCGAAGATGCTCATCCGAAGTGCCCGTAGAAGACCCAGCCCACGAGCGCGCCGCCCACGAGCATGAGGAGGAGGCCGAGCCCTCGCCCCATCCAGACCGAGCGATACCAGGGCTCCTTCGGGATGAACTCGGCCGGCAGCGTGTCGTAGCGATAGGGCTTGATGCCGCCGCCCTGCACGTCGCGATCGGCGTCGATGCGCAGCTCGCGCGCGAGCTGTCCGCGGAGCTGCACGAGCGCGTACCGGTCGCCGCCCGGAAGGCCGTGCTTTCCGAGGAAGCCACATCCGAGCACGGCCACGTACGTCGCGAGCACGCTCTGAGGGCCTTGGCGCACGCGCTCGAGGCGCTCGTAGACCTCGACGCCCGCGTTGTTCGTGGTCCAGCGCCGCGCCTGCAGCGGGCTCTGCGACCACCAAGGGCGCATGTCCGGCAGCGCCATCGCCACCTCGTCGAGGAGCGCGGCGATGACGAACATCCCGTCGTCGGCCGAGACCACGGGCAGCTCTTGCGCCGCCTTCGACGCCTTGAGCTCGTCGAGCATGAAATTCGCTTGCCGGAAGATGTGGTCCGGCGGCGGTCTCCGGGGCGACTGGCGCAGCATGCAGATCCAGAGGATCAGCTCTTCACCGAAGACGCCGATGGCCTTGTAGTCCCTCACGCTCGACCTCGCGCCGTCTCCGTCGCCGGACGCACGCGCGCGGCGTACGCCGTGGATTTCGGGGCGCGCGGCGGCACGTGCGAGGGGAGGGGACCGACCATGGGGCAGGGGAGCGTACCGAAGAGTCACCCCTTCGTGTAGCGGTCGCGCACGGGGGTGCTCGCGGGCCTCCCCGCGAGCTTCCGCTGGAGTATGCTGCGCGCCCCGCGAAGAGCGGGTAGACCCCACGACCCAGGTGCACCATGAGCGTCATCGAAAGCGTCATCGCCCGCGAGATCATCGACTCCAGAGGTAACCCGACCATCGAGGCCGAGGTCCGCTGCGCGAGTGGCCTCGGCCGCGCCGCCGTGCCGAGCGGCGCCTCGACCGGCGAGCACGAAGCCGTCGAGCTCCGCGACGGGGACAAGAAGCGCTACCTCGGCAAGGGCGTGGAGAAGGCCGTCCGCAACGTCGAGAACGTCCTCGGTCAAGCGATCGTCGGCATGGACGCGCTCGATCAATCGGCGATCGACAAGGTGCTGATCGACGCCGACGGCACGGCGAACAAGGGCAAGATGGGCGCGAACGCGATCCTCGCCGTGTCGATGGCGACCGCGCGCGCCGCGGCCGACGCGCTCGCGTTGCCGCTCTGGCGCTACCTCGGCGGCGCGCAGGCCCGCGTCCTGCCGACGCCGATGATGAACATCCTCAACGGCGGCGTTCACGCCGACAGCGGCCTCGAGGTGCAGGAGTTCATGGTGATCCCGTTCGCCGCGCCGAGCTTCTCCGAGGGGCTCCGCGCCGGCGTCGAGATCTTCCACGCCCTCAAGGCCATCCTGAAGAAGGAGAACATGGTGACCGCGGTCGGCGACGAGGGCGGCTTCGCGCCGCGCCTCGCGTCGAACGAGTCGGCGCTCGAGCACGTCGTCCAAGCGATCGAGGCGGCCGGGTACAAGCCCGGCGAGGACGTCGGCATCGCGCTCGACGCGGCCCTCTCCGAGTTCTACGACGCGAAGACCGATCGCTACACCTTCGACAAGGCCCCGCGCACGCGCGAGGAGATGGTCGCGATCTACCAGAAGCTCTGCGAGAAGTTCCCGATCGTGTCGATCGAGGACGGCTTCGATCAGAACGACGAGAAGGGCTGGAAGCTCATCACCGACGCCCTCGGCAAGAAGGTGCAGCTCGTCGGCGACGACCTTTTCGTGACGAACCCGAAGCGCCTCGAGAAGGGCATGAAGGACGGCCTCGCGAACGCGATCCTCGTGAAGCTGAACCAGATCGGCACCGTGTCGGAGACGCTCGACTGCATCCGCGTCGCGCAGCAGGGCAACTACCGCGCGATCATCTCGCACCGCAGCGGCGAGACCGAGGACACCTTCATCGCCGATCTCGCGGTCGCGACGAACGCCGGCCAAATCAAGACGGGCTCGGCGTCGCGCACCGATCGCATCGCGAAGTACAACCAGCTCATCCGCATCGCCTACGAGCTCGGCGAGGGGCAGCTCTACGCCGGCAAGTCCCCCTACCGTCGCTAGGCCGGCCACCTCACGGGCGAGGGCCGCGCGGACCGGCGCGCTGGCGATCGTCGTCGTACGAGGGCGGGAGGATCGATCTCCCGCCCTCGCTTCATTTCGTCGATGCGTGAACCGTCGCTCCGTGTCGCTGCACGGATCGCGCGGACGCGATCGGTGCCAACGCGCGTTCACGCTCGCGCGCCTCGAGTCGCGCGGCGCTGCGCAAAGCGCGCCATCGCGGCCGCGTGGTCTCTTCGTTGCAATGGGCTCCTCACGTCGCTTGCCCACGAGGAGCCCCATGAACACCAAGCTTTCCGTTCTCGCCCTGTTCGCGTCCCTCACGTCTCTCGCCGGTTGCCTGCCGACCGCGTCGGTCGAGGAGGGCGGCGCGAACGCCAACGATCGGACGAAGGGAGGGGAGCCCGGAGAAATCCTGCTCACCGGCGCGATGGAGATCTCGCCGAGCGGGCACTTCGCGATCATGCAGCGGAACACGATCACGGTGCTGCTCGACGTCGCGGGCAACCACTTCGTCGAGCTGCCCGAGCAGCTCGCGCGCGTCGCCTTCTCCAAGAAGCGCGAGGTCGCCTACGCGCTGCTCCCGTCCGGCGCGATCGAAGCGCTCGACCTCGCGACGGCGCAGCCGATCTGGCGGACGGAGGCGACGTTCGCGTCGGTGTCGCTCCTGCGCGTCACGGACGACGACGCGTCGGTCCTCGTCGTCGACGGCGTCGACGCGAGGGTGCTCGAGCCCTCCACCGGCGCCGTGACCGCGTCGGCGAAGCTGCCTTCGGACGTGAGCTTCGGCGCGTTCCTCCCGAGCGGGAAGAAGGCCGTGCTCGTCGGCAAGACGACGTGGACGGCGCACGCGCCGAGCACGCCCGTCACGCTCCTCGACCTCGGCACGAGCGAGCTCGCGGTCGCCGACATCCCGAACTGCGAGGCGCCGCCGGCGATCTTGCCCGACGGCAGCCGCGTCCTCGTGTCGCCGACGTTCTGTGAAGAGGACAAGGCCTCCGACCCGCAGAACCAGTGGACGAACCCCGATCCCGTGAGCGTGATCGATCTCTCCGACGCGGGCCTCTCGTTCCTGAAGAACCTCCCTGGGTTCGGACCGGTCGCGCTCTCGCCGGACGGCAGCCGCGCGGTCGCCTACCTCGACACGAAGCGCATCGATGCGTCGATGTTCGACGACAAGAGCCTCATCCCCGGCGCGAACGCGCCCGAGTACCACCTCATGGTGATCGATCCGAAGACGCTCGCCTTCACGGTGTCACCGATCGGCGACGCGCTCCCGAGGTTCGCGATGAGCCGCGACGGCAAGGAGCTCTTCGTCGACTCGTCGGTGAAGATCATCCACCGCGCCCAAGTCAGCGCGAGCGGATCGCTCACGGTCGGACCGAACGGGTTCTCGGGCGAGATCGGCGGCAGCGTGAAGATCTTCGATCAGGCGACGCCGTTCGGGGCGTTCGATCTCGAGGCGCGCCGCTTCGTCGGCTTCCAAGGGCCGCAGGCGGGGCTCGATCGGTTCATCCAGCTCGCCGACGGCAAGACCGTGATCACCCTCGCGAAGCGCGCCGACGGGCTCGGCGGCGTCCCGTTCCTCATCGACGTCGACGCGAAGACGACGCGCCCGCTCCAGGGCGACTACGGCACCGGCGTGCGCGACGTCGGCCTGCTCCCCGACGGCGAGACGATCCTCCTCCGGTTCCGGCAGCCCGCGACGCAAATCGGGAGCTCGCTCTACGCGCGCGAGACCTATTGCCTCTCGCTCGACGGCGAGACGTGCGCGATGGGGCGCGTCGACTACCAAGCCTCGGTGGCGTTCGCGACCGCGAACACGAACGACTGCGCGAACATGGGACACGACTGCTGGTAAGACGCAATCTCGTGTGCGGCGACGCGGCCCGCAGCCCGCCTCGCCCCGCGAGCCGCCCCTCGAGAGCCCACCGAAATTTCGGCGGGCTTTCGCCCGTTTCCTTCCGTTCGGGTGCGTTCGGGGCGGAGTCTTTGGTTTCCGCTGGACACCTGGTAGCCTGCAAGGGCTGTGACCCAGGCTCCCTCCGACAACAACATCGCACCGGGCACCATCCTGGCGGGCAAGTACCGTGTCGCGCGCGTCCTCGGGCGCGGAGGCATGGGCGTGGTCGTCGAAGCCCATCACATCCAGCTCGACGACAGGGTGGCGCTCAAGTTCCTCCTGCCCGAGTACGCGACGCACCCGGAGGCCTCCGAGCGGTTCCTCCGCGAGGCGCGCGCGGCGGTGAAGATCAAGAGCGAGCACGTCGCGCGCGTGTCCGACGTCGGCACGCTGGAGACCGGCGCGCCGTACATGGTGATGGAGTACTTGAACGGCACCGATCTCTCGAGCCTCCTCGAGAAGAACGGTCCGATGCCGCTCCAGGACGCGGTCGACTACGTCATCCAGGGCTGCGAGGCGATCAACGAGGCGCACACCTACGGCATCGTCCATCGCGACATCAAGCCGGCGAACCTGTTCCTGACGAAGCGCCCCGACGGCAGCCCCATGGTGAAGGTGCTCGACTTCGGCATCTCGAAGACCGTGGGCGCGGGCGTCGACGGCCTCACGAAGACGACGGCCACGATGGGCTCGGCGCTCTACATGTCCCCCGAGCAGATGCGCCAGTCGCGCTCGGTCGACAGCCGCACGGACATCTACTCGATGGGCATCACGCTCTACGAGCTCTTGGCGGGCAAGCAGCCGTTCTACGCGAACACGCTCCCCGAGCTCTGCGCCGAGGTGCTCACGGGCACGCCGACGCCGCTCCGCGAGGTGCGGAGCGATCTGCCCCCGGACTTCGCCGCCGTGCTCGAGCGCGCCTACGCGCGATCGCTCGAGCAGCGCTACCAGAGCATCACCGAGTTCGTCTTCGCGCTCGCGGCCTACGCGCCCGCGCGCAGCCAAGAGACGCTCGATCGTTTCGCACGGCTCGCGAACGTCCAGGCGCCGCAGGCCGGTCGCGTCGATCCGCGCGCGTCGGCGCCGCAGCTCGGGGCCTACCATCAGCCGCTCGGACCAGTGCCGGCGCAAGGACAGCCGGGTCAGCCGTTCCAGCAGCAAATCCAGGCCGGGCCGTACAACGCGAACATCCCGCACAGCCAACGCTCGACGGCGGCGTTCGCGGCGGGACCGCCGATCGGCAGCCAGACCGCCGGGCCCGCGACGTTCTCCACGACCGGCGCGTCGAAGCCGAGCGGCGGAGGCGGCGCGGCGATCGGCATCGCGGCGGGCGTGCTCTTCCTGCTCGCGATCGGCGGAGGCGGCGGCTACTTCTATTTCACGAAGCAGAAGGCCGCTGCGGCCGCGAACAACGCGGCGTCGTCGCAGGTCGAGCCGGCGACGTCGAGCGAGGCCCCGAAGGGCGCCGACCCGGAGCCCGCGAAGAGCGCGGAGCCCGCCGCGTCGCCGCCGCCCACCGAGTCGGCGACCGCCGCGCCGAGCGCGAGCGCGTCGGCGGCGAGCGCCTCTTCCCCGTCGTCCACCAAACCTGATAAGCCCACCACGACGACGAAGCCGAAGCCTGGCGAGACCACCAAGCCCACGGCCCCCGTCGAGACCGCGAAGCCGGTCGAAGCAGCGAAGCCACCCCCGCCCACCACCACTTCGAAACCCACGGACTCCGACAATGGCTTTGGACATCGCTAAGCGCTTCCACCTCGCCGTTCCCGCTCTCCTCGTCGCTGCCGCCATCGCCTCCACCGCGCCGAGCGCGTGGGCGGGCGGGGGCAACACCGTCACCGCGGAGTCGCTCTTCCAGGCGGGTCAGGACGCGATGAAGGCCGGGGACTTCAAGAAGGCGTGCGACAACTTCGCCGCGAGCCAGAAGGCCGATCCGAGCGTCGGCACGCTCCTGAACCTCGCGCTCTGCAACGAGAAGCAGGGCAACGTCGCGACCGCGTGGGCGACGTACATGGAGGCCTCCAGCCTCGCGAAGCAGAAGGGCGACAACGAGCGTGACGGCGTCGCCACCGAGCACGCGAACGGGTTGAAGCCGAAGCTCTCGATGGTGAACCATCCGTCGTAGCCCACCTCCCGGATGGCGGAAAACACAGGACCCCACTCGACGTGCCCGCTGCCGGGAATGCCGCGATCGTTCTCGCAAGCGTGAAC
>CAYYKK010000312.1:8396-8718 GCA_964467935.1 uncultured Polyangiaceae bacterium
GGTTGAAGCCGAAGCTCTCGAGGCTCACGGTCAGCATGCAGCGCCCGCCGCCTGGGCTCGTCATCACGCGCGACGGCATCGATCTCGGCGAAGGCGCGCTCGGCACGGCGCTGCCGATCGATCCGGGTCAGCACGTCATCGAGGCGACGGCGAAGGGCTTCAAGAAGGCCTCGAAGACGGTGAACATCGGCAAGGAAGCCGCCGTGCAGGCCATCGAGATCCCCGCGCTCGAGGTCGCTCCTCCCGAGGAGCAGGGCCCGGGCCCCGGTGGCGTCGCTCCGGCGCCGAGCGGGCCGAACACCGGGCCCATGCTCGGCGGCGG
>CAYYKK010000313.1:0-8697 GCA_964467935.1 uncultured Polyangiaceae bacterium
ACGACGCTCCCGTCCGCGACATAGAGGCCGTCGACGTCCCACGCGCGGCCGCTCGCGTCGACCACCGACATGTCCGCCGAGACGCCCATGCGGGCGCTGCCGAGCGGGTGCTGCGACGAGCACTCGAGCTTCATCGCCGGGATGCGATCCAGATCCAGACGCGCGAGCTCGTCGGCCGTCACGCCGCGTTGACCGAGGATCGGAGGGAACACCTCGCGCGCGCCGGCGGCGAAGAAGATCTCGCTCATCACGCGGATGACGCGCGGGATCTTCGCGCGATCCTCCTTCGCCATGCGGTAGGTGACGAGCGGCTCGCGACCGGGGCCGCGGTGGACGGTCCCGCCGCCCTCGTCGTGGATGAGGCCGCCGAACACCGCGAGGTGCGGCACGTCGGCCGCCCGCCGTACGTGCTCGGGACCGAAGCCGGTCATCGTCGCCGCGAGCACGCCCGGCGGCACGAACAGACCGATCAGCGTGATGCCCTCCCTCTCGAGCGAGCGCGAATAGGCGCTCTGGAGCGCGCCGCGCCACCCCTCGATGCGCTCGTCGAAGCGCGCGAACATCCGGAAGCTCGGGTGCAGCGTCATGTGCTTGCCGACCTGCCCCGAGCGCTTTCCGACGCCGCTCCGCGCGAGGAGCAGCGGCGTGTGGTACGAGCCCGCCGCGACGATCACGCGCTCGGCGCGGACGGACATCGTGCGCGAGCGACCGAACAGCCCGCCGCCGAGGCCCTCCTCGCGACCGAGCAGCCGACCCGCGACGCCCGTCGCGCGCCCGCCCTCGATCGTGATCTTCTCGACGAGGCAATCGGACCAGATCTGCGCGCCCGCGGCGATCGCGCGAGGGAGATAGGTCATGTCCACGCTGAGCTTCGCGCCGTGGGGGCAGCCGAAGTTGCAGCGGCCGCAGCCGTTGCAGTCCTTGGTGTTGCGCCGCAAGGGCTCGATGACGTACCCGAGCTTCTCCGCGCCCTCGGCGAAGCGGCGCGTCGAGAGCGAGCGCATCGCGTCCGGCACCTCCTCGACGTGGATCGCGCGCTCGACCTCCTCGAAATGGGGCTCGAGCTTCTTCGCGGTGAGATCGCCGAGACCGAGTCGCCCCGACCAATCGTGCAAGACGTGCTCGGGCGTGCGGAAGCAGACCGCGCCCGTCACGATCGACGAGCCGCCGACCGCGCGGCCCATCGTCACGTTGATCGTCGGCGTGTCGCCGACGCCGACGGCCACGGTCATCCCGCCGTCGCGCCACGCGCGCCGCATGTGCTGGCTCGGCCGCATGCGTTGGATCTCGTCGACCGGGACGTGCGGGCCCTCCTCGAGCACGACGACCCGCCTGCCGGCCTCCGCGAGGAGCGCGGCGACGACGGCGCCGCCGGCGCCCGATCCGACGACGACGTCCTCGGTGTCGATCGCGATGCTCGTCGAGGCCTCGCGACCCTCGTGGATCGACGCGCTCACGAGCCCGCTCCGTTCGCGCCCGAGGCCCCGTTCGCGCGTCGGACGAGCGAGCTCGGCTCGACGAGGCACGCCGGCGCCGACTCGCGTCCTCGCGTGACGCCGATGTCGCGCAGCGCGTCCGGGTGCTCGTAGTAGAGGATCGAGAGCGTCGCCTTCACCGCGAGCAGCGGCAGGCCGAGCGGCGTCTCCTCCATGCGCTCGAGCGCGCGACATCGATCCTCGACCGACAGTCGCCGGAGCGGCGGGAGCTTGCCGATGAGCGGCGGCGCGAGGAGCGTCGCGGCGGTCAGGCCGCCCGTGAAGATCGCCCTCACGCGCGGGCCCGATTGGGTCACGAAGTCGGCGACGTCCTCCATCAGCCAATCGAGTCGGTCGGAGGGAGGAGGGCCCGAGGAGCCCGAGAAGAGGGCCTCCGCGAGGGCTCGCGCGTCACGCGTCCAGAAGCTCACGCGGCGGACCTTGCACGAACGCGCAGCGGACCGCAACGTTCGACGCGGCGAGGGCCCCCCGCTCGGCGCATCGCTGATAAGCTCCCGTCCATCGCATGAAGGCCAAGGTGCTCGTCGTCGAGGACTCGAAGGAGCAGCGCCGGCAGCTCGTCGAGCTGCTCGAGGCGCGGGGGTACGAGGTGAGCGCGGTCGCGGGCGGCGTCGAGGCGCTGAAGGCCATCAAGACGAGCCCACCCGACGTCGTCATCCTCGACGTGGTGCTCGACGATCTCGACGGCTACAGCGTCTGCCGCTGGCTGCGCCTCTCGGAGACGCTGAAGGACATCGTCGTCATCATGCTCACGGTGCGCGCGGAGGTGAAGGAGCGCATCGAAGGGCTGCACGTCGGCGCGGACGACTACGTCCCGAAGCCCTACGACCCC
Organism: uncultured Polyangiaceae bacterium; assembly: GCA_964467935.1. GTDB lineage: Bacteria > Myxococcota_A > Polyangia > Polyangiales > Polyangiaceae > CAYYKK01. The sequence continues at coordinate 2,329 of CAYYKK010000313.1, forward strand.
GGCGAGCTCGAGGCGCGCATCTACGCCGCGCTCCGGTCGCGCAACATGAAGCGCGAGCTCCGCCAGCGGAACGCCGAGCTCGAGGGCATGCTCTCGCGCACCGAGCAGCTCGCGATGACCGACGCCGTCACCGGCATCTTCAACCGCCGGCGCTTCCAGGACGTGCTCAAGCGCGAGTGGGCGACCGCGCGCCGCTACAAGCACCCGCTCTCGTGCGTGCTCGTCGACGTCGATCATTTCAAGAAGGTCAACGACTCGCACGGCCACGCCGCGGGCGACGAGACGCTGCGCCGCGTGGCCGAGCTCATCAGCGGGAGCATCCGCGAGGTCGACGTCTGTGCGCGCTACGGCGGCGACGAGTTCGCGCTCCTCCTGCCTCACACGCCGCTCGACAAGGGCACGCTCGTGATGGAGCGCATCCGCCAGAAGCTCGTCGCGACGCGGTCGAGCTGGGGCGAGGGGTCGGCGGGCATCTCGCTCTCCGTCGGCATCTCGTCGACCGAGGACGCGAGCCTCCGCAACGCCGACGAGCTGCTCGAGGCCGCCGATCGCGCCCTCTACGAGGCGAAGCGCCAGGGACGCGACCGCGTGATCCCGGCGCGCGCCGGCGAAAGCACCGTGGTCTGAACAAGTCGATGGGGAGCTCGAGATGACGATCCGACGAAGCGCGATCCCGGTGGTGATGATCCTCTTGGCCGGCGGCGGCGTCGCCTGCGGGACCTCCGGCGCCGACGGGAGCGGCGGCGGCGCGACGACCTCCTCGAGCGGCGCGGGAGGGAACCCGAACACGAACCCGAGCGACGGCCCGCCGGCCGGCAACCCCGAGGGGCACTGCACGGTCCCCATCGACGGCATCCCCGAGGACACGTCGCAGCCCGACACGGTGATCGGCGACGGAACGCCGGCGAGCTGCACGTCGGCCGCGGTCGTCGCCGCCGTCGCGAAGGGCGGCGTCATCACGTTCTCTTGCGGGCCCGATCCGATCGTCATCACGCTCACCGAGACGGCGAAGGTCGTGAACGACGCGAACCCCCGGGTCGTCCTCGACGGCGGCAACAAGGTCACCTTGAGCGGCGGCGGCAAGGTGCGCATCCTCTACCAGAACACCTGCGACCAGGCGCAGCACTACACCTCGTCGCATTGCCAAGACCAGGACACGCCGAAGCTCACCGTGCAGAACATCACGTTCGTCGACGGCAACGCGACGGGCGCGATGCCCGAAGGGGCGGGTGGCGCGATCTTCGATCGGGGCGGCCGTCTCAAGATCATCCACTCACGCTTCTTCCACGACGTGTGCGATCCCGCCGGGCCGGACGTCGGCGGCGGCGCCGTGCGCGCCCTCGATCAGTCGATGGGCCTGCCGGTCTACGTGATCCAGAGCACGTTCGGCGGCAGCCAGCCCCTCGGCAACGTGGGCGCGAACGGCGGCGCGCTCAGCTCGATCGGCGTGAGCTGGACCGTGGTGAACAGCCTCTTCGCGTTCAACCAGGCGATCGGCACCGGCGCGAGCTCGGGCATGGGCGGCAACGGCGGCGCCATCTACAACGACGGCAACACCTACCACCTCGACGTCTGCGGCACGGCCATGCACGACAACAGCGCGAACGAGGGCGGCGGCGCGATCTTCTTCGTCAGCAACGACAAGAGCGGCAGCTTCAGCGTCACCGACTCGACGCTCACCCACAACCCGAGCGGCAAGTTCGAGACGATGCCGGGGATCTTCTACATCGCCTCGGGCCCCCCCGACACGACCGGCTCGACCATCCAGTGAGAACCCTCGCGCGCCGGGCGGTGAAGCCCGACGCCGGCGCGCGCGGGTCGCGCCCTCAGCAGCCGCAGCTCGCGGTGGCGGTCGCCTCCGAGACGCACTGGCTGTCCCACGACGTCGAGCAGCAGTAGGAGTCCTGCGCGCAGACGCTGCTCACGCAGGCGCCGCAGGTCGTGTCGAGCTTGGTGCCCGCGGCGCACGCGTCGTGAGCGCACTGGTTGCCGCCGCACATGTTGGACGCCTCGCCGTCGCACACGCTGTCCCACGACGTCGAGCAGCAATAGGGGTCGGCGGCGCAGACGTCGCCGCAGCACTGCGGCGTCTGGTTCACGCCGGAGGGGCACGCCATCGATCCACCGCTCGTGACGCCGCAGTCCGTCAAGAGGCCGGGGCAGGGCGCGCACACGCCATAGCCCGCGGTCACGCTCTGGCAGAACATGTAGATCTTGTGCGGCTGGTTGCCGAAGATCTGATCGAGCAGCACGGCGATGACGATGCCGGACACGCCGGGGAAGAGGTTCGTCTGGAGCTGGTCGATGTCGATGTCGTGGCAGTCGGCGTCCTCGCGGCACGGCACGCACAGGCCGCACGACTTGCTCGCGATCTCGACGGCCGCGCACACGCCCATCGGATACGAGATGTTGGCGTCGGCGATCTTGTCGGTGCCGAGCCCCGTCAGATCACGCAGCGCCTTGCCGACGTTGAAGTCGATCGAGATGTTCGCGCAGTCGGCGCCGGTCGAGCACGTCTGCGTGTATTGGTTCCAGGGGGCGGGGAGGGCGAGCGCGCCCATGCCGAGGTCCGAGCAGCCCGCAGCCGGCGGGATGCACACGCCGTCACCGCCGTTCACCGGCGTCTTGCACGTGTAGCCCACCTCGCCGCAGCCCGAGCAGTCGGCGTTGGTCGTGCAGACGCCGGGCGCCGTGGGCTTGCCGCAGATCTTCTCGCACGTCCCGTTCGCCGAGCACTGGTAGCCCGAGGGGCAGGCATAGGTGGCGCTGCACTGCGCGCACTTGTGGTTGTTGCAGGCCTTCGCGCCCGTGCATTGACCACAGTCGTTGTCGGTCAGGCAGCCCGGCGCACACTTATTTTGGCATTGGCCGTTCTTGCAGATGTCGGTCGACTGACACTCGGAGGTGTCGTTCGCCGTGCACGCCACGCATTGGTGCGTCGCGCCGTCGCAGACCTGGTGCGCGGGATCGCACGCCGCGCAATCGCCGCTCGCGTTGCACGTGATGGTCGGCGTCCCGGCGTTCGTCGGGCAGTCGAGGTTCTGATCGACGCAGATGCCGAAGCTCGAGCACTTCTGCCCCGTGGGACAGCCCTTGCCGTCTTGCCCGCAGGCGACGCAGCGGTGATCGCTGAGGCTGCAGCTCGTGCGGCCGTCGGAGCAGCCCTGGCACTCGTCGTTCGAGTTGCAGTTGTGCAGGATGCAGACGCCGTTGTTGCTCCCCGTGCCCGTCGACGCGCCCGTGCCGGTCGACGTCCCCCCTCCGGTGTTCGTCGCGCCCGAGTCACCGCACGCGAAGGTCGAAAGCCCGATCGCGCCGAGCGCGAGGATGGAGGCGAGGAGAGGTCGAAGCTGGCTCATCCTTTCAGCGTCACACGATCCGTCTCCGGGGGGCAAGATGAATGGAAGCTCATCCTAATCGCGCGGGCCTGGAAAGGACGGGGTTCGGTAGAGCCTCGGCGCGCCCGGGTCCCCCGACGTGCGTGGACACGGGCTCGCGCCTTCGACTATGAGGGCGCATGCGAATTCGAGCGCTCTCCCTGCCCCTCCTCTTCTCGCTCGCCGCTGCGTGCGGCGGATCCGCGCAGCCCTCGGACGTGCCTGCGCCGAGCGCCAGCGCGCCGGTCGAAGCGCCGGCGGCGTCGAGCCCTGCGCCCGCTGCGAGCGCCTCGGCCGCGCCCGCCGCCGACGCCGAGCCCGCCGAGCCCAAGGGACCCTTCCATTTCAAGGACTACGCCGGGCCGAAGGTGAAGGCGTCGATCGACACCAAGAAGGTGTGGGGCATCCAGCCCGTCGGTCGCAAGGACGAGTGGGATCTCTTGAAGTTCATGCTCGAGGACTTCGGACGGATCGAGGGCGACGAGGTCGTCATCAAGCACTTCGACGGCGCGGAGATCTTCGTGCCCGGCGCGCTCGTCTTCCCGGCGAAGCCGGCCAAGGGCCTCAAGAAGGGCGACGTCGTCATGGCCGACGTCGCCGCCGCGAGCGCGCACGGCCGCGTGGTGAGCGTCGAGAAAGACGGCGACGACACGCGCGTGCTCGTGAAATACCTCTGGGGCGGCTCGCTCAGCGAAGATCACCTCTCCGCCGATCAGGTCCTCAAGACCGAGGACAAGATCGGCTACGGCAACCGCGTCGCATGGAAGCAAGACGGCGAGTGGAAGCTCGGCACGTTCGCTGGCGGCGACAAAGAGACCGCGTTCGTCCTCGACGCCTCCGATCGTCCCGCGCTCGTCAAGCTGAAGGATCTCAAGGCGGCCAAGATCACGCCGGTCCGAAAGAAGGGCGACAAGGTCTGGGTGAGCGACTTCGGCTCGCTCAAGCCCGCAGTGATCACCGAGGTGCTCGAGGGCGGCGTCGGATACAAGGTCAAGACCGACAAGGGTGAAGACACGTCCGCGCACCCGCTCGACGACGTCACGTCACCTGTCGAGTGAGCGACGGCGCGCGGGGGACACGCGTTCCCTCGCGCGCGCCTCGTCCGCTATCGTCCATCGCGAAGATGGTGGCCCCCGAACGCCTGGATCTCGGCTCGACGTCGCCACCGTCGCGTGGCGCGCCCGAGGGGCCGGTGTCCGCTGCCGGCGTCGGCATCCCCCCGCCTCCGGCCGGGGGGATCGGGCGTTGGCTCCCCGGCGTCTGGGTCCTTCGTCATTATCGGCGCGCGTGGCTCTCGAAGGACGTCTCCGCGGGGCTCGTGCTCACCTCGCTCCTCGTGCCCGCGGGGATGGGCTACGCCGAGGCGTCCGGCCTCCCGGCGATCACGGGGCTCTACGCGACCATCGTCCCGTTGGTGGCGTACGCGCTCTTCGGGCCCTCGCGCATCATGGTGCTCGGGCCGGACTCGGGCCTCGCGGCGCTCATCGCGGCAGCGACGCTCGCGATGAGCGGCGGCAGCCCCGATCGCGCCGTCGCGCTGGCGTCCATGCTGGCGATCCTCGCCGGCGCGCTCTGCATCGGCGCGGGCCTCGCGAAGGCCGGCTTCGTCACCGACCTCCTCTCGAAGCCCGTGCGCGTCGGGTACATGAACGGCATCGGGCTGACGGTCCTCGTCACGCAGATGCCGAAGCTCTTCGGCTTCTCCGTCAAGTCGACCAACGTCGTCGACGGGGCGATGGCGTTCGCGCGGGGCGCCTTCGCGGGCGCGACGAAGCCGGCGGCGCTCGTCATCGGCGCCTCGTCGCTCGCGCTGATCCTCGTCGTCCGCGCGCTCTGGCCCAAGATCCCGGGCATCCTGATCGCGGTCGCCCTCGCGACGATCGCCACCGAGATCCTCGGCCTCGCCGATCGCATCAGCGTCGTGGGGGCGGTGCCGCGCGGCCTGCCGCTGCCGGCCATCCCTCGGGTGAGCTTCGACGACGTCGGGCAGCTGGTCGTCGCGGCGGTCGGCATCGCGCTGGTGTCGTTCGCCGACACGAGCGTCTTGTCGCGCACGTACGCCGGTCGCGCGGGGTATCGCGTCGATCCGAACCGCGAGCTCGTCGGCCTCGGCGCCGCGAACCTCGCGGCCGGCCTCTTCCGTGGATTTCCCATTTCGAGCAGCTCGTCGCGCACGCCCGTCGCCGAGTCCGCGGGATCGCGCACGCAAGTGACGGGCGTGGTCGGCGCGCTCGCCATCACGCTGTTGTTGGTGGTCGCGCCGCGTCTCCTCGAGCACCTCCCGACCGCCGCGCTCGCCGCGGTCGTCATCGCCGCTGCCGTGCGCATCTTCGAGCTCCGCGAGCTCCGCGTGTTCTACCGCGTGCGGCGCTCGGACTTCGTGCTCGCCCTCCTCTCGTTCTTCGGCGTCGCGGTGCTCGGCGTGATCCCCGGGATCGGCCTCGCCGTCGGCGTGTCGCTGCTCGATTTCGTCCGGCGCGCGTGGCGGCCGCACGACGCCATCCTCGGCCGCGCCAAGGGCGTGAAGGGTTATCACGACGTGACGCGCTACCCCGACGCTCGTCAGGTGCCAGGGCTCCTCTTGTATCGATGGGACGCGCCCCTCTTCTTCGCGAACGCCGACACGTTCCGCGAGCGCATCGTCGACGCCGTGGACGACGCCGACTCGCGCGTCCGCTGGGTGGTCGTCGCGGCCGAGCCGATCACCGACGTCGACACGACGGCGGCCGAGATGATCCAGGAGCTCGACAAGGAGCTCGCGACGCGCGGCGTCGAGCTCGCGTTCGCCGAGCTGAAAGATCCGGTCAAGGACCGGCTCTCCCGCTATGGTCTCGAGATGACGATCGGACAAGACTCGTTCTTTCCGACGATCGGCGTCGCCGTGAAGGCGTTCCTCGAGAAGAACCGGATCGACTGGGTCGACTGGGAAGACTCGAAGCCGAACGGAGGGGCGGCGAAATGAGCGTCGGCGCGCGAGCCGTCCTCCTGCTCT
>CAYYKK010000314.1:0-8674 GCA_964467935.1 uncultured Polyangiaceae bacterium
TGCATCGCTCTCTTGTAGCGCCGGCGCGGCCGTTCGTGACGGAGGAAGCGAAAGCGCGCGAGCGCCGCGACCCTCGGTGGGAAGCGGCGCTCACGGGGCCTCTCGCGAGGCGTCGATCGCTCAGGGAACGGGGTTGTTGCCGCTCGACGGGGGCGGGTCGGCGTCCTCGATCTGCACGCCGACGAACGCGGCGGTCGAGGTGCAGTCGCCCTGGGGCGTCCCGCAGTTGCCGGAGACCGCGGCCGACTGCACGATCGTCGTGCTGCCGCTCACGGTGTTGCCGTCGGCCGTGAACGCCACGGTGATCGCGGTCGTCGACGTGATGGTGCAGTTCTGTCCCTGTTGGTTGACGTTGGTCGTCTTGCCGTCGAAGCGGAACGAGCCGTCCGACTGCTCGGCGCCCGTGAGCACCGTGCCGCCCACGTCGAGGAAGAGCTGATCGGCGCTCGTGCCCTTCACGCCGTAGATGTACGCGGTCGCGCCGGCGCGCAGCGTGGTGGTCTTGTCGGGGTTCGCTTGGCACGAGCCCGTCAGGGTCGGGTCGCCCACCGAGGCGATCCGGATGGCGGTGTACTTACCGGCGCCGATGTCGAGCCCGCCGCCGCACGCGGCGAACACGGGGATCGAAGCGACCGCCGCGATGGCGAAGAAAAGACGAGTCTTGGTTTGCATGACGTTCTCCGTCGAGAGGCCCCCACCCTGGAGACCCGCCGACCGTAGCAAGAGGCTGACCAAACAACAAAAGCTTCGGACCGCGGCGCACGGAACCGGCGCCCCGGCTCAGTCGCGGAGCGGCACGCCCGCGAGCTCGCCGAGATCGGTGCGCACGCGCCGCATCAACGCGTGACGTCCGGCGACGTCGTCGAGACGCGGCGGGGGCAGCGGTGCTCCGCAGCGCACCTCGATCACGCCGGGACGGATGCCCGTGTTCTTGCGCGGCATGAGGTCGTGCGTGCCGCGGATCCCGACCGGCAGCGTCGCGACCTGTGCGAGCTGCGCGAGGTAGAACGGGCCCTTCTTGAGCCGCTGGATGCGGTCGCCCGGAGACCGGGTGCCCTCCGGAAAGACGGCGATGGTCGAGCCGGCGCGGACGCGCTCGGCCGCGCCGCGCATCGCGGTGAGCGACTCGACGCTCTTCGAACGATCGACCGACACGCAGCCGAGCGCGCGCATCACGCCCGCGAAGAAGGGCACGCGGAAGAGCTCCTTCTTCGCGACGACGCCGAACGTCCTCGGCAAGGCGCTGAAGAGCGCGAGCACGTCGAGGTAGCTCTGATGATTGGCCATCACGACGTAGGGCCGCGACCAGTCGATCGCGTCGAACCCTTCGGCGCGGATCTCGATCCCGGTGCGATCGCGCATCCCGCGCGCCCACTCCTTCGCGAGCGTGCGGACGCGCTCGTCGCCGCGCCCGAGCGCCTTCTCGATCATCGCGCGCTGGCACATGAAGAGGGTGTACGCCGTCGCGAGGGTCAGGCGCGCAGGAGGAGAGTCGAAGAGCACGGCGGAGCGATACACCGCGAGCGCGCGACGCCGCCGTCACGATCGCGTCAGCCGTCGCGATCTTTGCGCGTCGCCGCAAGCTCTGCGCTCTCGAGCACCCGCGACGCCCGCTGCCCGGGCCGCGCCGCGTGTCCGGCCGACACGTCGGCTCCGCGCCTCCGAAGAGCCGGCGAAGCCCATCTTGACGCAACGCGTTGCGACCTTATAGACGGGGCATGACCCGAGCAGCTCTCCAAGCAGGCGGTGGCGAGTGGACGCGCGGCGCGCTCGCCATCTTGGTGCTCGCGCTCACGGTGTTCGTCGAGTGGGCGCGCAGGCACTGACGTAGACTCGGGCCCGACGAACGAGGGTCCAGTCATGTCGATTCGAGACGCGAGCTCGCTCGCCTATCTCCGCGCGTTGAGCTACCGCTTCCCCACCCCGGAGGCGGCGCTCGCCGAGATCGCGCACCTCCGCGCGGTGCTCGAGCTGCCGCGGGGGACCGTGCACGTCGTGAGCGACGTCCACGGCGAGTACCAGAAGCTCGAGCACATCTTGCGGAACGGATCGGGCAGCCTCCGGCCGCTCGTGGAGCGCACGCTCGGCGAGCGCCTCGACGCCGCTGCGCGCGCGCGGCTCCTGTCGCTCGTCTACTACCCGCGCGAGACCTGGGCGCGCGTCACCGCGTCGCTCGACGAGCCCGCGCGCGCCGCGCTCCTCGTCGACACCGTCCTCGCCGAGCTCGAGGTGCTCCGCGCGCTCGCCGCGCGCTACAGCTTGCGCCACGCCGAGCGCATCTTCCCGGCGCCGTACAAAGCCGTCTTCTCCGAGCTGCTCTTCTCTCCGCTCCTCGCCCGCGACCGCGCGTACGTCGGCGCGATGCTGGAGCCCTTCCTCGCCGACGACGGCGGTCTCGAGCTCTTGCGCGCGGCGGCGCACACGCTGCGAAGCTTCGCGTCGTACGAGCTCGTCGTCGCCGGAGACCTGGGCGATCGCGGTCCGCGGATCGATCGCGTCATCGAGGCCCTCCGTCGCCAAGCGAACGTCACGATCGTGTGGGGCAACCACGACGCGGAGTGGATGGGGGCGTGCCTCGGGCAGGAAGCGCTCATCGCCACCGTGCTCCGGATCTCGCTCCGCTATGGTCGCATCGGGCAGCTCGAAGAGGGTTATGGCATCCCGGTCGAGCCGCTCGAGCTCTTGGCGCGCGAGGCGTACGCGAACGACCCCGCCGACCGGTTCCGCTCGAAGGGCGAGGATCTGAGGGACCCGCTCCTGCTCGCGAGGATGCAGAAGGCCGCCGCCATCCTGCAGTTCAAGCTCGAGGGACGGACCACGCGGCGCAATCCGGGCTTCGGCCTCGAGCACCGCAACCTCCTGCACCGCATCGACGCCGCCGCGGGCACGGTGAGCATCGACGGCCGGACGCACGCCCTGTCGGATCGCCTCTTTCCGACGGTCGATTTCGCCGATCCGTATCGCCTCTCCGAGGGAGAGGAGAGGGCGCTTTCGGCGCTCCGACGCTCGTTCCTCGACAGCCCCACGCTGTGGCGCGACATGCGGTTCGTGATGGAGCGCGGGACGATGCTCGCGCGACGCGACGAGCACCTCGTGTTCCACGGCTGCGTCCCGTGCGACGAGGCGGGCGCGTTCGCGGATCTCGAGGTCGACGGCGCGCCGCGACGCGGCCGCGCGCTCTTCGACTCGCTCGACAAGGTGGTCCGGCGCGCGTTCCGCGACCGCGAGCCGCGCGACCTCGACATGCTCTATTACCTCTGGGCAGGCCCGAAATCCCCGCTCTTCGGCAAAGACCGAATGGCGACCTTCGAGACCTACTTCGTCGACGACAAGTCGACGCACGTCGAGACGAAAGACCCTTATTTTCATCTCATCCACGAAAAGGCCTTTTGCGAGTCCGTCGCTCGCGAGCTGGGGGCCGACCCGGAGAAGGTCTTGATCGTCAATGGGCACGTGCCGGTGAAGCTCGAAAAGGGGGAGTCTCCGGTGAAGCGGAGCGGCCTCGCGGTCACGATCGACGGCGCCTTCTCCGAAGCCTACGGCGACAAGGGCTACACGCTCGTCATCGACGCGGACCGGACGTACCTCGCCCAGCACCACCATTTTGAGTCCGTCGAGGCTGCGATCGAACAAGGCGCGGACATCGTCCCGACGATCCAGGATCTGCGGACGTGCGATCCGCCGCGGCGCGTCCGCGACACCACCAAGGGCGACGAGCTGAGGGAGGAGATCGCGGGGCTCACGAGGCTCGTGGCGGCGTATCGCGACCACGACGTCGAGCCGCCGCCGACCTGAGACGCGGCCTCCGCCGGCCGGGCTTCTCCCCGCCGCTCGGCCATGCTCGAATCGAGGGTACGATGAAGAAGTGGATCCCGATCGTCGTGCTGGCGGTGTGCGCGCTGGGGTCCGCGATCTGGATGGCCCACCTCGCGATCGGGCTCGGCAAGGAGCCGGTGGGCGTCGTCGCGCTCGCCGTCGTCGGGGCGGTGTCGGGCGCCGGCTTCGCGCTCCTCGCGGCGATGCCCGTCGTCGTGGTGGCGCGCGTGCTCGGCAAAGGACCCGAGCCGCTGCGGATCGCCGAGGGGGAGCGCGCCATCGCGGAGATTCCGGCGAATCATTTCCTCGGCATCGAGGCGCGCGGCGGCAAGCTCGTGGTGACGACGAAGCGGCTCCTCTTCCGGCCGCACCGCTTCAACGTGCAGCTCGCCGTGATCGCGATCGAGCTGTCGCGCGTCGACGCCGTGAAGCCGTGGCTCAGCGGCGTGCGCGTGGCGTCGCGCGGTCGCAAGGATCGGTTCGTCGTCTCGCGCCCGTCGCGCGTGGCCGAGCTCCTCGCCGAGCTCGTCAGGACGCCCGAGGAGAGCCGCGGGGCGCTCGCCGACGAGCTCCGAGGCCTTCCGGGTGCGAAGCTCTTGCCGAGCGAGGCGGCGAGCGTCGACGACCGCTAGCCCACCCGGCGTGACCAGGCGTTCGGCGGTGTGGGGCGTCTCTCGGGTTGTGGCGTGCTCGTGACCACGCGGAACTCCGCGAGCTCGCGCTCGAGCTCCAACGTCGTGAGGACGCCGAGGATGACGAGGATCTCGCCGAGCTTCGGGCCGTGCCGCGACTGCTCGAGGCGCACCGCGTCGACGTCCTCCTTCGTGAGCAGGCCGAGCTGGACGGCGAGGACGCCGAAGCACTGCCCGGTCCGACGGTTCTCGTCGAGGATGCGGAGCGCGTCGGCCGCGCTGAGCTTCTTCAGCGACATCGCGATCTCGTAGAGCGGCGGGCGCGCCCGCTCCTGCGCGTCGAGCGCCGCCAGGATCTGCGACGAGGTCGCTCGCTTTCGCTGCACCAACCACGCACCGAACATCGTCATCGGCTGCTCCACGACATCGGAAGACCCTCCGAGAGAACCGGACGGATCAATCGAGGCCGCTTCAAGGGGCGCCCGCGGGACGGCCCGTGGACCCGCCGACGCCGGATCGCGGAGCAATCCACGCCTCGTCTCTAAAGGAAGGGCGCGCTGCACCGTTCCCGAGAACGAGCCCGCCGCGTGGGATCTCGAGGCCTCGGCCCCGAAATCGGCAAGTCGCTCGGCGGGGAAGGCTCCATTCATGGCTACCTCCTCCCCCTCCGCCGCGACCCTCAAGCACATCGCCCGACGTCTGGATGGTCTCGACGCCACCGATCTCGCCGGCCTCGCCGAGGTGCGCAACATGCTCGCCTTCGCCGCCGCGGAGAAGCCGGTGTGCGACCAGGTCGCCCTCGTGACGATGGCGGAGCGCGCGCTCGCTGCGCTCGACAGCGTGATCACGGGGTCGACGAAGCGGCCGGCGCAGGCGCTCACGCGCGCGCTGAAGCTCCTCCGCGCTGCGGCCGAGGAGGGAGCGTCCGCCGAGCCTCCGGCGCCGCCGAAGAGCGCGCCGCGCCTCGCGTCGGTGCACGCTCCGCCGCCCAAGCCCCCGTCGATCGCGCCCCCGCTGGAGGACTTCGAGCTCGTCTCGCTCCCGCCGAAGGAGCCGCTCGCCGCGATCGCGCCCGCCGCGCCCACGTCCCTCGAGCCCGCCCCTGCGCCGATCGCGGAAACGCCGACGACCTCGGCGCGAGAGGCGACCGAGCACGCCGCGCAGGGCGAGGCGCCCGAGGAGCCCTTCGACGCCGAGCTCGCGCAAGAGTTCGTCAGTGAGGCGAAGCAATACCTCGAGGGCGCGGAGGCCGCCCTCCTCCGGCTCGAGTCGAGCCCCTCCGATCAGGAGTCGATCGGCACGGTGTTTCGCTGCTTTCACACGATCAAGGGCGTCTCGGCCTTCCTCGGCCTGCCCACGGTGACTGCGCTCGCCCACCAGGCCGAGTGCCTGCTCTCGCGCATGCGCGACGGCGAAATCAAGTGCGCGGGTGGGTATGCGAGCCTCGCGCTCTCCAGCGTGGACGCGCTGAAGGGCCTCGTCGCCGAGGTCGCGATCGGCCGCGCTCCGCGGATGACGCCCGCGATCGAGTCGCTCGGCGCGCGCCTCATGCAGCCGGAGGCGCACGGCATCTCGGCGGAGGGCGCCACGGCGGACGCTCCCCGCGACGAGACGCCGACCCCGGAGGCGCCCGCGGCGCCGACGCAAGGTCGCGCCGAGGCGCAGCAGGACACCTGGATCCGCGTCCGCACCGATCGGCTCGACCGCCTCATCGACATGGTGGGCGAGCTCGTGATCGCGCAATCGATGGTGAGCGAGTCCACGTCGGTCCTCGACGACGCGCGCGGCGGTCTCCACCGAAAGGTGAGCCACGCGGCGAAGATCATCCGAGAGCTGCAGGACCTGTCGATGTCGCCGCGCATGGTGCCGCTGAGGCGGACGGTCCAGAAGGTCGCGCGCGTCGTGCGCGACGTCGCGCAGAAGAGCGGCCGGCCGGTGCAGTTCTTCACCGAAGGCGACGACACCGAGATCGATCGCAACATGGTCGACGTCATCGCCGATCCCCTGGTGCACATGGCGCGCAACGCCGTCGACCACGGGCTCGAGCCCGACACCGACACGCGGCGCCGAGCCGGCAAGAGCCCCCAGGGCATGGTGAAGCTCGCGGCCATTCGCTCGGGCGGCGAGGTCGTGCTGCAGCTCTCCGACGACGGGCGCGGCATCGATCCAGAGCGCGTCGCGAAGAAGGCGCTCGAGCGCGGGATCATCCAGTCGACGACCGGGATGAGCGAGCTCGACATCTTGAACCTCATCTTCGAGCCCGGCTTCTCGACCCGCGACGAGGTCACCGACATCTCGGGCCGCGGCGTGGGCATGGACGTCGTCAAGCGCGGGGTGGAGGCGCTGAAGGGGCGAATCGAGATCTCCTCGAAGGTCGGCGAAGGGACGACCTTCTCGCTGCGACTACCGCTCACGCTGGCGATCACGGACGGCATGCTCGTGCGCGTCGGCGGCGAGCGCTACGTGATCCCGTCGGTGGGCATCCGCATGAGCCTGCGGCCCGAGCGCGAGGCGCTCTCGACGCTGGCCGAGCGAGGAGAGTTCCTCCGACTGCGCGGCGAGCTCGTCCCCATTTGCCGCTTGCACCACCTCTTCGGCGTCTACGGCGCGGAGGAGGACCCGGCCTCGGCGCTCCTCGTCGTCGTCGACGATGGCTCGGCGGCGGCGGCGCTCCTCGTCGACGAGGTCCTCGGCCAACAACAAGTGGTCACGAAATCACTAGGCGCCTTTTGGGGTCAGCTCCCCGGCATCGCGGGCGGGGCGATCCTCGGCGACGGGCGCGTGGGCCTCATCCCCGTCATCGCGGGGGTCGCCGCCATCGCGCGACAGCGTTCCTCCTATGGTCGCCCGCGCCCGAGAGAGCTGCCGAGCTTCGAGCTGTCCTGACGGAGACATGGATTCATGAGCCAAAGTCAAATCGATCCCAAAGCCCATTGGAAGGCGCTCGGCGGCAAATACCTCACCTTCGTGCTCGGCATGGAGGAGGAATATGGCATCCCGATCCGCCACGTACAGGAGATCATCGGCATCCTGCCGATCACGCCGGTCCCCGGATCACCGGGGGACGTCCTGGGCGTCATCAACCTCCGCGGCAAGATCGTGCCGGTCACCGACCTGCGGCAGAAGTTCGGCATCATGCCGGGCGAGCCGACGAGCCAGACCTGCATCATCGTGGTCAGCGCCCACGGCGTCGCGACGGGGATCATCGCCGACCGCGTGCGCGAGGTGACCGAGATCAAGGGCGACACGATCGAGCCTCCGCCTTCGTTCGGCGTCGACGTCGACGTGGGCCACATCCTCGGCATCGCGACCACGACCGCCGGCGCTCGCATCCTGCTCGACATCGAGCGCGCGCTGCCCTCGGGCACGAACAGCCCGTTCTGAACGAACCGACCTAGAACTCCACCACACGGGGACATCAAGATGATTCCGACACTGACCTTCTATCAAAAGCAAATCATCCTCGCGGCGACCACCGCCGCGGGCCTCTTCGGGCTCGGGTACGTCTCCTCCTCGATCCTCGCGGAGCTCCAGGTCGGCGGGCCGCTCTACCAGAAGATCGCGAGTGACAACGAGGTCGTCGCCGAGTTCGCGCCTCCCATCGTGATGGACGCCTTCATCGACGCGGAGCAGCTCGGCAACGATCCCTCGCCGGCCCGCGTCGCCGAGCTGACGCGGACGGGAGCGCAGCTCCGGAAGGACTACGAGAAGCGCATGGACTACTATCGCGCGACCCTGCCTCCGGGTCGGACGCGCGACGCCGTCGTCGACAAATGCGTCCGCGACGCGGAGGCGTTCTTCGACGTGCGCGACACGCGCCTCGTGCCGGCGGTCGAGAAGGGCGACCACGCCGCCGTCGAGAAGGCCCTGGCCGACCTGCGCGACGCCTACGGACGCTACGACGCGACGGTCCGCGCGATCGTGGCCGACGCCAGCGCCAAGAGCGACGACGACGAGAAGGAGGCGCAGGCCATCGAAAAGGCGCGGAACACCACGCTGTCGATCGTCCGCATCGGCATCACCATTGCGATCCTCGCCATCGCAGGCCTGATGGCGCGCGATCTCAAGAAGCGCCTCGGCGCGACCGCCCGCGTGCTCGGCAAGCTCGGCCAAGGCGACTTCAGCGAGAAGCTCGACGCCACGCAGAAGGACGAGCTCGGCGACATCGCCCGGGCGCTCAACGAGGCGATGGAGAACGCCTCGCGGCGAGAGCGCGAGACCGCGGA
>CAYYKK010000315.1:0-8617 GCA_964467935.1 uncultured Polyangiaceae bacterium
GTCCGCCTCGCCGTCGACGTGGCCGGTCGAGGCCGACGCCCCGCCCTGCGCGCGGCCGTCGGGGAGGTCTTCGGTCGCGTCGAGGGAAGCGATCGCGTCGCGGAGCCACCCGAACGCCCCACCGGCGATCGCGAACGTCGCCGTGAAGACGAGCGGGATGATCGCGCCCGACAAGAGCGCGAACGACGACGCGAGGCCGACGAAGGCGCCGAGCACGCCGCCGACGAGGAGGTAGAGCGGCCATCGACGCGCGGTGCGCGCCGCCAGCGGCGCGAGGATCGAGCGCAAGAGCAGCGGCCTTCGGACGCCGCCGAAGATCGCCGCCGCCCACGCGATCGGCAGGCCGAGCGCGAGCCACGACGCGGCTGCCCAGGCCGCGCGCCGATGCACCCGGGCCGTGCGCTCGCTCGAGGTCTCGATCCGCGCGATCGATCTGCCGGGGATGGGCTCGACCTCTCCTGCCGGCGTCGCCAGGCCGTCGACGCTGATCGGCATTCCGACGGAATAGCAATCACGCACGTAGCGGACGCGGCTCGGGTCGTCGTCCTCGCGCGGCAACGAGCGGAGAACCTCGTCGCGGCTGAGGACCGTCTGTCGGCCGCCCCGAATCCGATAGAGGGGAATCGTGAGATCGGCTCGATTCGGGCTCGAGACGACGGCCTCCCCCCAAGACCAGGCCGCGCCGTCGTCCTCGAACGCGTCGCGCTCGCCGCTCCGACGCGCTTGTCGTCGCACCACGCATCCGCCGACGGGATCGATCGCCGACGAGGGGCGATCGGCGCTTCGGATCGATCTCAGCTGCGCGATCGCGCCATGGAACCAGACCTCGCCCCGGGCCGCCTCGGTCGTCGAGGGCTCACGAGAGAGTCGGTTCGACTCGCTCGTGGGATCCAGCGCCTCCTTCGGCCCCACCACGAGCGCCGCCGTGGCCGCGAGGAGCGCGACGGGCCCGTGCACGGCGAGCGGCACGACGAAGACCCACCGTCGGGGCAGCCTGAGCACGTGAGGCACGGCGTCATCATCTCTCAAGTCGATGGCACGCGCACGCGCCCCGACGCGCGCGCTCGCGCCTATGGACACTTGGCCCGCGAGGCCTCGACGTCCTATGCCGCGTCGCGCGATGCGAAGATCGCTCGTGCCCCTCGCTTGGCTCACCGTGCTCGGTGTGATCGCGTGCGGGCCTCGCCGCGAGAGCCCCGGAGCGGCCGCGTCCTCCTCCACCGAAGCCACCGGATCGGCGCCGTCCAGCGCGCCCGCCGCGTCGGGCGCCTCCTCTCCGCCGCCCGCGCCCTCCGCGTCGATCGCGCCCGCGCCCTCGTCCGCCCTCCCTGGCTCCACCGACGGCTGCGCGCCGGGCATGGTCCGCGTCGAAGGCGACTATTGCCCAGCCGTGATGGAGAATTGCAAGAAGCACCACAAGGAGTACGAGACCGACAAGGACAAGCGCAAGACGGTGAGCGAGCGCTGTCTCCTCTACGAACAGCCCTCGCATTGCGTCTCGAAGAAGCGCAAGCACCTCGCCTATTGCGTCGATCGCTATGAATGGCCCAACGAGGTCGGACAGCTGCCGCGGGTCCTCACGCAATGGACGGAGGCGAAGGAGATGTGCGAGTCGGTCGGCAAGCGGCTCTGCACCGAGGACGAGTTCAACTTCGCTTGCGAGGGGCCCGACATGCTGCCGTACGTCTACGGCTTCTCGCGCGACACCGAGGCGCGCACCTGCAACGTCGACCGCGCCTATCGCTATCCGGACCATTCCCACGAAATGCTCCGCTACGACGCGTGCCAGACCGATCCGAGGTGCTCCGCCGAGCTCGCGCGCCTCGATCAGCGCGAGCCGATCGGGCAGCGCTCGACCTGCGTCTCGTGGGCCGGCGTCTTCGATCTCAATGGCAACGTCAACGAATGGGTCGAGATCCCCGGAGAGAAGGCCCCCAACCGAAGCGGCTTGAAGGGCGGCTGGTGGGGGCCCGTCAGGAGCCGCTGCCGCCCGACCGTGACGTTCCACAAGGAGAACGATTACGGCTACGAGGTCGGCTTTCGCTGCTGCGCCGACGCGAAGTAGTCGCCCTCGTGCGCGCCTCCGGCTCGGCGCGCTTCGGCGCCCTGGCGCTCGCCTTCCGAGGGGTCTTCTCCCCCGCCGCGCTCTCCGCCACGAGCTCGCGGAAGACGGGCAGGATGAAGCGGCGTCGCAGGAGCACGACGAGCCTCTCGCTCAGCGTCGTCGCCGCCTCGGCGAGGGCAGGGAGATCGCGCCCGGCGCGTGGCAGGACGCCAGCCCGGAAGAGCGACAGCTCGACCTTCACGAGGTTTCGAATCGCCTCGACGTAGGGGGCGAGGGTCGTGGCCGGGAGCATCTCCGGCGTGATCCCCGCGCGCCGCGCGGCGCCCAACGTCCGCAGGAGGGAGAGATCGTCGCCCTCGTAGTGCTCGTCGTCGCCGTCGCGGCGCGGCTTCACGATCCCCATGTCGCGGAACCAATCGAGCTCGTCCGCCGGCACGCCCGCGCGCACGAGGTCGCCCCGCGATCGCGACGCGCTCGGCGCCATCCGCTCGAGCGTCTTCGCGATCGCCGTCGCCGCCTCCGTCGGATCGACGGCCTCCTCGCCGCCGTCGAGGATCTCCTTGATGACCTTGAGGGGGAGGAACCGCGTCCGCTGCAGCTCCTTGATGGTGCGCACGCGCGGCACCAACGTCGCGTCGTAATAAGCCATGTTGCGGCTCGTGCGCTTCTCCGGCTCCGGAAGCAGGCCTTCGCGGATGTAGTGCTTGATGGTCGCCGCCGGGACGCCGCTCCTCTTCGCGAGGACGGCCATCTTCACGAGCTCGGACTGGATCATCGTTGACTCATTTGCGTTCGAAGTTGAAAGTCGAACTTCTTACTTTGTATAGTGCGCCCCGCTCGCGCCTCGCAAGCCTTTTCAGGGAGCTCCCCATGCGCCACCACGTCCTCGTCCGCTCTTCGCTCGCGCTCTCGATCACGCTCTTCGCGTGCGGCTCCGACGTGGGGACCGGCGCGGGAGGCGCCGCGGCGTCGACGGGCGCGGCCGGCGGCGCGACGACCGGATCGGCGCCGAGCGCGACCTCGACCGCGACGGGCGGCAACCCCACCTCCACCTCCACCTCCACCGCCTCCGGCGCCGGTGTCGGAGGCATGGGCGCGTCCCCCGATCCGAACGTCGACGGACCTTACGCGTTCACCGAGATCGACGCGAGCGTCGTCAATCCGACGAACCAGCACGCGATCCCGATCCATTGCGCTTATCCGACGAGCGGCCCCTCCGCGGGCCCTTATCCCGTGATCGTCGTGGCCCACGGCTTCCAGCTGCCCGCCTCGCAATACAGCGACTACGTGAAGCGCCTCGCCTCGTTCGGCTACGTCGCGCTGACGGCGGACTATCCGGCGGGGCTCTTCACGCCGAACAACGTCGAGAACGCGAAGGACCTCCTGGCCGCGCTCGATTGGACCACGACCGCGCCCCAGCTCGCGGGCAAGGCCGACGCCTCGAACGCGGGAATGACGGGGCACTCGCTCGGCGGCAAGCTGGCGCTCCTCGCGAGCACGATGGACGCGCGGGTGAAGGCGTCCATCACGCTCGATCCGGTCGACTCGTCGATGAACTGCAGCGCGCAGGACTGCCCGGACGTGTCGGCGCTCATGCCGAGCCTGCACATCCCCACGGCCTTCCTCGGCGAGACGACGGACGCGGTGGGCGGCTTCCAGGCGTGCGCGCCCGCGGCCGACAACTACACGACGTTCTACGCGGGCGCGACGTCGCCGAGCCTCGAGGTGACGGTGAACGGCGCGAACCACATGAGCTTCCTCGACGACGTCGCCACGTGCGGCCTCGTCTGCAGCTTCTGCAACATGGCCACCGCGCCGAACGC
Source organism: uncultured Polyangiaceae bacterium (assembly GCA_964467935.1). Lineage (GTDB taxonomy): Bacteria > Myxococcota_A > Polyangia > Polyangiales > Polyangiaceae > CAYYKK01. The sequence continues at coordinate 3,889 of CAYYKK010000315.1, forward strand.
GCAGGTCCACGATCTCTCGAAGGCCTTCGTCGTCGCGTTCTACGAGCGTCATCTGCGCGGCGACGTCGCCTACGACACGTACCTCACGGGCGCGATGGCGCAGGCCCGGTACGTGATGACCGGTGAGGCCACGATCGACTCGAAGTAAGCTCGCGGCAGGTCCCCTGCCCATGCTCCCTCTGTCGCGCGACGATCTCCTCGCCGTGGAGCGGCCCTTCTCCGAAGCCCGGCCGCTGCCTCGATCGGCGTTCGTGGACCCTGGCGCGCTCGAGCTCGAGCGCCGCGCCATCTTCGCGTCTTCGTGGCTGCCCGTGGCGAACGAGGCCGATCTCGCGCGCCCCGGTGACTGGGTGCGCGCGCCGATCGAGGGCGAGCACCTCGTGGTGGTGCGCACCGCCGACCTCGATCTCGCCGCGCTCCACGCCGTCTGCCGGCACCGCGGCACGCTCTTGCTCGACGGGGACGGTGGTCACCTCCCGCGCCTCGAGGTTCGCTGCCCCTATCACGGCTTCTCGTACGACACGCTCGGGCGATCCCTCGCGACGCCGGGTCTCGCTCGGCCGAGCGGAGAGCGCGCGCGGGCCCTCTGCGATCTCGCTCGCGCCGAGGTCGGATCGTTCGCCGGCGTCGTGTTCGTGCGGCTCGCGCCCGCGGCGGAGGGCGCGTCGGCGCCGAGCGAAGCGGGGCCGCCCTGGCTCTCTCCGCGGAGGCTCGGCGCGCTCCGTCGCGCGAGGCGCGTCGATTACGAGGTCCGCGCCAATTGGAAGATCGTGGTGGGCAATTTCCAAGAGAGCCACCATTTCCCCCTCGTCCACCCGGAGCTCGAGGCCCGCACGCCGTTCGCCCGATCGTCGTCCGTGATCGACGCGCCGTCGTGGCTCGGCGGGCACATGGATCTCGTCGAAGGGCTCGAGACGGTGAGCGAGAGCGGGCGGCGCCTCGGGCGGCCCTTCGTCGCGGCCCCCGAGGATCGGGCGCGCGTATCGGACGCGCTCGTCTTCCCGCTGCTCCTCACGAGCCTCCAACCCGACTACCTGCTGACCTACCGGCTCGCGCCGCTCGCCGTGGACCGAACGCTGGTCGTCGCCGAGATCCACCTGTCCCGAGGCGCGCCCGTCGACGAGGCCGCGCTCGCCGATCTGTCCGTCTTCTGGGATCGCACGAACGATCAAGATCGCGCCATTTGCGAGCGGCAGCAGCGCGGCCTCGCGTCGACCCGCGCGGCGCCTTCGTTCTATGCCGCGAGCGAGGACGGTCTCCACGCGTTCGAGCGGAGGGTCGCGAGGCGCTGTCTCGCGGCCCTCGCCGAGGAGGCGCGATGAGCGGCCGCGTCTGGGGGCTCTTCGGCGCGCCGTACGTCGACCTCGAGCCTCTGCTCGATCTCTCCGCCCTCGACGCGATCGACGCCGAGATCGCGCGCGGCCTCGCCACGGTGGAGACCTCGTACACCGGCGGCACCTTGAAATGGATGGGCGTGGTCGCGCCGTGGGCGACGGACGACGCGTACCTCGACGCGATGTGGGTCCTCGAGTCGCTGCCCGACGAGGAGCTCGCCGTGTTCTTCTCGCTCGCGCGAGATCCTTCCCGCTTCGACGTCGCGCGCCGCGCGGAGTATCGATTCGGCGACGAGACGCCCCACCCGTTCACGCGCGCGCAAGCGAGGTGGCTCGCGGTGCGGCACGGCGTCTATTACCCCTGGAAGGCCTGCTATCACCTGCTCGAGAACGACCGTTGGGAGGACAAGCACTCCGGCGCCGGCAAGCGCTTCGGTGAGGAGGCGCGCGAGGTGTTCCCGGAGACGGTGCGCTTCGTCGAGAGGCTGCCATTCACCGAGATCGGTCGCGCCGTCGTCTTCGGCCTCGAGCCGAACGATCACGCGCCGCTCCACCGCGACACCGAGCCGGGCGAGGCGCTCGGCGTGCCGCACTCCATCTCGATCTGCCCGCGCGGCGACAAGCGCCTCTTCCTACAGAACGACCCGGACGCCGAGCCCGTCGTCGTGGCGTCGAGGGCCTATTGGTTCAACGACATGGATTATCACGGCGTCCTCGCCGACCCCTTCTTTCGCTACTCGATCCGGGTCGACGGCGTGTTCGATCCGGCGTTCGTCGAGCGGATCGCGCGCCGGTCGCGAGCGCCCGAGCGCCGCTGAGCGGACACGCGCGATCCGCGGTAGGATGTCCGCGATGGTCGTTCGACTCGAGAAGCAGCTCCGCACGTTGGCGGAGCACCTCCCGTTCGACGTCTGGGTGCGTGATCGCCACGATCGCTGCCTCTACGCGAACGCTGCGGCGTTGCGGCGTTGGCCGAGCCTCCTCGGTCGAACGATCGAGGAGAACGACGTCTCGCCCGAGGTCGCCGAGCTGTGGCGGAGCAACAACCGTCGCGCGCTCGCCGGCGAGGTCGTGCAGGGCGACGAGACGTTCGAGCGCGCGGGCGAGACGCACGTCGTCCACAACATCATCGCGCCGGTGTGGGCGGATGGTGAGGTCGTCGGCACCGTCGGTGTGAACATCGACATCGCTCCGCAGCGCCGCGCCGAAGCGGAGGCACGCGAGCGTGGGTTGCTCTTGCAATCGGTCCTCGATACGACGCGCGCCGCCGTCGGGGTCCGCGAGCTGACCGAGGACAAGGATCTCCTGCACGTGCTCGACAACGGCGTCACCGCAGGGCTCTTCGGCAAGCGGCCTGAAGAGACCCGCGGCAAGACCGATCGCGAGCTCGGCGTCGCGCAGAAGGACGTCGAGCCGCTCATCGAGCGGATCACGCGCGACGCCGGTGGTCGTGGCGTCGTCGACTTCGAGCTGGCGCTGCCCACGCCGAAGGGAACGCGCACGTTCGTCGGGGCCATGGCGAGGCTCGAGACGGAGCCGGGGCGGCCCCTACGCTTCTTCTTCGTCGCCGACGACGCGACCGAGCAGCGGGTCCTCGAGTCGCAGCTGCTCCGCTCCGAGCGCCTGGCGAGCCTCGGCGGCCTCGCAGCGAGCATCGCGCACGAGATCAAGAACCCGGCGACCGCGGCCCTCGTGAGCCTCGGTCACCTCGAGACGGTGCTGGAGCGCCACGAGGCGGAGCTACCCCCCTCGCTGCGCGCGGAGCTCGTGGAGGGCATCGCGTCGGCGATGTCCGGGGTCGAGCTCGTGAGCCGGCTCGTGCGCGATCTCGGCGTCCTCGCGAAGCCGACGGACGACGTCCTCGATTCGGTCGACGTCGACGACGTCGTGCGTTCGGCGGTCGCCTTGACGCGCTCGGCGCTGGTGGCCCAGGCCTCGGTCACGGAGGAGCTCGGCGCGCCTCCGCCGGTGCGCGCGAACGCGATTCGCCTCGCTCAGGTGCTCATCAACCTCCTCACGAACGCGGCGCAGGCGATCGAGCGATCGGCCCGTCGCGGCCACATCGCGGTCCGCACGTCGAGCGTGGAGGGGCGCGCGCAGATCGAGGTCTCCGACGACGGCGCGGGTCTCCCGGCGCAGGTTCGAGACCGCTTGTTCGAGGCGTTCGTCTCCTCGTCGCCGTCGGGGACGGGGCTCGGGTTGCATCTCTCGAGGCAGATCGTCGAAGCCTATGGCGGTCGCATCGAGGCGCTGGATCGGCCCACGGGAGGGACGACCTTCCGCGTCTCGCTCCCGTTCGCCGCGGTCTCCGCGACGAGCGCGGGCTAGGGCGTCCGACCGGCGCCGCCGATCTCGGCCCCGCGGTCGACGAGCACGGGGACGCTCAGCGCGTGATCGTCGGTCGGGCCGCATTGCCGTCGGACGTAGAGGCCGCTCGCGCGCCCCCCGACGAGGAACACGCCGAGGTTCGTCTGGGCTGCGCCTTCGCTCGCGACGGCGCGTCGCAGCGAGGGCGGCTCGCGCGCGTCGAAATGGCGCTGGGCGATCCAGCGTCCCGGTCGCGCGTGCGCGAGCGATCGCCTCCAGAGGTCGTCGTCGACGTGACGACCGACGACCACCTCGTCCCCCTCCGCGCCGTAGTCGCTCTTCAGCACCCACGCTTCGCGCTCGGCGAGGAGCTGCTCGGGGTGAAGGGTCTCGAGCCTCGACGTGTAAGGGACGAAGCGCTCGACGAGCCCGCGACCGCGCGTGCTGAAGCGATGGATGTGCTCCCACATGAAGGCCATGCAGCGCTTGTTCTGCGGAACCACCGCGCCGAACGGGTTGATGATCGCCGTCTTCCGCGAGACGCTCGCCGTGAGCGCGGCGCGGAGGGGCTCCGCGAGCGGGAGCTCGTCCGCGAGCGCTTCGTCGTCCCACGCGCTCTGTCGCTCGCCCCACCAATCCGTCTTGTAATGGCGCACGATGGCCGAGAGCGGCGCGCCGAAGAGCGTCGCGCGCCCGTCGTCGTCGAGGCCGAGGTTGTAGGGCGAGCCGAGCACGACCGCGAAGCCGCGACGCTCGGCCCACCGTCGATAGAGGCGCACCAGCGCGAGGTCGTCGGTGAACTCGGTCGGGTACACGATGCCGAGCGCGCGCGGGCCATCGCCGTCGGTGAGCCGCTCGACGAGCACGTCGACCATCTCGCCGAAGCGCTCCTCGAGGCGCTCGTTCGGATCGGTCACGTCGTCGCGCGCCTCGGACGCGAGCTCGCCGAGCACCACGGCCTCCGCTTCACCGGTCGGCGTGTCGCTGTTGAGCTCGGTGATGACCCACCCTTCGTCGGTCGAGAACACGTCGGCGCGGGCGATGCCGTGCCACAAGGGCCGGGACGACTCCCACATGAGCTTCTGGGC
>CAYYKK010000316.1:0-8588 GCA_964467935.1 uncultured Polyangiaceae bacterium
GATCCAGGCGTCGCAGGCGTACCAGTCGGGCGCGATCTTCATCACGTGGGACGAGTGCGACAACTTCGAGGTGCAGAGCTGCGAGGATCCGATCGGGATGATCATCCTCTCGCCGTTCGCGAAGCCGGGGCACCAGAACACGACGCCGTACGACCACAGCTCGGCGCTGCGGACGTTCCAGGAGATCCTCGGCGTGGGGCCGCTGCTCGGCGGCGCGGCGACCGCCACCGATCTCAGCGACATGTTCAATACCTTCCCTTGACCGCGCGCGCCGGAGACGCGCGGCGCATGCCGGCGTCACGCGTCCACCGCGGCCGAGGGATCGGGCGTCCTCAGCGCGCCGGCTCGGTCGTGATCTCGGTCACGCCCCGGCACGCGATCCGAACGACCTGGCTCGGCGCGATCCAGGCGCGGTGCGGCGTCGCCGCGCGCACGTTGCGGAGGCCGCAGCGGGCGACGAGCGGCGTGTTCGTCGCACCGGCGCGGACGCCGTTGACGAAGACGTCGGCGTCGATCGAGGAGCGCACGACGAGCACGCCCTGATAGCTGAGGAGCTCGGCGGCGACCGGCGCGGGGGGCGCGGCCTCCACGCGCGCAGCCTCGTTCGGCGGGGCGACGGACGCACTCGTCGCAGCGGCGCTCACGGCCGCGACGGGCGCTCGTCCGCGATCCGAGCGCGGGTGGGGCGACGAGGTCGCGCGCTCGGGCGCGTCGAGCGCCGCGACGGAGCTCGGGCGCGGGTGGCCGAGGACGTCTCTCACCGCCCACACGATCGTCGCCGCGCAGACGCACAAGACGGCGCCGCAGATCGCGAACGTCGCGACGATGACCGTTCGATCGGCCGGTCGTGCGCGGGGCGGACGCGACAGCACGAGCGGAGGCGGCTCGGAGAGAGGCGCGCGGAAGGATCCGAGAGGCCCGCTCTCCGGGAGCGGCGTGACGGGCGAGGCGCGGACGGCGCCGATCTCCCGCTCGAGCCGCGCGAGCGTCGCCTCGAGCGCCGCGATCCGCGCGTCGCGCTCGCGGAGCCTCGCCTCGAGGTCGCGCGCCGCGGAGGCCAGGGCCTCGACCCGGAGCGCGGGTGCGCGACGGACGGTGGTCTCGTCCTCGCTCATCGCGTCGAGCAGCTCGACCGGCACCGGCCGCACCGCGGTCGAGCGGTTGAGCTCCTCCGACGAGCGGCGCGTCGAGCTCCCCATGGCCACGACGTGTGCACCAGGGCCCGAGCCTCGTCAAGGCACGACCTTACCATTTGGTAAGGACGCCCTCACCCGCCGCCTCGGGTCACTCCGTCTCGGTGCGCAGTCTCGTCAGGATGCCGTCGACGCTCTTCTTCGCGTCGCCGAACAGCATCGAGCAGCTCTCGTGGAAGAAGAGCGGGTTGTCGATCCCGGCGTAGCCCGCCGCCATGCCGCGCTTCGTCACGATGACGTGCTTCGCCTTCCACACCTCGAGGACGGGCATGCCGTAGATGGGGCTGTTCGGATCTTCGAGGGCGCTCGGGTTCACGATGTCGTTCGCGCCGACGACGAGCACGACGTCGGTCGACGGGAAGTCGTCGTTGATCTCGTCCATCTCGAGGACGATGTCGTAGGGCACCTTGGCCTCGGCCAAGAGCACGTTCATGTGACCGGGCAAGCGCCCCGCGACGGGGTGGATCGCGAAGCGCATGCGGGTGCCGCGCTTCTTCAGGATCTTGGCGACCTCGTAGAGCGGGTGCTGCGCTTGGGCCACGGCCATGCCGTACCCGGGCACGACGATCACCGATTTGGCCTCCAAGAGGAGCTTCGCGACGGCGTCGGCGTCGACGGACCGCACCTCGCCCTTCGGCGCGGCGCCGTCGCCGGAGGGCTTCGGCGCGGCGCCCTCCGAGGCGCCGAAGCCGCCGAACACCACGCTGACGATGGATCGGTTCATCGCGCGGCACATGATGATGCTGAGGATGAGGCCGCTCGATCCCACGAGCGCGCCCGTGATGATGAGCAGATCGTTGCCGAGCATGAAGCCCGCCGCCGACGCGGCCCAGCCCGAGTAGCTGTTCAAGATCGACACGACGACAGGCATGTCGGCGCCGCCGATCGCCCACACGAGGTGAACCCCGAGCACCGAGGCCACCGCGGTCATCGCGCCGAGCGCCCAGAGCCCGCCCGCGCCCTCGGCGCCGAGGAAGGGGACGAGCAGCGCGGCGCAGCCGAGGATCATGCCGAGGTTCACGAGGTGCCGGCCGGGCAAGAGGAGCGGCTTCGATCCGATGGATCCGCGCAGCTTGCCGAACGCGACGACCGAGCCCGTGAACGTGACCGCGCCGACGAGCACGCCGACGAAGACCTCGACCTCGTGGATCGTGAGCGTCACCCCGGTGAGGTGCGCGCGCGGCGAGAGATACGCCGCATAGCCGACGAGCACCGCGGCGAGACCGACGAACGAGTGGAGCACGGCGACGAGCTCCGGCATGCTCGTCATCGCGACGCGCTGCGCGAGGAAGGCGCCGACCGCGCCGCCGGCGAGGAGCGCGGCGGCCATGATCGGGTAGCCCCCGAGGGCGATCGCGGCCGTCGACGCGACGGCGAGCACCATGCCGACGATGCCGTACTGGTTGCCGTGCTTCGCCGTGGCCTGCGTCGACAAGCCGCCGAGGCTCTTGATGAAGAGGATGCCGGCGATGAGGTAGAGACCGGTGACGAGGCTCGAGCTCATGCCTTCGATCCCCCGTCCGTCTCGGCCGATCGCGTGAACATGCGGAGCATGCGATCGGTGACGGTGAACCCGCCGGCGACGTTGATCGCCGCGAGGAAGACCGCGAGCGCGCCGAGCACCGTCGCGGGCGACGTGATGGGCGCGGCGAGGTTCAGCATGCCGCCGACGAGGATGATGCCGCTGATCGCGTTCGTGACGCTCATGAGCGGCGTGTGCAGCGCCGGCGTGACGTTCCACACCACCTGCCAGCCGACGAAGCACGCGAGCACGAACACCGTCGCGTGCGCGAGCAGCTCCGGCGGCGCGAACTGCGCGACGAGCGCGATGACGACGGCCGCGGCGAGGAGCGGCCACACGGGCGCCGGCGACACGGCCTTGCCGTGACCGTGGCCGTGCCCGCCGCTCGTCGCGGGCGGCTCCGGCTTCTGCGAGAGGGGCTTCGGCCGATTGCTCGAGGGGGCCGCCGGCCGCTGGCTCGAGCGCCGCGAGCTCGGCGCCTCGGGGATCTTGGGTCTCGGGGGCGGCGGCCAGCAGAGCTCTCCCTGGTTCAAGACGAGCGCGCCGCGAACGATCTCGTCCTCCGGGTCGACGTGCCACGTCTTGCCTCCGCCCATGTCGGCGAGCATGTGGCAGAGGTTCGTCCCGTAGAGCTGGCTCGCCGTCGGCGCGAGGCGGCTCGGCAGATCGACGAAGCCGATGATCGTCACGCCCTTGTGCGTCGTGACGTGATCGGGCTGCGTGAGCGCGCAGTTCCCGCCGTTCTCGGCGGCGAGGTCGACGATGACCGAGCCGGGCTTCATGGTCTCGACCATGTCGGTGGTGATGAGCACGGGCGCGGGCTTTCCAGGGATGAGCGCGGTCGTGATGATGATGTCGACCTCGCGCGCCTGCGCGGCGAAGAGGGCGATCTCGGCGGCGATGAACGCGGGGCTCATCTCCCGGGCGTAGCCGCCCTCCCCCGCGCCCTCCTCCTCGAAGGCGAGCTCGAGGAACTCGGCGCCGAGGCTCTCGACCTGCTCCTTCACGCCGGGGCGCGTGTCGAACGCGCGCACGATCGCGCCCAAGCTGCGGGCGGCGCCGATCGCCGCGAGCCCGGCGACGCCGGCGCCGATGATGAGCACCTTCGCGGGCGGCACCTGGCCGGCCGCCGTCATCTGCCCGGTGAAGAAGCGACCGAAGAAGCTCGCCGCTTCGATGACCGAGCGATAGCCGGCGATGTTCGCCATGCTGCTCAGCGCGTCCATCTTCTGGGCGCGCGTGATGCGGGGGATGAGATCCATCCCGAGCACGGTCGCCTTGCGCGCGGCGAGCCGCGCGAGCAGCTCCGGGTTCTTGCTCGGCCAGATGAACGAGATGAGCGTCGCGCCCTCGCGCATCAGATCGACCTCGTGACCATCGTCGGGGCGCTGGCCCGGGGGCCGCACCTTGAGGACGATGTCGGCCGCGCCGAGCACCTCCGCGGCGGACGCGGCGATGGTCGCCCCGGCCGCCTCGTAGTCGGAGTCTTGGAACGACGCGAGCTCCCCTGCCCCGGCCTCGACGGTGACGTCGAAGCCGAGCTTCAGGAGGCGCTTCGTCGTCTCGGGTGTGGCGGCGACGCGGCGCTCACCGAGCCCGACCTCGCGGACGATGCCGACCTTCATGATGGCAGGTTATACACGCGCCCGCGCGCGTTGCGCACGTGACGTGCGCGGCCCGCCGTGCCGTCATCGCGCCGCCGCGGCGCGCGCCACGTAGTCCAGGCGATCGTGGCCCCAGAAGAGCTCGTCGCCGACGAAGAAGGTGGGGACGCCGAAGACACCGCGCTTCTTCGCTTCGACCGTGTGCTCCTTCAGCGCGTCCTTGATGGCGGGCTCGTCGAGGCCGTCGGCGATGGCCGCGACGCCGACCTCCTTCGCGATCGCGACCACGACCTGCTTGTCCGAGATGTCGCGCTGATCGCGCCACGCGGCGCGGAACATCGCCTGATGGTACGCGGCGAGCGCGCCCTCGCGCTCCGCGACGAGGGCGCCTCGGAGCCCGTTCAGGCCGTTGATCGGGAACGACACCGGCGGCTTCATGTCGACGGCTTCGTACGCGGCGCACCGCGCGACGTCCTTCGCGAGGTACACGAGCTTGTCCGCGCCGTAGGGGATGCCCGTCGCGAAGCTCTCGAGCCCGCGGAGGTAGGTCGGCCGGAGCCGCACCTTCACCCCCGGGAGCTTCCTCGCGACGAGCTCGTTCGCGAGGTACGACCAGGGGCTCGCGTAGTCGAAGTGGAAATCGATCTCGCTCATCGCGCGCCTCCCTTTCGGCGGGACCGCCCGCGTTCGACGAGCCACGTCCTCGCGTCGGCCCAGAGGGTGTCGCGAAAGCGCTCGGAGAACCAGCCGAAGTGCCCGATCGATCGCGCGCCCACGGCGCTCGGCGCGACCTCGACCACCTCCGTCCACGCCGCGGTGTAGAGCCGCACGAGCGCGTCGACGGCGCGGCGCGGCGCGTACGGATCGTCGGTGATCGCGAGGGCGCGGAGGGGGCCGCCCCACGTCGCGTAGCCCGCGTGAGGGAGCTCGGCGACGCGCACGCCGACGTAGCGGCGATCGCGCCCCCACGCGGCCCACTCGCGCGCGACGCCGCCGGGGATGTTCTCGCCTTGGCCGAGCGCCTTCATCGGCAAGTAGCCGAGGGTCTTCGTGACGAGCGGCACGCCGACGTGCCAGAGCGCCGCCATCGAGAGCTTGGAGACGCCGCTCCAGTGACCGAAGTAGCCCGCCTGGCTGCCGACGAAGAGCGCGGCGTCGAACGGGACGTCACGCATCAGGCCGAAGAGCTGGCCGCCGACGCTGTGGCCGACGAAGAGCAGCGGCGCGCGACCGCCGGCCTGCGGATCGAGCGGGAGATCGAGCGCCGCGAGCGCGCTCGTCGCCGCGGCGAGGTCGAGCTCGCCCCAGTCGGAGAGGCGAGCCTTCGACGCGGCGACGCCGCCATCGAGCGAGCCGCCGATGCCGCGGTAGTCGAACGTCGCCGTCGCGATGCCGTGGCGCGCGAGGTCGGCGGCGAAGCGGGCGTAGAAGCCCCGCCGCACCCCCATGGCCGGCGCGACGAGCGCCTTCGCGACCACCGCGCCGTGCGCGGGGACGAACACGTCCGCCTCGAGCCGGACGCCGTCGGCGGCGACGAGGCGGAGGGACGAGGTGGGGCGCGGCGCGGGCCGGGCGCGATCGGAAGCAGAACCGAGGGTGCTCGTCGTGGGCATCGTGTCGATCTCCCGGGAATGTCTCCACCGGTGACATTAGAGCAACGCGAGCCCGGGTCAAGCCCCTCGCCGCGCAAAGCGTCTGCGGATCGCGTAGAACGCGGGAATGAGCGGCGAGCGCACCACCTATCACCACGGCGACCTACGCCGCGCGCTGCTCTCGGCGTCGCTCGCCGTCCTCGCGGAGGTCGGCGCGGACGGCTTCACGCTGCGCGAGGTCGCTCGCCGCGCCGGCGTGAACCACCGCGCCGTCTATCGCCACTTCGAGGACAAGCGGGCGCTCTTGGCCGCGATCGCCGAGGAGGGGTACCGCGCGCTCGCCAGCGAGATCGAGGCGGCGCTGCTCGAGCTGCCCGAAGCGCGCATCGAAGAGCGGCTCGTGAAGCTCTGCGAGCGCTACGTGCGGTTCGCGCGCAACGAACCGTCTCGCTACCAGGTCATGTTCGGCCCACGCCTCAACGTGGACGAGCGCTTCCCCGACCTCGAGGCCGCGATCCGCCTCGCGCTCGCGCCGCTGCTCCGCGAGCTCGAGCGGGCGGCGCCGAGCGCGTCCACGACGGCGAGGAGAGACGCGGGGATCGGGCTCTGGTCCTCGGTGCACGGCCTCTCGTCGCTCGTCCTCGTCGGCCGCGTGCCCGTGAAGGAGAAGCACCTGAGCCGCTACGTGGACGCGCTGTTCCGGCCGATGGTGCACGGGATCGTCCGCGCCCTCCGCGGCTGAGCACCGGCGGCGCCGGCGTGCCCTTGAACGCGCGGGCACGTCCGCGCACCTAGGCGTCGAAACCGACGGCAAGGTCGAGGAGCGTCGATGGAAGGTCAGTCGTATCCGCGGAGGCTCGCGCGCTTCATCACGCTCGCGTCGATGGCGGCGAGCGCCGCCGGCTGCATGGCGTTCGCTCCCGTGGTGGACGAGCCGCTGCGCGTGACGGCGGTCGCGGATCTGTCCGCGGCCGACCTCGGTCTCCGCGCGGGCGTGTCGACGCTCGAAGAGGCGCGGGACGCGATGAACCGACGCGGGCTCACCGGCGTCGTCGAGGACGTGTTCGCCGACGACGCTCCGGCCGACGGCGGCGCTCGCGCCGGATCCCTCGCGGCCATCACCGCCGACTACCAGTCACGCGTCTTCGTCTTCCGGGGCGATCGGTTGAGCGAGATCGTGACGCTCCCGCTCCATGGCTTGCCGCCCTACGGCATGAGCCTGCGCGTCGGGCGCGACGACGTCTCGCCGATGCTCCTCTTGCTCTACCGCGATCCTGCGAGCCGCGCCGAGGTGCCGCCGACGCTGCTCGCCTTCCGTCCAAAGAGGCAGGCGAACGGGCCCGATCGCTTCGAGCTCGCGGCAGCGAAGCCGCTCGGCGAGCTCGTCGCGCGGCACGACGGCATGACGAGCCCGATGCTGCTCGGCGGGAGCCTCTCGGACGGGATGCTCCTCGTGGCGCGCGATCGGAGCGGCGTGCTGTGGGACACGAGCTACCTCGTTCGCTCGAGCGCGAACGGCCTTTCCCTGGCTGCGCAGCCGATGATGGATGCGCTCCGCTGCTCGTGCGTTCGCAAGTACGTGCTCGAGACGCCTCTCTAGAGCGCGCGCCGCGGAGCGCTCCCGCGATCGGTCCGTGCGACGCGCGAGGATCGAGCGCAGCTCAACGCAACGAGCGGAGCACGAGCGCGAGGATCACGGCGAACGCGACCCCGAGCAGCACGACGAGCACGGCGACGAGGCGGATCAGCCGCTCGACGCGCGGATCGCGGGCGCTCGGGACGGCGGGGGTCGGGGGCGCGGGGGCGGCGGGCGCGAGGGCGACGGCGCTCGGCGCAGCCGCTCGCGCGGCGTTGAGCGCAGCGACCACGTCGTGCAGGGGCTGCGTCGTACCGACCGCGCGACGCGTCGCAGCGTGCGTCGGCGGCCCCGCGGGCTGCTGCGCCGGCAGCGGATCGTGCGGGTGCCGGGGTCCAGGATGGCCCTGCACCGCCTGCGCCTGGGGATGCGCCTGGGGAGGCGACTGAGCCTGCGGCTGAGCCTGCGGCTGCGGCTGCGGATGCGCCGGTGGTTGTGGTGGAGGCTGCGGACGGAGCTGGGCGCCGCTCGCGCCAGGCGTCGCGGGCGACGGCGCCACGCCCCCGACCACCGGCGTCTGCAGCGCGGTCGGCGACCCCGGCGCGGGGGCGATCGCGGTGGTCGAAGGCGGCGGCGCTGCCTGCGTGATCTCGATCCGCCCGGGTGCGACGAGCGCGGAGGAGGGGCCGATCGGAGACGGTGACGGTGCGGGCTCGGGCGTCGATCGACGCGTCGCCGGCACCGCGGGAGGCAACGCGACGCCGCGCCCCGTTCGGCGAAGCCATCGGTCGCTCGCCGCCCCCGATCCGGTCGACTTCGGCGCTTCGCCGAGCGCGCTCTCCAAGGCCTCGGCGAGCTCGCGCGCCGACTGAGGACGGTCCTCGGGGCGCTTCGCGAGCGCGCGCAGGACGACCGCCTCGAGCGCCTTCGGCACGGGCGCGAGCGAGCTCGGCGGCGGCGGCGGCTGGTGCACGTGTCGCGCGACGATCTGGAGCGCCGTCTCGCCCTCGAAAGGAGGCTTGCCGCAGAGCAGCTCGTAGAGCAGCACGCCGACGGAGTAGAGGTCGGAGCGATGATCGACCGGCTCGGCGCGCCCTTGCT
>CAYYKK010000317.1:0-8583 GCA_964467935.1 uncultured Polyangiaceae bacterium
AGCTCGCGCTCGAGGTCGCGCGCCGAGAGCTGGTCGCCGCGCATCGCCGCGAGCATCACGCACGAGAGGAGCGCGGCGCGCGGCGGGCCCGCGCGATCGTCGTCGAGGAGCGTCTCGCTGACGCAGAGGAGGCCGCCCGGAACGAGCGCCTCCCGAGCGCGCTCGAGGAGGCCGCGTCGCTCCTCCTCGGGCCAGTCCGCCAGCACCGCCGAGAGGAGGACCGCGTCGAAGCCGCGCTCCCCGAGGTCCCTCCGGAGGTCGCCCGGCACGCACCGATGACGGGCCTCGAGCCCGGCGTCGCGGGAGCTCGCGCGCGCGACGTCGCACGCCCCGGGCATGTCGATCGTCACGATCGTGAGGTTCGGCAGCGCGACGAGGAGCTCGCGCGCGACGCCGCCGCCGCCGCCACCGAGATCGAGCAGCCGCCCGACCGAGGCGAGCACGCCGCTGCGAGCGATCGCGTCGCCGACCCCTCGGCTCGCTTCGTCCATCGCGGCGAGAAACGTCTCGAGCTCTCGCGGGTGCCGACCGAGCTCGTCGTACGGGTGTTCGCCGAGCGGCGCGCCCGCGAACGGCCACGCAGCGTGCTGTGGCTTGCCGGTCCGCGCTGCGTCGGCGAGTCGGAGCATGAGCGGCAAGAGCTGCCGGTGCTGGTGCCGCAAGAGGGGCGCTAGCGATCGCGGGCCGCGCGACCCGAGGACCGCGCGCGTGCCGTCCGGCGCGAAATATCGATCCTCGACGCGCACGAGCAGGCCTTGATGGACGAGCGCGCGGCAGATCCGCTCGGCGGCGTCGCCCGTCACGCCCGTGCGCTCCGCCAAGGCCTTCACGCTGCGTGCCTCGTCGAGCGCGTCGAAGAGGCCCAGCTCGAGCGCCGCGAACAGCACGGAGAGCGGCAGCAAGTCGCCTGCGAGCCGCTCCACGAGCGCGACGACCTCCGCGGCACGATCGCCGCTCATCGGGTCCTCGCGTGGATCGCGTGGATCGTCGCGTCGCACTCCTCGGCGTGCACGCACGCGTGCGGACCTATGCGGATGCCGGCGCCGGGGCGCGCGTCGACGTCGACCCCGCGCTCGCCGAGCTGCGCGACGATGGTGGCGGGATCCGGGACGTCGAGGCAGATCATGCCTCCTCTCGCGTGCGCCGCCTCGGGGGTCCGCACGCGCAACCCGAGCGAGCGCGCGCGCTCGCCGAGCCGCCCGGTGAGGACGAGGCTCCGGGCTCGGATGGTGTCGATCCCCGTCTCGAGCACCCAACGGATCCCGGCGCGCGCCGTGTAGATTGGCTCCATCGCCGGCATGCCCTGCTGCAGCTTCTTCGCCCCGCTCGCGCCGAAGAAGCGATCCGAGAAGGCGAGCAGATCCTTGTGCGCGAGCCAGCCCGGGTAGGCGGGCTCGAGCTTGGTCGAGAGGAGCGGCGCGACGTAGCCGAAGGCGAGGCCCGTGCCTCCGCCGCCGAGCCATTTGTGATAGCCGCCCACGACGACGTCGGCGCCGAGCTCGCCGACGCGCAGGGGGACGACGCCGACGGCTTGGTAGGCGTCGAGCACCAAGAGGGCGCCGACGGCGTGCGCTGCGTCGGCGATGCGACGCACGTCCGAGAGCGCTCCGGTGCGCGGTGACACGTACGAGATGGCCACGATCCGCGTGCGCTCGTCGATGGCGGCGCAGATCTCGTCGTCGCGTGCGCTCGGATCTTCTCCGGGGACGTCGACGACGTCGAAGCCTCGCTTCTGCTGCGCGTGCCAGAGGTAGCGAGACGAGTGGAAGTCGCCCTCGGCGATGACGATCCGCCGACGCGCGCCCTCGGGGAGGAGCGAGGAGGCGACGGCCGCCTGCGCCGCCGTCGCCGAGTCGCGAAGGAAGACCGAGCCGCGGGGGGCTTCGAGCAGGCGCTCGGTGAGCCCGTGCATTTCGTTCCATCGCTCGACCCACTCGGGGATCGCGCGACTGCGCAGGGCGAGGCTGCGCTCGTACGCGCGCAGATCGTCGATCATCGCTCGCGGAAACGGGCCGAGGCACTGGGACGCGAGGTAGGTCCTCGTGCGGAGCGTCGGGAAGTCTTCACGCGCGGCGGCGAAGTCCACGGCTCACCCTCCGTACGCGATGCGGTAGACGCCATCGAGGAAGCTCCAACACGCGGCTCTCACCTCGCTCGCGCCGCGCGCCGCGAGCGTCGCTTTCGAGCCCTTGGGGATCCTCCGCGCCAGATCGTGCGACTCGTCCGCGTGCTCGTTCTCGAGCTCCTCGTGGAGCGTGAGCCATTCGGTCACCGTGGCCGGGAGCGTCTCGCGATCCCGCCGGAGCTGCGCGCCCATGAACTGATCGGCCTGCTTGCCGAAGACCTCCATCACGAGCGTCGCGCCGACGCCTTCGTACGCGCTGCGCCCGAGGTAGAGCTCCTCCTGCGCGCGCCCGAGCTCACGCCCCGGGGCGAGCTCGGGCGCGCCCGTGGTCTCGTCCGGCGCCCAAGCCCCGAGGCCGTCGACGAACCGCTCGAACAAGATTTTGTGCGTACGCAACGGGTCGCCATCGCCGAGCTCGTCGTTGAGCTGCTTCGCGAGGATCGACCGGATGTCGTCCTCCTCCACGCGCGCGACCACGCTCGCGAGCCGCCGCGCGAACCCACGCGTGATCGCTTCGCGGATGTTGAACAGGAAGAGCGCGAGGGGGCGCATCTCGAAGGGCTCGCGCGCGAGCCGCTGCCAGAAAGGGTGCTCGGTGATGGGCGCCGCGTCGCACCGCCGCACGAGCGCCTCGGGGGAGCCGACGTCGAGCGTCGGCTCGACCGTGGGGTGGGGGACCTCGTCGGCGATCGCGCGCGGCGCGAGGTAGACGTTCACCTTCGGCGTCTTCTCGCCGCTCCGCAGCGCGGCCCAAGCGAGCAGACCGCTCCCTGCCTCGAGGGGACGCTGCGCGAGCGCCTCGACGGCGCGCTCGTACGGCAGGGTCGGCAGCCCCAGCTCGGTCAGCGCGAGCAACAGCCGACGGTGCGCCGCTCCGTCGTCCCCCGCGAACGCGCGGACGGGCACGTGGACGGTGCCCGAGCGCGGGTGCGCGTCGCCCGCGACGAAGGCGAGGCACGTCGCGGGGCTCCGTCCCGCCGCGAGCACGCCGTCGCCGCCCGTCATCGTCCGGACGAACCCGAGCACGCGCGCCCGATCGACCCCGGGCACCACGGAGACGACGTCGGCGAGGTACTCCGGCGTCGCGTCGCGGTGGAAGCCGTAGACCTTCACGCGCGCGGCGTCGTCGCGCCCGAGGTCGAGCGACACGAAGCGCAGCTCGTCGAGCTCCGGACCTCGCGTCATCGCTCGCGTGACCGTCCCCCAAGCGCCGAGGAAGCCGAGCGTCTGCAGCATCTCTTCGACCAGCGCGGGCGCGCGGGTCACGCCGCGCGCGAGCGGATTGAGGTACACCTTGAACGACGGAGCTCCCGAGGGTTGGAAGGACGCCGCCAACCAGAGCCCGAACGCGCCCTCCGGATGCGCGAGGAAGAGATCGGCGACCGCCTCGAGGCGCGACGTGTCCACGCCGTGGTCGCGAGAGAGGAGGCGCAGCACCTCGCGACCCGCGAGGACGGTCGCGCCGACGGTGACCTCTCGGCCCCCGGGGACGACCTCCGCCATCAAGCGCAGCTCGGGCTTGCCGTCCCCGAGCAGGAGCGACAGCTCGTAGGGCGTGTGGTCGTCGCTCACGTGCGACGGCCAAGACGCGTTTGCGGGGCGGGCGGGGACGAGCTGATCGAACACCTCGAGCACGCCCGGCGGCGGCTCCGTTTCGTGCACGGCTCGCCACAGCGACGCGAGCTGCGCGCGCCCAGTTTCGTTGAAGCTCCGGGTGCGGATGGGACTCATGAAGCCTCCCTCTCTGTCGCCGACGAGAAATCGATCGTCGATGGATGTTTCTAGCGACCGATGAGCGCGCCAACAAGCATCTTCGATGCAATCGCAGTTAAAGTGTGATAGCTGACGATGGCGTCAGCGTCGCGCTGACGCGGGCGTCAGCGCTCTTCGGGAGGCTGACGACATCGTCAGTCAGCGTGAGGCCGCTTTCGGTCGCCGCGCGACGCGGCTATCTTCGGGAGCGACGATGGAGGTCTTGCTCGTCGACGACGACAAAGACGTGGTGCGGGCGTACGCGCGCGTCGCGCGAGCTCACGAGCACTCGGTCGAGCCGTGCAGCGACGGGAGCGAGGCGCTGCGCATCCTCTCGGAGCGGCGCTTCGACTTGGTCGTCCTGGACGTGAACATGCCCGGGCTCTCGGGGCTCGAGGTCTGCAAGACGATGCGGGCGCGCGGCGACGTCACGCCGGTCCTCATCCTCACCGCGCAGTCCACGGACGCCGCCGAGATCGAGGCGCTCGAGGCGGGGGCGGACGACTTCGTCTCCAAGCCGTGCAGCCCCGGCGTGTTCGAGGCCCGCCTCCAAGCCCTCCAGCGGCGCTCCTCCGCCGCGCACTCGCGCAGGCGCGTGCTCGGGCGCGCGACGCTCGACGAGAGCCGCGGAACCCTCACGGTCGCCGAGGCAGACGGCCACGAGCGGGTCGTCTCGCTCTCGCAGATGGAGGCCCGCGTGCTCGGCTTGCTCGCCGCGAACCCCAGCCGCACCGTGAGCCGCGAGACGCTGCTCGCGACGTGCTGGGACGAGGAGGCGAAGGTGAGCGACAACGCGCTGGCCGCCGTGGCCGCGCGTCTGCGTCACCGACTGGCGAAGTCCGGCCTCGCGATCCGCGCCGCGCGCGGGCGTGGGCTCTCGCTCGTCATCGAGGACTAGGTTCCACCCCTCTCCGTCGCTGCGGGCGAATGGCACGCCCGATCAGCCCGCGTGGGCGATGGGGCGCGTGATCAGCCCGCGTGGGCGATGGGGCGGCGGATCCCGTTCTTGAGGCGCGCACCGCGCTGCGGGGTGTCGAGGAAGCGCAGGAGAGCGGGCACGAACTCGTGCGGAGCCTCCCGGTGGGGGTAGTGTCCGGCGCGCTCGAAGCGCCGGATGGTCACGCCCTCGAGGTGCTCGGCGACGTGGCGCGCGTGCTTGACGGGGATGATCGCGTCACGCTCGCCCCAGAAGATCGCCATGGGGGGTAGCTCGTCGAGCTCGTGCGCGCGCTCGAGGAACGTCTGCCGCTGCCCGCGCAAGCTCACCGACGAGCCGAGCGTCCGCGAGAGTGCGCGAGCGCTGCCGGCGCGCTCGTTGAGCGTGCCGAGGTGATGGCGATCGTCCTCGCCGAAGTCGCCGCCGAGGATGCGCATGCCGAGCCCCGTGCCGCGCCGCATGAAGGGTTGGCCGATCTTCTCGAGCGCGCCGGTGACCGCGGCGACGCGGAGGAACCACGCGACCTCGCGGCCCAGCCCGCCCGACGCGACCAGGGCGAGGCGGTGCACGTTGCCCATCGGCTCGAGGAGCATGCGCTGGGCGACACCACCGCCGAGCGAGTGGCCCGCGAGATCGAAGTCCTCGAGGTCGAGCGCGTTCACGAACGCCGCCATGGTCTTCGCGTAGAAGGCCACGTCGTAGCTCACGTCCGGTCGCGACGATCGCCCGTGACCGGGGAGGTCCGGCATGATGACGCGCCGATGCGACGCCAATCGATCTGCAACTCGGTTCCAGGTGCGTCCGGAGTCCGAGAGGCCGTGGAGCAGCACGAGCGGCCGCGCACGACCGCCGCGCTCGTCGGAGCGAGGTGGGGGCGCGATCTCTTCCCAATGGACGTCGCAGCTGCCGACGGTGAGGACGTGACGGGATCGCGTCAGGCTCATGTCGACTCCGCGAATCTCACGCCTCCGGCCGCGAGTCCAAGTTTTGGGTCGAGGACACCGCATTTCGCGCGGGCGGGCTCCGACACGCTCCCACCTCACGCGGCGCGACGTCCGCCCCGGAACTTTCATGACCGGACGGTCCTCATAGATCCGGATGAAACGACGCCCGTAGAATCGTGTCCGCCTCCGCGGGCTCGTGTCGCGCGGAGGCAGGGGAGGTGACCCTTGAGCGACGACCATCGAAGAAAGCTGCGCCTGCTGCCGGAGGTCCTGCCCGATCCGACCCTCGCGCGCGAGCGCGCGGGCGGACCGCGTGACCGGACGCTCACGCACCTCTCGAGGCTCTTCGCCACGGCGGCTGCTGCGACGGCGGTCACGGCCTGCGGCGACAAGGGCGAGGCGGCGAAGCCCGAGCCAGCGCCGACGAACGGGGCGACGACCGCGACCGCGTCTGCGACGGCGACGGCGACGGCGAGCGCGCTCACCCAGAAGGATCCGGTTCCGCCGGAGACCGAGACGGCGGAGGCGTCCGCCTCGGCCAAGCCCGGGACCGATCCGCTCGCGTTCCCGGACGCCGGCGACACGAAGAAGACGGTCGTGAAGCCGCCGCCGCCGCCGCCCACCCACTACATGGTCGTCGACCCGGTGCCGACGCCGTACGTGCAGCAACCCGGCAAGAACGGCCCCGGGCTGCCCTGACCGCGCGTTCGAGCGCTTCGGACACGCATCGGAGGCCCGCTCCTCCTCCTCAACGACCGGAGACACCATGGCCAAGGTCGCGCTCGTCGGACCCGAGATCGAAGAGAACCTCAGCCTCCGCTACATCGCGTCGTCGCTCGCGTCGGCCGATCACGAGGCGGACATCGTGCCGTTCAATCAGGCGGCCGACTTCCCCTTCGCGCTCGAGCGCGTCCTCGCGTACGACCCGATCCTCGTCGGGATCTCGCTCGCGTTTCAGTGGCGCGCGAACGACTTCCTCGCGTTCGCCATCGCGCTCCGAGAGCGCGGGTACACCGGGCACATCACGCTCGGCGGACACTTCGCGACCTTCGCGGCGCAAGATCTCGTCATCGACTTTCCCGAGGTGAGCTCGATCTGTCGGCAGGAGGCGGAGGAGACCGTGGTCGCCCTCACGAACGAGCTCGTCGCGGCGAAGGCCGAGGGGCGAGAGCCCGCGCTCGCCGCGCTCTCCGGCCTCGCGCTCCGAACGGAGGACGGGCGGCCCCTCGTGACGCCGCATCCGCGCCTCCCCGATCTCGCGAAGTTGCCGCGACCCGATCGGCGCGGTGATCCGGCGGCGTGCTTCGGGCACGCGATCTCCCCCCTCGTCTCGAGCCGCGGCTGCTACGCGAACTGCTCGTTCTGCTGCATCGCCGCGTGGCACGAGCAGAGCTTGCCGGGCAAGCGCTACCGCATCCGCGAGGTCGAGGACGTCGCCGACGAGATGATCGAGATGCAGCGCACGCGCGGCGTCGACATCTACGTCTTCCACGACGACAACTTCTTCGTGCCCGGCCACAAGCGGAACTTCGAGCGCTTCAGCGCCCTCGCCGACGCGCTCGAGCGGAAGGGCATCGGCCCGTTCGCGACGGTGGTGAAGGCGCGGCCGACGGACGTCGAGCCCAAGGTGTTCGACGTGCTGAAGAATCGTCTGAACTGCATCCGCGCCTACATCGGCATCGAGACCGACGCGGACGCGGGGCTCGAGACCCTGCGCCGCTGGTCGCCCGCGAAGCAGAACAGGAAGTCGATCGATCTGGTGAGGAAGCTCGACCTCTACACCTGCTTCAACATGCTCATCTTCGATCCCGACACGACGCTCGAAGATCTCGAGACCAACATCGCGTTCTTCCGCTACGCCGCGGAGTTCCCGTCGAACTTCGGCCGCGTGGAGCTCTACGCGGGCACGCCGCTCCTCCACCGCATGCAGCAGGAGGGGCGCGTCCGCGGCGACTACATGCAGTGGGACTACGACCTCGGCAGCCCGGAGGTGGAGCGCGTGTTCGCGCTGACGATGGCCGCCTTCCACGAGCGCAACTTCGGCACGAGCGCCCTGTCGAACCGCATCATGGGGACGCGCTTCGATATCGAGGTCGCGCGCCACTTCCACCCGGAGGTGGTGGAGCCGGCGTGGATCGAGGAGGGCAAGGAGCTCTCGCGCATCCTCTCGAACGACGGCGCCGACGGCCTCGAGGCGATCGTCCGTTTCGTGCGGCGGGACGCGCCGCGGAGCGAGGAGGAGGCGTTCGTCGCCGAGGTCGCGCACAGGCTCCGCGCGACCGAAGATTCGATCCGAGGCCGCTGCCGCGAGCTCGCGCGCACGCTGCGCGACGCGATCGGGCAGGGCGAGCCGTTGACGGAGCTCGGCGATCTCGTCGCGACGCCGCTCCAGCGGAGTCGCGCCGTCGAGCTCACGGCTTGACGCTCAACGGCCGCGCAAGACCGCCGCGAACTCTCCTGCGAGGGCGCGACGGTGATAGCGCTCGACGCCTCGCGGGGCGCTCTCGATCGAGAGCGTGCCGGCCTCGAAGGCGCGGAGCTGTCGCTCGAGGTAGGCGGCGATCCGCTCCTCGTCGCGAGGACCGATGACCTCGCCGAGGTCGTGCTGGCGCACGAGCTCGGTCAGGGCGCCCTCGGGCGAGAGCGTGAGCACGGGTCGACCGAGCACCATCAGCTCGAAGATCTTCGCGGGATAGATGCGCTCCGCGCCGCCCACGTCGTCGAGGAGGCAGAGGACGACGTGGCTCGCGGCGAGCTCCGGCAGAACGCGCGCGTGGTCGATGTAGCCGAGGCGCTTCACGCCGAGCGCGTCCATCCCCTCGAAC
>CAYYKK010000318.1:0-8565 GCA_964467935.1 uncultured Polyangiaceae bacterium
CTTCTACGCGACCGGCATCGGCGCGAGCGCCGCGCCGCGCCTCGAGCTCTATCTGAAGGGCGTCGAAGCGCAGGCGAGCCCGAGCGCCTCGGCCGCCCCTTCGGCGAGCGCGTCGGCCGCCCATTCGGCGAGCGCTCCTCCGGCCAGCGCGTCCGCGGCGAGCGAAGACGACGGCCCGCCACGGAGAAGATCGAAGAGCGCGGCGCCGCGACCGGCCGACGGCGCGAGCCCGCGGAAACCGTCGAAGCCGGCCCCACCGAAGAGGTAGCGAGGGTGACGTCGTCGCAAGCCGATCGGGACCCGAGCACGTCGAGCGAGCGCGCGGCGGGGCCGCTGCTCGAGGTGAAGGATCTGACCGTGTCGCTCGTGACCGATGGCGGGCGCCTCGAGGCGACGCGCGACGTCTCGTTCGACATCCACCCGGAGAGCGTCGTCGCGATCGTCGGAGAGTCGGGATCCGGCAAGAGCGTGACCGCGCACGCGCTCCTCCGGAGCCTCCCGGCACTCGCGCGCATCGAGCGCGGACCGACCCGGCTCGAGGGCACGGAGCTCGTCGGCGCGAGCGAGCGCGAGCTCACGAAGATCCGCGGCGGTCGCGCGGGGATCGTCTTCCAGGAGCCGATGACGTCGCTGAACCCCGTCTACACGATCGGCGACCAGATCGTCGAAGCGATCGTCCTGCACCACGACGTGAGCCGCCGCGAGGCGAAGCGCCGCGCGATCGAGTGGCTCACGAAGGTCGGCATGCCCGAGCCCGAGCGCAGGCTCGGGAGCTACGCGCACGAGCTCTCCGGCGGCATGCGGCAGCGCGCGCTCATCGCGATGGCGCTCGCGCCCGGACCGCGGCTGCTCGTCGCGGACGAGCCGACCACCGCCCTCGACCGCAGCGTCGAGGCGCAGATCCTCACGCTCATCGACGACGTCGTCCGCGCGGAGCGGATGAGCATGCTCTTCATCTCACACGACTTCGCGCACGTTTCGGAGATCGCGCACCGCATCCTCGTGATGTACGCGGGCCAGATCGTCGAGGAGGGTCCCGCGCGCGAGATCCTCACGTCGCCGCGACACCCGTACACGCAGGCGCTGCTCGAGGGCGCGCACGAGCTCGCCACGCCGTCGTACCGCGAGCGAGGCAAGCGGCGGCGACCTCTGCCGACGCTCGACGGCGCCGCGCCCGATCTCCGATCGCCGACGCGCGGCTGCCGATTCGCGTCGCGCTGCCCGAAGAAGCTCGCGCGCTGCGAGGAGAGCGAGGTCCCGTCGTTCAAGGTCGGCTCCACGCTCGTGCGATGCTTCCTCGCCGATCTGCCGGAGCCGGCGGTGTCGTCGCGGCGCGCGCTCGTCCTCGACGACGAGCCGCGACCGCAGCTCGAGCTCGAGGACGAGGCATGAGCGGTCCGGACAGCCGCGGGACGCTCGTCCCGAAGCGAGAGAAGACCGGACGCGTCCCCCTCGTCCAGGTCGAGGGGCTCTCGAAGATCTACCCGACGACGCGCGGCTTCTTCTCGAAGCAGGAGTTCAACTACGCGATCAACAACGTCAGCTTCTACGTACGCCACGGCGAGACGCTCGGGCTCGTGGGCGAGTCGGGCTGCGGCAAGACGACGCTGGGTCGCACCATCCTCCGCCTGCACGAGCCGACGCTCGGGCGCATCCACTACGACGGCGTCGACATCACGCGCCTCGACGACAAGGGGCTGCTGCCGTTCCGACGCAAGATGCAGCTCGTCTTCCAAGATCCCTACGGCTCGCTCAATCCGCGCATGACCGTGCGCCAGATCGTGGGCGAGGGCATCGACGTGTTCGACCTCGCGCCGAAGGCGGAGCGCGAGGGGAGAGTCGCCGAGCTGCTGCGTCAGGTGGGGCTCGATCCGAGCGCGATGCGCCGGTTCCCGCACGAGTTCTCGGGCGGACAGCGGCAGCGCATCGGCATCGCGAGGGCGCTCGCCGTCTCACCGGAGTTCGTGGTGTGCGACGAGCCCGTGAGCGCGCTCGACGTCTCCGTGCAAGCGCAGATCCTGAACTTGCTCGAGGCGATCCAGGACGATCGGACGATGAGCTACCTCTTCATTTCGCACGATCTGGGCGTCGTGCGCCGGGTGAGCCACCGCATCGCGGTGATGTACCTCGGCAAGCTCGTGGAGGTCGGCCCGGCCCGCGACGTCAGCGAGCGGAGAGCGCACCCCTACACGCGCGCGCTCTTCGCGGCGACGCCCTCGCTCGGCGGCACGCGAGGCGACCGGCGGCACCTCGCGCTCGTCGGCGAGGCGCCGAGCGTCTCGAGCCCACCGAAGGGCTGCGTGTTCTTCTCGCGCTGCCCCAAGGCGAAGAAGGGCCGATGCGACGAGGAGGCGCCGGTCCTCGAGACGCTCGAGCCGGGTCGATCGCACCGCGCCGCGTGCTTCTTTCCGGAGAGCTGATTTCTCGACCGGGCGCGAGCCGCCGACGCGATCAAGGCGCGTCGCCCGACGAATCGGCGGGCTTCGGGGCGACGATCTTCGCCCCGCACGCGACCACGCGCAGGCGCATCGCCTTGCCCTCGGGCTCTCCCAAGAGGACGTGATCGCCGAGCGCGGCGAGCGGCTCGCCGCGACCGATGCTCGGCTCGGCCTCGACGGGCTCCGACGTCTTTCCGTCGGCGTCGAGGCGCGCGAGCATGTCTGCGCCGCGGAGCGTGGGGATCGAGAGCCAACCGTTCATGAGCACGGGCACGCCGTCGCCCGCGCCATCCTCGAGCGAGATCGTCGGCGTCGCGCCGCTGGCCGTGATGCGCACGACGCCCACCTGCCCGCCCCCCGCGCCCGTCGGCGACTCCTCGTTCCGCCAAGCGAGGAGGAGACCGTCGCCGCTCGGCGCGACGTCGTAGCCGGCCACGCGCCCGGCCTCCGGCGTCACGCGCAGCGGCGACGCGGTGGGCGATCCGTTCTCGTCGAGCGGCACCACCTCGACCCACGAAGAGGCGACCTCTTCGCCCTTCGACTCGTCGATCTCGTCCTTGTCGCCCTTCTTGCCCGTGCCGAGATCATCCTCCGCCTGCGCGGGCCGGCGGATCTCGGCGCCGTGCACCAGGTAGGCGAGGTAGTAGCCGCCCTTCCTCGACACGAGGCGCGGCGAGTCCGCGTCCGCCTTGTCGGCCGAGACGACGCGCGGGGCGGTCGTCGTGCCGATCGCGCTCCGACGGAACGAGGCGAGCATGACGCGTCCTCCGTCGTCCTTGCTCTCGTCCCACACGAGCGCTCCGCGATCGCCCGAGATCGCGAGATCGATCGCGAGCGAGTCGTCACGGCCTTGATCGAGCTCGGCGCCCCACTCGACCTTGTCGCCGCGGACGCGCGCCAGCTTGAGCGCGAGGCCACTCGCGTTGGGCTCGAGCATCGCCGCGAGCACGGCGTCGTCGTCGGGGACGACCACGGGTGGCTCGAGGTCTCCTCGCGACCGAGCGAGCTTGACCGCGTGCCCTCCGACGCCGTCGGCACCGAGCGTCACGACCGAGAGGAGCGTTCCCCCCTCGCCGTCGCGCAGCGCGCCGAGCACGAACCCCTTGTCGCTCGCGACGGCGCGCCCGAACACGACGGCGAACGGCGCGAACTGGTCGTCGTCGAGCGGCGCGTCGTCGAGCGGCGGGAGATCCGAGGAGGGGACGGCGGGCGCGTCCTTCTTTCGCGCGGGGAGCTCGCCGATCACGAACCCCCCCGAAGGACCGACGTCGACGCAGCGCGGCGGCGGCGGCGGCGCGATCGCGGCGGACGACGAGGCCGAGGCGACCGGTTCTCGCTCGGACGGGTCGGCCGGCGCCGCGAGCTTTCGGTAGAGCAGACCTCCGCCGAGCACGAGGGCGAGCCCGAGGGCGATCGCGAAAAGACCGGAGCCGCGTGAGTCGCGCTCCACGCCCTCGGCGGCAGGCGGCGTCAGGAGGCCGCGCGGGTCGACGTTGCGCGGTCTCGTGTCGATCCGCAGCGGCCGACTCGGCGGACGCGGCTCGCTCTCGTCTTCGGGCTCCGCCACGCGCTCGGCATACGCCGCCGCGCCCCCCCGGGCAAGGGCGGTCCCGTCGGTCGATCGGACGGTCCGCGCCGACTTCGGGTAGCATCGACGAATGCGCCGCAGCGTCGCCCTCACCACGATCGCCCTCGGCCTCACGGTCGGCGCGCTGCTCGTCGGCTTCTCCGGCTGCGGCGCGCGCGGCGAGGGCCTCACCGGCGGCGGACAGACGTCGTGCGGCGTGATCGGCGCCACCTGCGAGACGCCCAGCGACTGCTGCGACACCCTCCTCTGCCGCTCGAACGTGTGCGAGCCGTCTGCGATCTGCTCCGCCGACGGCGAGGCCTGCTCGAAGACCGTCGACTGCTGCGACCTCGACTGCGAGGGCGGGTTCTGCGGCGGCACGTCGTGCCGTCCGAAGGGCAAGATCTGCGCGCCGGGAGATGCGTGCTGCGGCTCGTCGTGCATCGGCAGCTTCTGCGGCGGCACGACGTGCAAAGCGAAGGGCGAGGCCTGCGCGAACGCCTTGGAGTGCTGCGACGGTCCCTGCGACCAGGGCTACTGCGGCACGTCCACCTGCAAGCCTCAGGGCGCGTTGTGCCTCGGCGACGGAGACTGCTGCAATCACTCGTGCAACGCCAACCACTGCGGGAGCACCTGCGAGCCCGACGGGTTCGTGTGCAGCGACGCGGGCCAGTGCTGCTCGGGGACGTGCAAGTCCGGCGCGTGCGGGGACGGCTCGTGTCTCGTGGTCGGCGCGCCCTGCGTCGGCGGCGCCGAGTGTTGCTCGAAGGCGTGCACCGCGGGCAAGTGCGCCGCGACGACGTGCAAGGCGGACGGAGCGACGTGCGGCGGACCGAGCGACTGCTGCTCCGGAGCGTGCACGAACGGCGTGTGCGGCAAGCCGGCATGCTCACCCGACGGCGCGAGCTGCGTCAGCGCCGAGAGCTGCTGCAGCGGGCAATGCAGCGGCGGGATCTGCGGCACGACCCAATGCAACGTGGACGGCTCGCCCTGCGGATCGCCGAGCGACTGCTGCAGCGGAGTGTGCGGGCCGGGCGGCATCTGCGGCGCCCCGCAATGCTCGCCGGACGGCTTTCCGTGCGGGAGCGATCCGGAGTGCTGCACCGGTTTCTGCAACCCGCAGACGGGGACGTGCGGGTTCTCGATGTGCACGCCCGACGGGTTCGGTTGTGGGAGCCCCGCCGAGTGCTGCTCCAACACGTGCAATGGCGGAACCTGCGGCGCCGCGCAATGCAAGCTCGACGGGTTCCCGTGCGGGTCGCCGTCGGAGTGCTGCTCGTCCACCTGCACGATGGGTCAATGCGGGACCGGATCGTGTCTGCCGCCGGGCTCGACGTGCTCTCAACCGTCGCAATGCTGCGTCGGGCTCACGTGCAATGGGTCGCAGTGCGGCACACCCCCCATCGACGCGGGCAACTGCGTCCTCGATCCGGGCGGGACCCCGTGCAGCCAATGCATCGTGGGCAACTGCTGCGACTCGCTCCAGACGTGCCTGGGTGACGCCGAGTGCACCGCGAGCATGGCGTGTTATCAGCAATGCACCGTGGGCGGCATGAACCCGGCGGTCTGTCAGATGCAGTGCTGCACCGGACCGAGCTGCATCCTCTGGACGAGCTGCGTGGCGGACCATTGCGCCGCGCTCTGCTTTTGACGGTGACGCCCCTCCTCGACCAGGTCGCGCCGCAGCTCTTCCGGCACCTCCAGCTGGACGCCGCGCGCGAGGCGGAGCTCGTCGAAGCCTCGCAGCGCGGGCCCCTCGTGTACGTGCTGCGCAGCGCGTCGCTCGTCGACTACCTCGCCCTCCGGCATCTCGTGGCGCGCGTCGGGTTACCGCCCATCGGCTTCGCGAGCGAGGTGCCTCCGGCGATCGCGGGGACCCCGCGGGCGACGAGCCCGGCGGCCGCGCTCGAGCGCGCGCTCGGATCGGGCGACTCGGCGGTGCTCTTCCTCAAGCGGTCACCGAGCCTCGTGTCGATCCCGCGGCTCAAGCCCGCCGAAGGGGACGACCACCTCGCGACCGTCCTGTCGCTGCAGGCGCGAATGGCGCGCGAGGTCTTCCTCGTGCCGCTCACCTTCATCTGGACGCTTCGCCCCGAGCGACGCGGCTGGTCGCTCGTGGACGCGGTGTTCGGTCCGACCGACATGCCCGGCGATCTGCGGGCCGCGGCGCAGTTCCTCCTCAACTACAAACACGGCGTCCTGCGCGTGGCCGAGCGCCTCAGCGTGCGCGAGTTCTTGGCGTCGGACGAGGCCCACGGGACGAGCGGCGACGACGCTCAGGCGCGCTACGCGCAGGTGCGACGCCTCACGTACGCGCTCCTGAGGCGCGTCGAGCGAGAGCGGCGCGCGATCGTGGGCCCGGCGAGGAAGCCCCCCGACCGCGTGCGCGAGGAGGTCCTTCGATCGCCGAAACTCAAGCAGATCATGAACGACATGGTGCTGCACGGCGGCGCCGACGCGGACGAGCTCGCCGCGCGCGCCCGAGCGATGCTGACCGAGCTCTCCGCGGCGCCCAGCCCGGACCTCATCGACGCGATCGATCCGGTGGCGGACGCGCTGGTGCGCCAGGTCTACACGAGCGTCGACGTCGACGAGGAGGGCATCGAGCGCGTGCGCGAGGCAGCGAAGCGCGGCGGCATCGTGCTGCTCCCGAGCCACAAGAGTCACGTCGACTACCTCGTCCTGTCGTACGTGCTGCGCAAGCACCTGCTCGAGCTGCCCCTCGTCGCCTCCGGCGACAACCTCGCCTTCTTCCCCGTCGGCGAGCTGTTGCGGCGCGGCGGCGCTTTCTTCATCCGCCGCTCCTTCAAGGGCGACAAGCTCTACGCGGCCGTCGTCGACGCCTACGTGCGCAAGCTCATCCGCGACGGTTGGGCGATCGAGTTCTTCCTCGAGGGCGGACGATCCCGCACCGGCAAGCTGCTGCCTCCGCAGGTCGGCCTCTTGAACCTCGTCGTCGACGCCGCGCTCGCACAGGAGGAGAAACCCCTCGCCTTCGTGCCCATCAGCATCGTCTACGAGCGGACGATGGAGGACCTCGAGCTCGTCCGCGAGAAGGCGGGCGCGCCGAAGACACGCGAGAGCGCGCGGTCGCTGGTCGCCGTCGGCGAGGCGCTGCGGGAGAAGTACGGCCGCGTGAACGTCCAATTCGGCGCGGTCGTCGATCTCTCGAGCTTCCGCGCCGAGGTGGGCCTCGAGAGGTCGCCGCTCACGCCGGCGAAGCGGCGGGCCCTCGTCAACAAGCTCGCCCACCGCGTGATGAGCGAGATCAACCGCGCGACGGCCGTGACCGCTGGCGCGCTCGTCGCGACGGCGCTGCTCGACATGCAGGGTCGTGGGCTCGCGCACGCGGACCTGGTCGACCGGTGCCGCAAGCTCCTCGTCTCCGCGCTCCGCGCCGGCGCCCGGCCGGCGTCCGGGCTCGTGTCGCGCTCGGGCGACGAGACGAGGGTCACGCTGCGCGAGAGCGCGATACGTGAGGCCGCGCTCGTGTTCGTGCGCGGCGGCCTCCTTCGTCAGCACGTGCCGGACGACACGCTGACGCGCGCTCCGCGGCGCCGCGACGAGCTCCGCATCGGCGCGGACGTCGTGTACACCGTCCCCGACGAGGCGCGCTCGAGGCTCGATCTCGCGAAGAACGGGGTCGTTCACTTCTTCGTCGACCGCTCGCTCGTCAGCGTGTCGTTCCTCTCCGAGCGCGCCCGACGCGTCACGCGCGCGCGGCTCGTCGAGGTCGCGAGCCGGCTCGCGAAGCTCTTCGACGACGAGTTCATGTTCCGCAGCGATCTCGGCAGCGAGCGCATCCTCGAGGCGACCCTCGCTTCGATGGTCGCGACCGGCGAGCTCGTCGAGTCCGCCGAGGGGATCTCCGCGGGGCCCGGCGACGGCGACCTCGACGGCGCCTCGTGGATCGCCCTGCACGCGGCGCACCTCGACAGCTTCCTCGAGAGCTACCGGATCACGGCGCGCACGCTCCGCGTCCTCTTGCTCGGACCGCTCGCGCAGAAAGACTTCGTCGCGCGGGCGCTCAAGGTCGGCGAGCAGATGTTCCTCGGCGGCGAGATCGATCGACGCGAAGCCCTGAGTCGCCCGACCGTGGAGAACGCGATCTCGGCGTTCGCGGATCTCGGCTACGTGCGCCGCGGCGGCGATCGCGTCGAGCTCTCGGACGAGACGAAGTCGGAGGACGAGGTGCGCGCCATCGAGGCGTTCATCGCGACCTTCCTGGGCCGGCGGGCGCGCGGCGGCGCGTGACGATCGCTCGCGAAGGCGAGCGCCACCCGTCCGACGCTCGTCACTGACCGACGAGCACGAGGACGATCATGCTCGGACGCCCGCGCTCGTCGCGCGCCCTGCGGGCGCCCACGCCGATGCCGTGCGCGGAGGCCTCGATCGCGTTCGGCGCGACCTCGTAGTCGTCACCGTCGTAGACCCGCGCGGCCCCCACCGCGACGCCCTTGAGGCCGGCGTTCTTCGATCCGCCGATCCCCTCGAGCGCGCGCTTCGCGACGTCGTCGAGCGACGATTGCGAGAGGTCGTCCGCCGCGACGGACACGAGCG
>CAYYKK010000319.1:0-8516 GCA_964467935.1 uncultured Polyangiaceae bacterium
TGGACGAGCTCGGTCTTCGAGGCGTTGAACTCGCTGTGCGTGACGCCGGTGCCGGCGCTCATGCGCTGGACGTCTCCCGGCCGGATGACCGATCCGGTGCCCATCGAGTCACGGTGCTCGAGCCCCCCTTCGAGGACGTAGGAGAGGATCTCCATGTCCCGGTGCGGGTGCTCGCCGAAGCCCTCGCCCGCCTCGACGCGGTCGTCGTTGATCACGCGCAGCGAGCGGAAGCCCATGTGCGCCGGGTCGTGGTAGCCGGCGAAGGAGAAGGTGTGGTGCGAGTCGAGCCACCCGTGGTGGGCGTGGCCGCGCTCTTCGGCAGGTCGGACGGTGATCATCGCTGGGTTCTCCTCTCGAGGTCCCTCACCTCGATGGCGACAGGATGCGTCTCGTGACCCATCTTGCCAATCGGCAATTCGTTGACGGTCATCATCTGCTCATGAGATGGCTCGAGGATGTACGATCCGGTGACGCTCGACCAGCTCCGCGCGCTCGTGGCCGTGGTCGAGGAGGGGAGCTTCTCGGCGGCGGCGCGCAAGCTCCGGCGGGTGCAGTCGGCGGTGAGCACCTCGATGGCGAACCTCGAGTCGCACCTCGGGCTCTCGCTCTTCGATCGGAGCACCAAGATCGCTCGGCTCACGGCCGAGGGGCGCGCGGTGCTCGCCTCGGCGAGGCGCGTGCTCGCGGAGGTCGACGGCTTGCGGCGTCTGACGAGCGACATGGCGGGCGGCCTCGAGGCCTCCGTGTCGCTGTGCCTCGACGCGCTCTTCCCCCTCGGCGCCCTGCTCGCCGCGTGCACGGCGTTCGCGAAGGCGTTCCCCACGGTCGATCTGCGCATCGACCTGCAGGTCCTCTCGGCGGTCTCGGCGCGCGTCCTCGACGGGAGCGCGACGCTCGGCGTGGTGAGCCCCGCGGGGCTCCTGCCAGGGCTCGAGCGGCACGCGCTCTCGGCGATCCGGATGGTCCCGGTGGTCGGTCGTCACCACCCGCTCGCCCGCGTGCGCGGCCGCGTGAAGACCCCCGCGTTGGCGCAGTCGATCCAGATCGTCCTCTCCGAGCGAGGCGACGGCGCGGTCGAGGATCAGGCCGTCTTGTCGCCGCGCACGTGGCGCGTCGCCGATCTCCACACCAAGCACATGATGCTGCGCGCCGGGCTCGGCTGGGGCAACTTGCCCGAGCACGTCGCGCGCGACGATCTGCGCACGGGGAGGCTCGTGGCGATCTCTCCCGAGGCCTGGGGGAGGGACGAGCACGAGCTCCACCTGGCGGCGGTGCACCGGAGCGACGCGGTGTTCGGGCCGGCCCATCGGTGGCTGCTCTCGGAGCTCGGCGCGCTCTGCGCCCGCGAGATCGGAGCGAGCCCGGACCGGAGCCGCAAGGCGCGCTCGAACGCCGGGCGCAAGAACGAGGCGCGCGGGAACGAGGGGCGTCGCGCGCGGCGCCTTTGATCTTTCGCGCGTCGGCGGCGACACGGCGCCGAGGCGCGCGCTCAGCCCTTCGGAGGCGACACGGGGATCGGCTTGTCGCAGATCTCGGCCCGCTTCGCGAGCTTCCGACAGCGCGCGAGCGCGACCTGTCGCTTGCTCGCGTCGAGCGCGCGGAGCGGCGCGCCGGCGACCGCGGCGGAGTCGCGACCCACCTCGTCGCGCAAGCGCGCCAGCGCCGCGTGACCGAAGGGCGACGCCATCTCGCCGCGCGCCTCGAGCTCCTCGAGGACCTTCAGCGCCGCGCCGCGCTCGGTCGGGATGCGCGCGGCGATCTCGCCGAAGTCGGTGCGCAAGGCCGGGCTCGGATCCGCCTCCTCGAGCTTCCTCACTTGCAGGTAGGCCCACTTGATCTGCTCCTCGTCGCTCGGGAAGCCGACGAACGGGGGCTTGTCGCTCCTCGCGATGATGCGGGCCGCGACGCGGAGGGCATGATCCTTCGCCGGGCCCATGCCGGTCGACGCGTTCGAGATCCGCGGCTCGACGGCGAGCAGATCGGCGAGCGCGCCGCTGAGGTCGCCCTCCTCCGCCTTGCGATCGGCGCTCGCGATGCCGCCGGCCGTCGACTCGCCTGCGACGCTCGGACCCACGTGCAAAGCCGTGACCGCGAGGAAGATTCCCCCTAGCATCCACCGCGGCGTCCCGGTCTTCATCGTGCGGCGATTATGACGAACCTGGCAAAGAGCGTCCACCTCGCGCGACACGCGCGCGTCTCGTTCACGAGCTGCCTCTCCGCCTCGCTCCTGCTGCTCGGGTGCGGATCCGACGCGAGCTCGGGCGGCACGTCGAGCGCGAAGCCCGCGGGCGCGTCGAGCGCGACGGCGAGCGCGAGGCCCGCGGTCGTCGCGCAGCCCGACTACTGCAAGCGTTCGTGCGAGCGCGCGGCCGCGTGCGGCAAGGAGCTGGCGCTCGAGCTGAAGAACCTCGAGCCCGAGGCGAAGGCCGCGATCGACAAGAGCCTCCCCGACACCGTTCACGCGTGCGTCGAGGCGTGCGCGGCCGAGCCCGCGACGGACGTGCGTCTCTCGCTCGCCGACCGCTGCAACCAGGAGAAGGACTGCGCGGGGTTCGCGAAGTGCCTTCAGGATCTCGGCGCCGAGCTCAAGAAGCCATGAGCACGACGCGATCGGCGCCCGCGGGGGCCGCGCGATGACCGACGCGACGAAGGCTGGGGAGTACGTCACCGACGTCGCGTACATCCGCCACTTCTGCGACGACCTCGCGCCGACGCAGCTCCGCCTCGCCGCGGGGCTCAACGGCTTCGAGGCGCCCAGAGCGGCGTCGTTCGACTACTGCGAGCTCGGGTGCGGCAACGGCGACACGCTCGTGGCGCTCGCGGCGGCGCACCCGTCGGCGCGCTTCGTCGGCGTCGACCTCATCGCCGAGCACGTCGCGCACGCGACCGCGCTCGCGAAGGACGGGGGCGTCGAGAACGTCCGCTTCCTCGAGGGAGACTTCGAGACGCTCGAGCGCGCGGACCTGCCGTCGTTCGACTACGTGACGGCCAACGGCGTGCTCAGCTGGGTCGGGCCCGCGAAGCGCCGCGCCGTGTTCGACTTCGCGCGCGAGAAGCTCCGAGAGGGAGGGCTCCTCTACGTGAGCTACAACGCGCTGCCCGGCTCGGCCGCGATCGAGCCGCTGCGCCGGTTGCTGGTCGACACGACGCGGAAGGTCGAGGGGGGCAGCCTCGAGCGCGCCCTGCACGGGGTGAAGCTCGCGCAGCTGCTCGCGGCCGGAGGGGCGGCGTACTTCAAGGCGAATCCGTACGCGAAGCGCACGCTCGACACGATGATGGGAGGGGGTCTCGCGTACGTGGTGCACGAGTACTTCCATTCCAACTGGCACTCGATGTACTTCGGCGACGTGGCGCGGGAGCTCGCGGACCACGGGCTCTTCTTCGTCGGTCAGCTGCCCGCGCACCTCAACTACCGCGACCTCACGATCCCCGGCGCGCTCCTCGATCTCTTCAAGATGATCGACGATCGCCTGCTCTTCGAGAGCCTCAAGGACTACGCGGTCAACGAGAGCTTCCGACGCGACGTGTACGTGAAGGGCACGGCCGCGCGCAGCGACGCGACGACCCGCCGCTTCCTCGACGAAACGCCGTTCGGGACGCTCGTGAGCGGGGGTCGGATCCAGCGCGAGGTGCGGCTCCCCGCGTGCACGATGCGCTTCGACGGCGCGTTCTTCGAGGCCCTCACCGCGGCCCTCTCTTGGCGCGCGCAGCGGGTCGTCGATCTCGTCGCCGACGGGGCGCTGCGCGCCTACGAGCCCTCGCGCATCCGCGACGGCGTCCGGAACCTCGTCGTGAGCGGACAGCTCACGCCGATGGTCGAGGCGACGACCGAGCCCCCGCGCGGCGCGGCGTTTCCGCCCCGACATCGGATCCCGCTCGCCTACAACCGCATGGTCGTCGGTCAGCCGCTCCGCGCCGAGACGCCGTTCATCCTCGCATCGGCCCGCGCCGGCACGGGCGTCGAGGTGCCCATGCTCGAGGCGATCTGCATTCGGTGCGTGGTCGCCGCGTCCGCCAAGGAGCGCCCGAAGTTCCTCCACGACATGATCAGCGAGGCGCCGCTCGACATGAAGGTGGCGGGGCGCGCCGTCACCGATCCCGAGGAGCAGGAGGCGATCCTCGCCGGCGAGCTCGTGCGGTTTTCGGCCGACCGATTGCCGAAGCTCGTCGAGCTCGGCGTGCTCGAGATCGCTGACGTTTAAGTTCCATTCAGACTGCTGAAGGTCGCCGTCGAGCGGGCCGTTCCTCGGGGCGGGCAGCTCGCCCACGAGGAACTTTCGCCATGAACATCAACAGCCTCTCCTCTCCCTCCGCGACGTCTTCGGTCGGCGGGCTCTCCAGCGTCGGCTCGCAGCGCGCCGCGCGCACCAGCAGCGTGCCGCCTCCGCCGGCGGGGGCATCCGCCAGCATCTCCAAGCCGGGGGAGCTCTTGAGCAAGCTGCAGCAGCTGCAGCAGTCGGATCCCGCCAAGTTCAAGGAGGTCACGGCCGAGCTGTCGAAGCAGCTGAAGGACGCCGCCGGCTCCGCGACCGGACCTGCCGCCGCCGCGCTCAACAAGCTCGCGGACGGGCTCGCGCAGGCTTCGTCGACCGGGAGCCTCGACGCGCTCACGCCGAAGGGCGGCGCGAAGGGTCATCACAGTCACCATCACCACGGCGGCGGCGGCGGGGGCGGCGCCGTGGGCGCGGCGCTCTCCTCGGCGCTCGAGACGGTGCAGAAGGCGCTCGACGGCAGCACCACGAGCGCGACGTCTCCCACCACCTCCGCCACGGCGACGTCGGCGACGTCGGCGGGCTGACGATTCGACGAAGGGTCGGGCGAGACGCGGGCAACTCGGCTCGAGGACGGGCCGCTCGACGTCCGATGGCCCCGGCGCCTGGTCCCGAGATGCCCTCGCTCCCCCGAACCCGTCCTCGCGGCGCTGCCGCGCCACCATCACGCGAGCGTGCGCGGTCGTGGTCGTTGCGCCGGTTCATCGGCGGCGCGGCGGCCGCGAGCTTGCTGGTCCTCGCGACCGCGGGGTTTCAGTGCGACGTGCTCGAGTCGACGTGGGGGCTCGACGCGATCACGAAGATAAAGCCCCCTTCGGATCCGGCGTTCATGTGCCCGCTCGTCCTCCCGGCCGACGACCTCGCCGCGCAGCGTGCGGCGTGCGCGTTTCGCGCGGGCGCGCACGCCGACGTGACGCTGGGCGTCCCGCGCGAGGTGTCCCAGGCGATCCCCATCCGGCACGTCATCGTCGTGATGAAGGAGAACCGGAGCTTCGACCACCTCCTCGGCACGCTCCACGAGGAGGGACAACCCGGCGTGGAGCCGCTACCGCCTTCCTACGAGAACCCCGACGCCTCCGGTCAGGAGGTGCGCCCTCATCGCGCCGCGCGCACGTGTCTCGGCCACGATCCCGATCACCAGTGGCAGGCGATGCACGCCGGGATCGCGGGCGGCAAGATGACTGGCTTCGTCGAGAGCGCCGCGAGGACGACGGGCACGAGCGGGCACCTCGCGATCAGCCACTACGAGCGGGCCGATTTGCCCTTCTACTACTGGCTCGCGAGCACCTACGCCCTCGCCGATCGGCACTTCGCGTCGATGCCGAGCGGGACGTACGGCAACCGAAACTTCCTCCTCTTCGGCACGAACGCGGGGATCGTCGACACGGGGCTCTCGTCCCCCGATCCGAAGACGCCTTCGATCTTCAAGCTGCTGATGCAGGCGGGATACACCTGGGGCGCGTTCACCGACGGCTCCCCCTTCAGCGGGACGCTCGATTGGGACCACGACGATCCGGGCGTCTACCCGTTCCAAGACCTCCTCGACGATCTCGACCGGGGCACGCTGCCGAACGTGGCGTTCGTCGACGGCATCGACGACGTCGAGGACGATCATCCGACGGCGGATCTGCAGGTCGGCGAGGCCTGGCTCCAGAAGATCTACGAGCACGCGCGCGAGAGCCCCGAGTGGTCGAGCCTCGCCATCGTGTGGACCTACGACGAAGGCGGCGGCTTCGCCGATCACGTCCCGCCGCCGAACGCGTGCATCGCGCGCGTCGGCGACGAGGCGTTCTACGAGCTCGGGCCGCGCGTGCCGTTCGTCGTGATCTCTCCGTGGGCGAAGCCGCACTACGTGTCGCACGTGGTGCAGGACCACACGGCGATCACGCGGTTCATCGAGACGATCTTCGATCTCCCCGCGCTGACGTCGCGCGACGCGAACGCGAGCGCGCTGCTCGACATGTTCGACTTCTCGTGCGCGTCGGCGGCGCCGATCTCGGATCCGCCGGCGTCGGGCCGAGGCGGCTGCGTCGCCGACCCCTGAGCCGCGCCGAGGCTCACTGCCCGAACGCGCCGCCCGTGCCAGGCTGCGGCCCGACGGGCGGGAGCACGTGGACGTGCTTCACCTCGCTCGATCCGTAGACCTGCGACATGCCGTATTGAGGCAGCGACGGATCGCACCCGGTCGCGGGGCACGTGCCCGCGGTGATCTTCAAGGTGCCGACGGTGTCGACGGGAGAAGGCAGCGGGAGCACCAGGCCCTGCACCTCGGACCAGCCGCTGGCGCAGGCCGGGAAGAAGACCTCGACTGAGGCGCCGTTGTCACCCGTGTCGGGGACGAGCTCGACGAAGGCGATCATCGCGTCCTTCACGTAGGCCACGCGCGGCACGAACGGGAAGTGCTGGAGACCCTGAAAGCCCCACTCGAGCTGGAAGGTCTGCCCGTCGACGAACGGCGTGAACGTGGTGTCCGATCCGGAGCCGAGCTGGGCGAGGTCGAAGCCGCCGCCGCCCGGGCCGCCGTCGTTTCCGGCGACGAACGACACGCAGCTCGTCGTCGGCGCGGGGAGCCCCGCGCCCTGGCCCGTGCTGGTGCTCGCGCTGCTCGAGGTCTGCGCGCTCGAGCTCGTCGAGGCGCCGCCGCTCGCGGCGTCGCGCACCTCCGCGCCGCAGTGGAGGGAGAGCAGCGCGGCGCACGGGACCAAGAAGATCGAGCGATCACGAAGCATGCGCCGAGCGTATCACGCCCGCCCCGACGACCCGAGGAGGCGCTGTTGACGAAGCGATCGGCGCTTGTTGTACTCCCTCGCGACCGATGCCGACCCCACGCGACATCGCGCGCTCCGCGCTGATCTGGGCCGGCGTCGCAGGCGTCTCGCTCGCGGCGTTGCCGCCGATGTTGGTCGGCTACCCGCTCGTCGTCGTCGATCCGAACCGCGCGCTGAGCGACTGGTACTTTCGGCAAATCGGCCGCGCGCTCGTCGGAGTGAACCCCGCGTGGCGTGTGAGCGTCGAGGGCCGCGAGAAGCTCCGGAAGGGCGGTCCGTTCGTCCTCGTCGTGAACCACCAGAGCTTCGCGGATCTCATCGCGATGTGCTTCCTCGGGCACCCGACGAAGTACCTCGGCAAGGAGGCGGTGTTCAAGGTGCCCATCCTCGGCTGGGCGCTGCGCATCGCGGGGGAGGTGCCCGTCCGCCGCGGCGACAAAGACAGCGGGCACGCGGCGCTCGACGCGCTCGGCGACTGGCTCTACCGCGGCGTCTCGGTCGCGCTCTTCCCGGAGGGCACGCGCACCGCGGACGGCTCGCTCGGGAAGTTCAAGCTCGGCGCGTTCGCCCTCGCGATCGCGCACGCTCGGCCCGTCGTGCCGATCGTGATCACCGGGGCGCGCGACCTCTTGCCGAAGGGGTCGGTCGTCTTCGAGCGCAGCGCGCACGTGCGCGTGCGCGTGCTCGATCCGGTCCCGACGGCGGACCTCGCCAAGGGGGACACGGTCGCGCTCGCGGATCGCGTGCGCGACGCGATGGCCGCCGCCCTCGCCGAGCTGGAGGGCGCGAGCCAACCCGCTGCGGGGTCATGAAGGAGCGACTCGAGGTCGGAGAGGCGCGCGGCGCGCGCGACGACGCCCGGGCACCCGCGCCGCGCGACTACCGCGCGCCTTACAAGGCGGAGGTGGACGCGCTGTTCGCGAAGCGCCTGCGCGTGTGCACGAGCGTGCTCTTCGGGCTGCACCTCGCCGCCGTGTTCGTCTTCGACGATCACATCCCCAACGCCCTCGCGCGCGCCTTTCAGCTGGCGCTCTTCCCGTTCACCGCGGCGTCGTTCGGCCTCACCTATTGGCGACGCTTCGGGAGCGGCGTCCGCCCGCTCTCGGCCGCGTTCATCCTCGTGGTCTCCGCGTACGCGGCCTACAAGAACATCGCGACCGGCGGCGACCCGCTCGACATCCGATCGCTGAGCTTGACGATCCTGACGGCGGGGCTGCTCTTCCCGTTTCAGGCGTACGAGATCCTCGCGCAGGCCGCGGCGATCACGGGCTTCTATCTCATCGGGGCGCGCGGGGTCGCGGCGGGGGCCGCGCTCACCGGCCAGATCTTCTTCCTCGTCGCCGCGACGATCCTGGCCGCGATCGCCGCGCGCCTCAGCTCACGGCTCCGCGAGCGCGAGTTCCGCGCGCGCTTCGATCTCGAGATCGCGAACGCGGCGAACGAGTCGCTCCTCAAGAACATGCTCCCTGAGCCGATC
>CAYYKK010000320.1:0-8488 GCA_964467935.1 uncultured Polyangiaceae bacterium
GCACGGCTGCGGTGAGAACTTCAAGCGCGTGTTCGGATGCGGTGCGGGTGGCGAAGAGATGCGCCGCCTCCGAGACCACGGACCCACGTCCAGGAGATCCCATGAAATATCAAGTCGACTCGAACGGCCGAAAGCGGGTGACGCTCATCGCAGGCGACGGCATCGGCCCCGAGGTCACCGCCGCCACTCGTCGCATCATCGAGGCCTCTGGCGTAGCGATCTGCTGGGAAGAGCGTGAGGCCGGCGCAGAGGTCTTCAAGCGCGGCCTCCCGAGCGGCGTTCCTCCGGAGACGATCGAGTCGATCCGACAGACGCGCGTCGCGTTGAAGGGGCCGCTCGAGACGCCGATCGGCTTCGGCGAGAAGAGCGCCAACGTCACGCTCCGCAAGCTGTTCGAGACCTACGCGAACGTGCGCCCGGTCCGCGAGCTCCCCGGCGTGAAGACGCCCTTCGCCGGGCGCGGGGTCGATCTGGTCGTCGTCCGGGAGAACGTCGAGGACCTCTACGCCGGCATCGAGCACATGCAGACCCCAGGCGTGGCTCAGTGCCTGAAGCTGATGTCGAAGAAGGGCTGCGAGCGCATCGTCCGGCTCGCCTTCGAGGTGGCGGTGGCCGAGGGACGCAAGAAGGTCCACTGCGCGACCAAGGCGAACATCATGAAGCTCACCGAGGGCCTCATGAAGCGCACCTTCGAGGAGGTCGCGAAGGAGTATCCACA
Organism: uncultured Polyangiaceae bacterium; assembly: GCA_964467935.1. Classification (GTDB taxonomy): domain Bacteria; phylum Myxococcota_A; class Polyangia; order Polyangiales; family Polyangiaceae; genus CAYYKK01. The sequence continues at coordinate 719 of CAYYKK010000320.1, forward strand.
GATCGAGGCCCACCACATCATCATCGACAACTGCGCGCACCAAGCCGTGCGCACGCCCGAGCAGTTCGACGTCATCGTCACCTCGAACATGAACGGTGACATCCTCTCCGATCTCACCTCGGGCCTCATCGGCGGCCTCGGCTTCGCGCCTGGCGCGAACCTCGGCGACGAGGTCGCGATCTTCGAGGCCGTGCACGGGAGCGCGCCGAAGTACGCCGGAAAGAACGTGATCAACCCCGCCGCCGTGCTCCTCTCGGGCACCATGATGCTCCGGCATCTCGACGAGTTCGCGGCGGCTCAGGCCATCGAGAGCGCGCTGATGGTGACGTTGGAGCAAGGGGTCTACACGCGGGACGTCTCGCAGAGCGGCAGCGTCTCGACGACGGCGTTCACCGATCGGATCATCGAGAACCTCGGAAAGCGGTCGGAGCGCTGGCGTGCGCGCGACCACAAGCCGCTCCGGATCAAGCCGCTCGACGCCGCCCGCGACTACGTTCGCCCGAGCCGTCGGCGAACCGTCGGGTCGGACATCTTCATCGAGTCGCCGATCTCCCCGGACGAGCTCGGCAAGAGCCTCGAGTCGCTGGCCGAGGGCAGCCCCCTCCGGCTGAAGATGATCTCCAACCGCGGCACGAAGGTGTACCCGGCGACCGGGGGAATGACCGATTGCGTCGACCATTGGCGCTGCCGGTTCGTCCTTCGCGACGGCGCATCGAAGCTCGAGGACGCCGCCTTGCTCGCGCTCATCGGCAAGATCGCGACGAAGCATTCTTGGATGCACGTCGAGAAGCTGGAAGAGCTCGACGGCGAGGCGGGGTTCACGCGTGCGCAGGGGGAGGACTGAGATGTCCTTCGCGACCCACGCGCTCGTCGCCTTCCGCCGCGGACTCGACGGGTCGTTCGGGAAGGCGCCGCTCCCGGCCGTGTTCGTGATGGAGCCGTCCGCGTCTGCCGCGGCAGCCGTGACGGCTTCGTGGTGTCCCGTGTCGTCGGTGCAGGTGCTCGACGCGACGAGACCGGTAGGTGTTCCTGCCGTGCGCAGCACCATCGACCACGCCGTCGGGCGCCTCGCCGCGCGAACGATCGTGCTGTGTGGTGAGGGCAGCGGACGCCCCGACCAGTCGAGCGATCGCGAGCTTCTCTTCGCGACCGGCATGGCCCTCCTCGAGGATCCCACGCTGGCGTCGACGCTTCGGTCCCGCGGCGTGACGCTGGAGGTGCTCTGGTTCGATAGGAGCGACGGCGACATCTACCGTTGGGACCCGGGGGCGCGTCGCTTCGAGCTCTTGGCCGACGAGGGGCTCCATCGCTTCCTCCTCGACGCCCGTCGACGGGCCGTCGATGCGTCGCCGGACCCTGCGGCGGTCGCCTGAGTGAGCCACCGGAGCGGACATCGCCTCGCGCCGTCGCCTGGGGCGATCGCGTGAGGAGGTCATCGCATGAGCGCGCCCCGCGTCACGCCCGCCTATCGGGGGACCCGCGTCTCCCTCCTCACGCAGCACGGAAAGGAGCGCGTCATCGCGCCCCTCCTCGCCGAGTCCCTCGACATGGTGGTGGAGGTGGCGACGGGCTTCGACACCGACTCGCTGGGCACCTTCACCCGCGACATCGCGCGTGAAGGTGGCCAGCTGGAGGCGGGGCGCAGCAAGGCCGAGAAGGGCATGGAGATTCTCGGGACCGCGTGCGGTCTCGGGAGCGAAGGCGCGTTTGGTCCCGGGCCGTACGGCCTCTTGCCCTGGAACGTCGAGCTCCTGGTCCTGGTCGATCGGGCTCGAGGCATCGAGATCGTGGGGCGCGCGCAGGGTGACGCCCAGCACCTCCACGAGCGCGTGCGCACGCCCGACGATCTCGATGCATTCGCCACTCGCGCGGGCTTTCCGGCGCACGGCCTCGTCGTTCGCCCCGACGGCGAGGACGATCCGCGCATTCGCAAAGGCTTGACCGACTGGCGGGCGCTGCACGCGGCGTTCGACGAAGCGCGCTCGCGCTCGCGCTCGGGGGTCGTGTTCGTCGAGAGCGACCTGCGAGCCCACATGAATCCAACCCGCATGGAGATGATCCGAATGGCGACGATCGATCTCATCGAGCGTGTGAAGAGCGAATGCCCGCGCTGCGGCGCGCCGGGGTTCTGGCTCGTCGAACGAATCCCCGGGCTGCGTTGCCGCGATTGCCTGTCGCCGACGGACGAGGCGCGCGCCGAACGTTGGGGGTGCGTCACTGGGGACCACTCCGAGGTCCGGGACACGAGCGCGGATCGCTTCGCCGATTCGTTCAGGTGCGGCACGTGCAACCCGTAGCCCCGCGAGCAAGCTCGTCCGCGATCCTCTTCGTGCACAGCCGCGCAGCGCTGGCGGAGGTGGTGGAGACGGCCAATGAGCTCTTGCGATCGCGTCGACGGGCTCTGCCCACGACGCTCGGCGAGGTGCTCGGGATTTGGGTCGGTGACGACCTCGACGCCGGGGCGGTCGAGCTCGCCACCGCCTCTCGGGGCCGCGTGAGCGGCGTCGTGCTCTCTGAGACCGCGTCGCTCGCGGGCATCTGGAGCCTCGGCTGGTTCGACGGATGGGAGGTCGGCGCGCGGTCGGCAGAGGGGCGCCGAGGCGCGCTGCTCGACGCGTTGACCTCGGTTCGGCCGGCGAGCCCAGCTCGCGCGGGTCGAGACCTCTTCTTCCCCGTATGGGCACCCGACGAGGCGGCGACGAGGAGCGTGCTTCGCTCGATGAGGCGGCTTCGACGTTCGTACCCCGGACTCGAGCTGGGCGCCGAGTCCTTCGTCGACGATCCGGCGCGCGGGCTCGTGAGCTGGGCCATGCCCGTCGGGAGCGGCCAGGATCTGGGCGAGTGACTCGGCGACCGCGCTGGGCCCCCGGCGCGCGTCGAGCACGACTTCGACCTCGGCGAGGCCGACGGATCCTTGCCGTGAGGTTGGGTGTGACGCGAGCAGGGGTTACGAGCTTCGAATGAACAAGCCCTGGCTCATGGTCCTCGTCCTCGGTCTCGGCGCTTGTCACGCCCACACCGCCGCCGACGAGCGACGCGACTACTGTGAAGAGGCGTGGACGTCGGTGGAGCTCTTCCCACCAGGCACTCACCCGACGCGGCCTTACGCGGTGGTGTCCGCCGTCGACGCGGTGATCTATCCGACGCCGGAGCGACGCGCGCGCAAGATGCAATTCAAGGCGTGCCTCCTGCACGCCGACGCGGTGCTCGACCAGACCGAGCCGACCCGAACTTGGGAGGAGCGCCAGGCGCTGGGGCCGTGGGGCACGATGACCACCGAGCGGATCGAGACCACGAACCCGAACCTCACGCCAGGCAAGGGCTATGCGATTCGGTGGACCGACACCCCGGGCGCGCGCCCGACCCCGGCGAGCGTCGTCAAGGGCTCGCCGAGCCCCGTTCCGACGGGGACGGCGTCGCCGACGGCTGCGCTGCACTGAGCACTTCGCTGCGTCCGGGCGCTCAGTCGGCGAGGCGCTTCTGTTGCAGGCGATCGAGGCCGGCGGCGGCGATGATGATCGCGCCGGTGACGATCTCCTGCACCCAGTTCGCGAGGCCGAGGTACTGGCAGCCCGTGCGAATGACGGTCATCAGGAGCGCGCCCACGAGCGTGCCGAGGATCGAGCCCTCGCCGCCCGCGAGCGATCCGCCGCCGATGACCACCGACGCGATCACCGAGAGCTCGAGGCCCGCGGAGTCCGTGGGATCGCCGACGGTGAGCGAGCCGAACTCGACGACGCCGGCGATGGCCGCGAGCGCCGCGGCGAGCGCGTAGGTGAGGATCTTCACGCGCCCGACGCGCACCCCGCAGAGCCTCGCCGTGCGCTCGTTGGAGCCGACCGCGAAGACGTGGCGACCGAAGCGCGTTCGCCGCAGCAGGATCGACGTGGCCACGCCGATCGCGCCGAGCAGCCACACCGCGAGCGGCAGACCGAGGAGGCCCTTCGACGGTAGGACGAGCGCGTCGAGCCCGCGCGCGTCGACGTCGATCTTCTGCTCGTGCGCGAGGCCCTTCGCCGCCCCGCGCAGGACGCTCATCGTCCCGAGCGTCACGATGAACGGCGTGATGTCGAGCCCCACCGTGAGCACGCCGTTGACGAGCCCGGTGGCGGCGACCGCGACGATCGCGGCGACCACCGCGGCGACGGGGCCGAGCCCGCTCTTGAGGCCGAGGGCGACGACCACGGTCGTCAACGCGACCGCCGAGCCGACGGAGAGGTCGATGCCGCCGAGGACGATGACGAGCGTCATCCCCGTCGCCGCGATGCCGACGACGCTCGTCTCGCGCAGCATCGCGACGAGGTTCGCAGAGCGCGCGAACGTGTCCGGCTTGAGCGCCGCGAACAGCGCCGAGACGACGACGAGCGCGACGAGCGGCCCCACCCAGCGGTGGCGCGCGGAGAAGCGGAGAGCGCGCCGTCGGAGGCTCATGCGAGCGTCGCCTCGACGAGGAGCGCGTGCTCGTCCACGTCGCGCGCATCCACCGAGGGCGCGAGCTCGCCGCGGCGCATGACGTAGATGCGATCGCAGACGCCGAGGAGCTCGGGCAGGTAGCTCGACACGAGGAGCACCGCCTTGCCCGAGCGCGCGGCCTCGTCGACGAGCCCGTAGATCTGCGCCTTGCTGTCGACGTCGATCCCGCGCGTGGGCTCGTCGAGGAGCAGCACGTCCGCTTCGTGGTAGAGGAGCCGCGCGATGGCGATCTTCTGTTGGTTGCCGCCGGAGAGCTCGGAGACGCGCTGACCCGGATCGCGCGCCTTGATGCGCAGCCGCTCGATGGCCTTCGCCGTGACCTCGGTGAGGCGGCGACCGTCGACGAAGAAGCCGCCGAGCTTCACCAGCGTGAGGTTCTCCTCGACGCCGAGGCTCGTCGCGAGCCCCTCCGATTTGCGATCCTCGCTGAGCATCCCGACGCCCTGGGCGAGCCTGTCCGAAGGTGCCCGCGGCCCCGAGACGCCCTTCACGCGCAGCGCGCCGCGCTCGACGGCGTCGAGCCCGAAGATCGCGCGCAAGAGCTCCGTCCGCCCTGCGCCGACGAGGCCCGCGACGCCGACGACCTCGCCCCTCCTCAGCGTCAAGGTGGCGCTCTTCGGGCGCCTCCGCCCCGCGAGGCCATCGAGCTCGAGGACGACGTCGCCGGGCCTGTGCGTCGAGCGAGGGTAGAGGTCGTCGATGGCGCGACCCGCGAGCAGCTCGATCATCTCGCCGATCGAGGTCGAGGCGACGTCGCCCGCGCCGACCGACTTGCCGTCGCGCAGCACCACGAAGTCGTCGGCGATCGCCTTCACCTCCTCGAGGAAGTGCGACAAGTAGAGGATCGCGAAGCCGCGGTCTCGGAGCGCGCGGATGCGCGAGAAGAGCCGCTCCACGTCCGCCGCGGCGAGGCTCGAGGTGGGCTCGTCGAAGATCAGCACCTTGCACGACGGATCCGACAGCGCCCGCGCGATCTCGACGAGCTGCTGGCTCGCGGGGGCGAGCTCGCTCACGCGCGCCTCGACGTCGATGGATCCGGCCTCGACGAGCGGCGCGAGCGCGGCCTCGGCGAGCCGCGCCGCGGCCGTCCAATCGACGAGCCCGAAGCGTCGGGGCAGCGCGCCGAGCAGGACGTTCTCGGCGACCGAGAGGTGCGGGCACAAGGACAGCTCCTGATGCACCATCGCCACCCCCGCGCGCTTCGCCGCGAGCGGCGAGCTCGGCGCGTACGCCGCGCCGTCGAGCGTCATCGCCCCGCGATCGGCCGCGATCGAGCCGGCCAGGATGCCCATGAGCGTGCTCTTGCCCGCGCCGTTCTGACCGAGCACCGCCGTGACCCGCCCCGCCGGCGCCTCGAGATCCACGCCCCCGAGGGCGCGCGTCGCGCCGAACGACTTCTCGATGCCGCGCGCCGAGAGGCCTCGGCTCACTCCGACAGCCACGCCTTCAGATCCGGGCTGAGGAGGGCCTTCTTCGCCGGCTGGTTCATGTCGTCTTTCGTCACGAGCTCGGCGCCGGTGTCGATGCGCGCCTCGACCTTCTCGTTCTTCAGGATCGCCGCCATCGTCTTCACGGCGAGGTAGCCCATGTTGAGCGGGTTCTGGAGCACGAGGCCGTCGATCTTCCCCGCGCCGAGCGCCTCGACGAGCTTCGGCGAGCTGTCGAAGCCGATGAACTTCACCTTGCCGGCGAGGTTCGCGCGCTCCAGCGCGCGCAGCATCCCGAAGGTCGTCGACTCGTTCGGACAGAAGATGCCGTTCACGCCTCCGTCGGCCGCGCCTTTCGCGCCGAGCAGGCTCTCGCTCGCCGCCGACGCCGTCTCGGTCGTGGCGCCGCCGTATTGGTTGTCGCTCACCACCTCGATCCCCGCGTGCGCCTTGATCGCGTCGAGGAAGCCGTCCTCACGCTTCTGCGTGCTCGCCGAGCCCTCTTGGTACCGCAGCACGACGACCTTGCCCTTGTCCCCGAGGAGCTTCGCCATCGCCTCGCCGGCGATCTTTCCCGCGGCGAAGTTGTCCGTCGCCACGAAGCTCTTGTGATCGGATCCTTGGAGATCCGAGTCGAACACGACCACCGGGATCTTCGCCTCGACGGCTTGCTTCACCGATCCGGTGAGGCCTTTGTCGTTGAGGGGCGCGAGCACGATGCCGCTCACGCCTTGGGCGACGAAGCTCTGCACGACGTCGATCTGCGCCTTCAGATCGTCCTCCTTCAGGGGGCCCTTCCACACGATGTCGACGTCGAGCTCCTTCGACGCCTTCACCGCGCCGGCGTGCACGCTCTTCCAGAACTCGTGCGTCGTCCCCTTCGGGACGACCGCGATCGTCGGCTTGCCGCCGCCCTTCTTCCCGCACGCGGCGGAGGCGACGGTGGCGAGGGAGACAGCGAGCAGGTCGCGCCGAAACATCGCCGCATGAGAGAGGCTGGCTCGCCCTCGCGTCAAGGTAGACTCGCCGCATGAGCGAAAGGTCCGCCGCTGCGCCCCGCGATCGTTTCTACCTCGGCGTCGACGTGGGCACGAAGAGCGTGCGCGCGGGGCTCTTCGACGGGCGCGGCGCGCGCGTCGGCATGGGCGTCGCGCCGATCGAGACCCACCGCCCCGCCGAGGACTTCGTCGAGCAGGACTCGGAGGACATCTGGCGCGCCGCGGGCGTCGCCGTCCGCGGCGCGCTCGCGGAGGCGTCGACGTCGCCCGACCGCGTCGCGGGGATCGGCTTCGACGGCACGTGCTCGCTCGTCGCGCTCGACGCCGATGGCGCGCCCGTGAGCCTGAGCCCGAGCGGCGCCGATCGATGGAACGTCATCGTGTGGATGGACCACCGCGCGCTCGGCGAGGCCGAGCGGATCAACCGCGGCGGACACGACGTGCTGCGCTTCGTCGGCGGCGTCATCTCACCGGAGATGCAGACGCCGAAGCTCGCGTGGGTGAAGGCGAACCTCCCGACGGCGTGGCGGCGAACGGCGCGCTTCTTCGATCTGCCCGACTTCATGACGTACCGCGCGACGGGGCAGGACGTGCGGTCGCTCTGCACCACGGTCTGCAAATGGACGTACCGCGGTGACGAGGAGCGCTGGGACACGAGCTACTTCGAGTCGATCGGTCTCGGCGACGTGGGCTTCGCCCGCATCGGCGAGCGCGTCCGGCCGATGGGCGAGCGCATGGGCACGCTCACCGAGGCGGCCGCCGCGGAGCTCGGCCTCGTCCCCGGGATCGCGGTCGGCGTGTCGATCATCGATGCGCACGCGGGCGGGCTCGGCCTCGTCGGCGCGGCGCTCGACGGCGCTCCACCCGACGCG
>CAYYKK010000321.1:0-8458 GCA_964467935.1 uncultured Polyangiaceae bacterium
GCGCGAGCGCGTCCGCGACGCCGCCGATCCCCGACGGGCCACGCTGCGCCTGTCGGATCGCGGCGCCGGCGGACGCACGATCACGTGCCGTCGTCCTCGCGCTCCTCCTCGGCGCGCTCGCGGCGCGGCGAGCCGGCCGGGCTCGCCGATGCGCCTCGCGACACGTCACACGTCGGCGGTGACCTCGATGACCTGCTCGAACGTCGTCTCGCCGGCGAGCATCTTCATGACGGCCGACTCGCGGAGCGTCGACATCCCCTCTCGCCTCGCTTGTTCGCGCAGCGCGGAGTCGGGCGCGCGTTGGTGGATGAGGCGACGGATCTCGGGGCTCACCTTGAACAGCTCGATGACCACGGTGCGCCCGAAGTAGCCGGTCTTGCGGCAGTCCGTGCAGCCGAGACCGAACTTCACGAGGATCGGCTCGGGACCGATCTCGAGCCCGAGGAGCTTCGACTCCTCCTCGGTCAGCTCGCGCTCGACGACGCAGCCGGCGCACACCTTCTTCACGAGGCGCTGCGCCATCACGCCCACGACGGTCGACGCGAGGAGGAAGTCTTGCACGCCGAGATCGAGCAAGCGCGTGATCGCGCTCGGCGCGTCGTTCGTGTGCAGCGTCGAGAAGACCAGGTGTCCCGTGAGCGACGCCTGGATCGCGTGCTGCGCCGTGTCCAGATCGCGGATCTCGCCCACCATGAGGATGTCGGGGTCCTGACGCAGGAGCGTGCGCAGCGCCTCCGCGAACCCGAGCTGGATCGCCGGGTTGACCGCGGTCTGGTTGATGCCCTCGAACACCATCTCGATCGGATCTTCGATCGTGCTGATGTTCACGTCCTCGGTCGCGATCTTCCGGAGCGCCGTGTAGAGCGTCGTCGTCTTGCCGGACCCGGTCGGCCCCGTCACCAGGATGATGCCGTGGGTGAGCTTGATGAGCTCCTCGAACACCTCGCGATCGCGATCGAAGAACCCGAGGAGGGCGAGGTCGTCGTGCACGAGCTCGGGGTCGAAGATGCGCATCACGACCTTCTCGCCGAACGCGACGGGGAGCGTGGAGACGCGGATGTCGATCGGCCGGCCGTCGAACTCGGTCTTGATGCGCCCGTCTTGAGGACGACGCTTCTCGGCGATGTCGAGCCGCGCGAGGGTCTTCACGCGGTTGATGACCGCGTTGTGGACGATGCGCGGGAGCGAGTTGACCTTGTGGAGCGAGCCGTCGATGCGGAAGCGCACGATGGAGTGTCCGCGCTTCGGTTCGATGTGGATGTCGCTCGCGCGCTGTCCGAAGGCGTACCGAAAGAGGTAGTCGACGGCGTGGACGACGTGCTCGTCGCTGGCCTCGATCTCCTGCTCGCTCTTCATGCGGACGAACTGCTCGAGGTTGCCGAGATCGACGCCGTCGGCGAGGTAGGCCTCGGCGCGCTTCACCGACTGTCGGAAGCCGTAGAAGTCGGTGATGAGGCGGTCGATGTCGCTCTTCGACGCGATGACGAGGCGCACCTCCTTCTTCGTCACCTGCGCGACGCCCTCGAGCGCGAGGCGATCGAACGGGTTGGCCGTCGCGAACGTGATGACACCGCCGCGCTCCTCGATCGCGAGCAGCCCGTGCTTGCGCGCGAACGGGCGGGGCAGGACGCCCACCGCGAACGACGGATCGAGCTTCAGCGGATCGAGCTTGAGATACGGGAACCCGGCGTGGCGCGCGTAGACCTCGGTGACCGCGTCCTCGCGGACCACGCGGCCCTCGGCGTCGGTCTCGCCGAACGAGAGGAACAGCTCGATCGGTCCCACCGCGGCGCGGTGCTGCTCCTCCGTGGACTTGACCTGATCTCCGCGCGTCGCGGTGAGCCGCGCGCGCACGAGCGCCGCGAGCTTGAGCTCCTTCTGCTCGAGCAGCCGCCTGCGCTGCCCGCCGTCGACGAGCCCCTCTTGCTCGAGCAAGCCGACCAGCTCCTCGAAGCCGATCGCCGCTCGCTTGCCGGCGACGGGGGGCGCCGAGCGCGGGAGGGGTCGCGGAGGGAGCTCGGCCATGACGGGAGCGTCGCGGACGAAGCCGCACCGGTCAAGGCGGACGCCGAGGGGTCTCAGGCTCTCCTCACCTGCTTTGGCGGGTGCTACCGTGAGCGCCGATGTCGGAACCGCTCTGGGCCCCGTGGCGCATCGAGTACATCCTCGGACCGAAGAGCCGCGGCGCGTGCGTCTTCTGCGTCTCGGACGACGCCGCCAGCGCCGAGATCGAGGAGCGGCTCGTGGTCGTCCGCACCGGGCGAGCGCTGGTGATGCTGAACCGCTATCCGTTCGCGTCCGGCCACCTGCTCGTCATCCCGAGCGTGCACACGAGCGACTTGGAGTCGCTCTCGCCCGACGACCACGACGCGCTCTTTCGGCTCGTCCGCGAGAGCGTCGTCCGTCTGAAGAAGGCCGTCCGTTGCGACGGGGTCAACGTCGGGATCAACCTCGGCGCCACGGCGGGCGCGGGGATCGCAGAGCACCTGCACGTCCACATCGTCCCTCGCTGGAGCGGCGACACGAACTTCATGCCGGTCATCGCCGACACGCGCGTGGTCCCGCAGGCGCTCGACGACACACGCAAGCACCTCGCGCCGTTCTTCGCGGACCTCGCCGATGGCTGAGACCCGCGGCGCCAAGCCCAGCGAGACGAGCTCGACCCCGCCCCTCGACGATCGACGCTCGACCGCGCCGCGCGATCGACGGCGACGCGCCATCTTCCTCTCGGTCAGCGCCGCCGTCACCGTCGCGGTGCTCGTCGGCGCCGCCGAGGTGCTGCTCCCGTTCGTGTTCGCGCTCGTGGTCGCCTTCATCCTGCTGCCCGCGGTGCTGCGCGTGGAGCGCATGCGGGTGCCGCGCTGGATCGCGATCCTGCTCGTGTACGCCGTGACGCTCGGGGCCATCGGCGGGTTCTTCCGAGTCGTCATCCCGAGCCTCGCCGGCGAGATCGGCGCGCTCCGCCACGAGCTGCCGCACCGAATCAAGTTCATCCAGGACAACTGGCTCCCCGCGATCGACGACAAGCTCGAGGCATGGAGCGCGCGGAGCGAGCCTCCGGCCGAGAAGAGCGACGCGGCCGATCCCAAGAGCTCGCCGCGCGACGACGACGACGACGTGCCGCCGCCCGGCCCCCCTCCGACCATGACGATCGAGAAGCGAGCGGACGGCTCGTACGCCGTCGTGCTCGGCGAGCACGTCCAGATCCGCAAGGTCGGCGAGGATCTCTACCAGCTCGAGCGCCCCGAGAAGGAGCGGCGCGCGTCGAGCGCCAAGATGATCCGTCACGCGTTCGACCGCGCGACCAAGTACGTCTCCGAGAACACCGGCGAGGTGCTGAAGCTCGGGCAGATCATCGTGGGCGCGGTGTGGCGCGGGGTCTTCACGCTCGTGATGACGCTGATGCTCGCCGGGTACATGATGCTCACGCACGAGGCGATCGTCCGCTTCTTCCGCGATCTCGTCAGCGTCGAGTCGCAGCCCGCGTTCGATCGACTGCTCCACCGCCTCGAGAAGGGCCTCGGCGGCGTCGTGCGAGGCCAGCTCGTCATCTGCGGCGTCAACGGCGTGCTCTCGGCGATCGGCTTCTGGCTCTTCGATCTCAAGTACTGGCCCATCATGGCGTTGGTCGCCGCCGTCGGGTCGATCGTGCCGATCTTCGGATCGATCATCTCGACGATCCCGGCGGTCGCCATCGGCCTCACGCAGTCGCCCGGCACCGCGTTCGCCATCTTGGCGTGGTCGATCGGCATTCACCAGCTCGAGGCGAACCTGCTCAATCCGAAGATCATCGGAGACGCCGCGAAGATTCACCCCGTGCTCGTCGTCTTCTCGCTCATCGTGGGGGAGCACTTCTTCCAAATCAAAGGCGCGCTGCTCGCGGTGCCCTGCATGTCCATCTTGCAGACGTTGTTCCTGCACTTCCGAGAGGTCACGATGGGGCTCGCCGATCCGCTGGCGACGCAGGCCCCGCCGCCCGCCACGACCGCGTCGACGAAGGGGCAGTCTGCGTCGTCGAGCGCACCGACGCCGCCGAAGCGCGAAGCGTCCGAGGATCGCGACCCCGGCTGAGCGCGTCCCGGGCGCGCGGCCGCGCCGATCACTCGGGGGCCCGCGCCGCCTCGTGGCGCAGGAGCCACGCCTTCCGATCGAGCCCCCACGCGTAGCCGGTCAGCGCGCCCGATCGACCGACGACCCGGTGGCAGGGGATGACGATGGCGATCGGATTGCGACCGTTCGCCGCGCCGACCGCGCGGGACGCCTTCGGCCTGCCGAGGCGCGCCGCGAGCGCGCCGTAGGAGATCGTCGTCCCCGGTCGAACACGCGCGAGCTCGGCCCACACGTCCTTCTGGAGGCTGGTCCCCGCGGGCGCGCAAGGCAGATCGAAGGGCGCGAGGTCTCCCGCGAAATAGGCGGAGAGCTGCGCGCGCAAGCGCGTCAGGATCGGGTGATCGTTCGCGCGCGCGACCTCGGGCGCGCCCTCCGCAGGTCGGAGCGACACCAACGCGCCCGCGCTCGCGACGGCGCGCAGGACGCCCACCGGTGTCTCGATGTCGATGCCGTGAAGGAGCTCACTCATGTTCTCTCTCCTCGCCCGCGCCGCTCCACGCGTGGATGGCGGCATAGGCGCGATAGGGTCTCACGCACGCCACGCGCTCCCGCGCACGCGCGGAGGAGCCGTCACCGAGACGACGGCGGAGCACGAGGTCCTCCGCCGGAAAGGCGTCGGGCCACGCGAGCGCGCGCATCCCGACGTAGTGCGCCGTCCACGGCCCGAGCCCTGGAAGGGCGGCGAGCGCGCCCATCGTGGCCTCCGGATCGATCGGGACGGCGTCGAGCGAGACGCGGCCGTTCTGCACGGCCTCGGCGAGCCCCACGAGCGCATCGGCGCGCCGACGCGGCATGCCGATCGCGGCGACGCCCGCCGCCCCGCGCTGGGTCCAAGCCGGCGGCGGCGGGAAGAGCCACGCGAGCGACGGCTCCCCTTCGGTGAGCGCCGCGTCGAGCGGCTCGCCGAACGCGCGGACGACGCGACCCGCGAGCGTCGTCGCGCCCTTCACGCTGATCTGTTGTCCGAGGACGGCGCGCACCGCCATTTCGAAGCCGTCGAACGCGCCGGGTAGCCGGAGGCCGGGGCTTCGCTCGACGGAGGCGCGGAGCATCGGCGCGCGCGCGAGACAGGCGGCGATCGCGTCCGGTCGCGCGTCGAGATCGAAGAGCCGCCGAACCCGCGCGACGACCTCGGACAGGACGGGGAGAAGGGACGGCGAGAGCGACAGCTCGACGCCCGTGCCACGGCTCGCCGCGCGCGCCGCCATGACGCCGCGGTGAGCTCCGATGCGGACCGTCCGTCGGTACGACCGGTCGTCGACGTGCTCGACCCCGGGGATCGCGCGCGACGCCAGGAACGCGAGCAGGCTGTCCCACGCGAAGGGCGCGCGCGCGTCGAGGCGGAGGCAGACGCGCCCTCGCTCGCTCGACGGCTCCGGGGTCTCGCGGCGCAGGGCTGACGGAGGGCGCCCGAAGCGCGCTCGGAACGACGCATTGAAGCGCCGAATGCTGGAGAACCCCGCGGCGAACGCGACGCTCGCGAGCGGGAGCGCCGTGTCCTGCAGGAGCTGCTTCGCGATCGCCAGCCGTCGTGACTGCAAGAGCTCGACGGGCGAGACCCCGAGCTCGTCCGCGACGACGCGGCGCAGGTGGCGCGCAGAGACGCCGAGCGCCTCGGCGGCGGCGTCGAGCGACTCCTCGCGCGTCCCGATGCGAGCCGCCGCCGCAGCGGCGAGCCGCGACGGCGCGTCGATCGGCGCGAGGCCGGGCGCGATCTCGGGCCTGCACCGGAAGCACGCCCGAAACCCGGCGCGCTCGGCCTCCGCCGCGCGCAAGAAGAACCGTGTGCGGTCGACGCGCGGCGTGCGCGCGGGACAGATCGGACGGCAATAGATGCCCGTGGTCGTGACCCCCACGAAGAAGAGCCCGTCGAAGCGGGCGTCCCTCGCGAGGAGGGCGCGGCGAAACGTGGCCTCGTCGAGCGTCATGCGCCCGATCTAGCCCCGACCGGTCACCTCGTCTGGCCGTTTTCGGACACGACAGCGAAATGCCCTCCGACGGCGAAGCGGCCTCGGCGGGCGATCCGCCCTTCGTCGGCGGCGAACGCGCCGCGAGATCAGTTCGGGACGGGCGGCGCCGACGTCGTCGAGCCCGCGCCCCAGAAGCTGAAGCCCGAGGAGCTGTCGAGGATCGGCGTCGTGATCGGCGCGTTGCCCTGGATCTTCACCTCGAAGAGCTCACCCGCGTTGTCGAAGCCGTAGACGCTGCCGGCCCAGAACGCGAGGCCGAAGATCTGCTTGTGCGTGCCGAGCTCGCCGTACTGCTTCACGACTTGCCCGTTCTGCGGGTTCACCTCGACGAGGCAATCGGCCGTGCTGCATTGACCGGTCTTCGCCTTCACGGTGAGGTACGTCGGCCCGTTGATGACGCTGACGATGTCGCCGCTCGACACGAGCCCCGCGTACGTCCCGCTCCACGGCGCGCCCACGTTCGTGACCTGACCCGACTGCGGATCGATACGGACGTACTGGTTCTTTCCTTGGGCGTCGGTGACGTAGCCGACGAGCGCCTCCACGTTCGGATCGAGCGTGCCCGCGGGTACGAACGAGAGCGAGTTCGGGTAGCTGCCATTGCCCGCGACGAGCGTGCACGCCGCCGTCGTCTTGTCGACGGTGTAGAGCGAGGTCAGCGTCGTCGCGAACAGGTGCGAGTCCTTGTCGAGCGCGATGTCCTGCACGCTCGTGCAACCGCCGCTGAAGGGGGCGACGACCATGACCGCCTTCGTGTTCGGATCGAGCTTGTAGAGCGTGTCCTTGCTCTGGCCGAAGACCTCGGCCGGACCCATCACGCCGGTGCCCGTCGAGCCCGTCATGAACGCCGAGCCCGTCGACGAGGCGGGGCTGCCCGTCCCCGTCGAGCCCACGGAGGCGCTCGCGGCGACGCCCCCGCCACCTCCGGCCCCGCCGCTGCCCGAATTGCCTGCTGCGCACGCCGTGACGGCGAGCCCGAAGCAAAGACCGCCCATCCAAGAAAAGCGATTCATGTTCGATCCCCTATTCGTCCGCTAGCCCCGGCGAACTTCAACTTTTCGCGACACGGCGCCGGACTTCATGACCATGTCGAAAGCCTCCTTCTCGAGGAGCGGGTGAACGCCGCGGGGCGCGACCCCCATGGGGTTCTTCTTCTTCGTGATGAAGCCCATCAGGTACTGCACGTTGAGCCCCTTGAGCTGCCGGAGGACGTTCTTCATCGACTTCGTGTCGTTCGCCCACGCGAACGCGAACGCGCGCGAACGGAGCAGCTGCGGCTTGAGATCGACGTAGGCCTCGTCGTTGGGATCGATCTTGTCGAGCAGGTCGACCGCCCGCTTCGCCTGCCCGGAGCGCGCCCACGCCTCGCCGATGATCGCGGTCAGCGTCGCGCGGCTCTTCGCCTCCTTGTGGCGGGACAGATCGATGGGATCGACGAGCGCACGCGCCTCGTCGGTCTCGCCGAGGATGAGGTGGATCATGGCGCGCTGCGCGCGCGCCTCGTCGGCTTGCTGGGCCATGACCTTCGAGAGGTCGATCGCCTCGAGCGTCTTCAGCGCGGCGCGGGGGTCCTCCTGCATCTGGAGCTGCGCCTTCGCGAACGCCGCCGCCGCGTCGTTCTTCTTGAAGTCCTACTCTAGCTTCTCGAGCGCCTCTTTGCGTCCCTCCTTCGTGTCGGCGCTCATGAGGATGTCGGCGACGGCCTTCTGCTTCTTGCCGGTCGAGATCGCCCAGTAGAGCAGGCCTCCGAGCGCGATCGTCACGACGCCCATCGTGATGCGCAGCCACATGTTCCCGAACACGAGGGCGACGATCCAGCCGCCGAGCAGGGGCAAGCCGAGGCGAATGCCGAGCTTCTTCAGGTTCTCCGGGCTCAGCGGGTCGGGGATCGCCTGCTTCTTGCGCTGGTCGGAGACGAGCTCCTCGCGCTGCGCCTTGAGCTTCGCCTTCTTGCTGGGTGCCTGTGCCGTCACGGATCGAGCCTCGATGGGGTTCTCGGGCGGTCCGCGTCGGGGTCGCGAGGGGACTCGCTCACCCTCGCCCGCGGTCGCACCTTTCGATGGGGGACCTCTTAGCACAGCGCCATCGTGGGCGAAGCGTGGACCTGACCATTCCCATGGATGGGCGTCGATCCAGCTCCACGCAGCAGCTTGAAGGCGCTCGATGACGCCCTCGAGACGGATTCGTGAGCTTTCGGCCCCTCGTGGCGCGGCACGTGGAGTGCTAGGCGCGACCTCGTGCTGCGCCGCTTCGCTCCTCCGTCCCGTGTCCTCGTCCTCGTGAGCCTCGGCGTCGCCGGGATCGCCGGTTGCGCCGTCGAAGACACGTCCCCGGTGGACGGCCCGGAGCCGAACGAACCGCTCGGGCGCGCGACGAGC
>CAYYKK010000322.1:0-8452 GCA_964467935.1 uncultured Polyangiaceae bacterium
GAGCCCGTCTCGCGCCTCGGCTACCGCGAGCGCGTGGGCCTCGGCTACCGCACGCTCGACCGGCAGGCGCGCACGCTCTCCGGCGGCGAGGCGCAGCGCGTCTCTCTGACGGCCGCGCTCGGAACGCAGCTCACGGGCGCGCTGTTCGTCCTCGACGAGCCGACGGTCGGGCTGCACCCGAGCGACGTGCCGCCGCTGCTCGACGCGATGAAGGAGCTCTCGAGGCGCGGCAACGTCGTGTGTTGTGTCGAGCACGACGCCAGCGTCATCGCCGCGTGCGACCGCGTCGTCGAGCTCGGACCGGGCGCAGGCGCCCGTGGCGGCGCCATCATGTTCGACGGCCCCGTTCGCGATCTGCGATCGCGCCCCGATCTCGCGACGCACCGCGCGCTCCTCGGCGCTCGCGTCGGTGACGCGACGCCGCCGACCACCAAGGTCGCGCGCGGGGCGCGACGGAGCGCGAGCACTCCTCGGTCTTCCGCTTCCGAGAGCACCGTTTCTTCCACGCAGGCCGCCGAGCTCGTGCCCGATCCCTCGACGACGCTCCGCAGCGTCGGCGCGCGAGGGAACAACTTGAAGGGCGTCACGGTGGGCCTCCCGCTCGGCGCGATCGTCGCCGTGGCCGGATCGAGCGGATCCGGGAAGAGCTCGCTCGTCGAGGACATCCTCTATCGCACGCTCGCGCGTCGCGACGGGCAGGGCGACGTCGAGGCGCCGCTCCCTCACGACCGCATCGAGGGGCTCTCGCTCGTGAAGGGCGTCACGCTCGTCGATCAAGCCCCGCTCGGACGCACCTCGCGCGGCAACCCGGCGACGTACTCCGGCGCGTGGAACCGCGTCCGCGCCCTCTTCGCCGCCGAGCCCGAGGCGGTCGCGGCGGGGCTCGGCCCGGGGCACTTCTCGTTCAACGTGGAGGGCGGCCGATGCGACGCGTGCAACGGCGAGGGCGCCGAGACGATCGAGATGCAGTTCCTCGCCGACGTCTCGCTCACGTGCCCCTCCTGTCGCGGCCTGCGCTTCAAGCCCGAGGTGCTCGCGATCCGGCATCGAGACAAGACCGTGGCGGATCTGCTCGCGATGACGATCGACGAGGCGCTCGCGTTCTTCGTGATGGACGCGGCGATGGTGCGCGCTCTCTCGCCGCTCAGCCGCCTCGGCGTCGGCTACCTCGCCCTCGGTCAGTCGCTCTCGACGCTCTCCGGCGGCGAGGCCCAACGCCTGAAGCTCGCGCGCGCTCTCTCCGAGGCGAAGAAGGGGCGGCTCTTCCTGCTCGACGAGCCGAGCGCGGGCCTGCACGCCGACGAGGTCGCGCACCTCGTCGACGCGCTCCGCCTGCTCAAGGCCGCGGGCGCGAGCGTCATCGTGGTCGAGCACGACCTCGACGTGATCGCGCGCGCCGACTGGATCGTCGAGCTCGGCCCCGGGGCCGGCGCCGACGGCGGACGGCTCGTGGCAGAAGGTCCGCCATCGTCCGTCGCGCGCGCCGACACGCGGACGGGGCGGGCGCTCGCCGCGCACGTCGCCGGACGACGCGAAGGTACGGTGTCGGGCGACGGTCCGGCGAAGGCGGAGGCCTCACCCGCGCCCGCGAAGGCTCGAGGCCGCGCCCGGGGTTCGGTCGCGCGACCGCGCGATCCGAGCACCGCCATCGAGGTCATCCACGCGCGCGAGCACAACCTGAAGGACGTCTCCGTGCGCATCCCTCACGGTCGCATCGTCGTCGTGACGGGCCCGAGCGGATCGGGCAAGAGCACGCTCGCGTTCGACGTCGTCTTCGCCGAAGGCCAACGGCGCTTCTTGGAGACGCTCACGCCCTACGCGCGTCAGTTCCTGCCGACGCTCCCGCGACCCGACGTCGACCGCGTCCTCGGCGTGCCGCCCGCCATCGCCCTCGAGCAGCGCACGTCGCGATCGGGCGCGAACTCGACGGTCGCGACGGTCACGGAGATCGCCCAGTACCTGCGCCTGCTCTTCGCGAAGGTCGGCGACGCGCACTGCCCGAAGTGCGACACGCGCATCGAGGCGCGCTCGAAGGACGAGGTGTTCGCTCGGCTCCTTTCGGCGCGCGGGGAGCACGAGCTCTTGGCGCCCGCGGTCGTGGCCCGCAAGGGCACGTACCTCGACCTCTTCACCTCCGCCGCCCGCGCCGGCATCGAGGAGGCCATCGTCGACGGGGCGCGCGTCTCTTGCGACGCGCCCCCGAAGCTGAAGAAGACGCAGGAGCACTCGATCGATCTCGTGATCCACACGGGCTCGCTCGCGAGCCTCGGACGCGATCTCTTCGAACGAGCGCTCGCGTTCGGCAAGGGCAGCGTGAAGCTCCGCGCGCGGAAGAGCGGCGCCGAGATCCTCCTCTCCACCCTGCGGGCTTGTCCGAGCTGCGGCGAGAGCGTGCCCGAGGTCGACCCTCGTTGGTTCTCGTTCAACACCAAGCAAGGGCAATGCGCCGCGTGTGAGGGCCAAGGAGGCGTCCACGACGACGACGGCTCGTTCGAGCCGTGCAAGACGTGCGGCGGATCGCGCCTCGCGCCCGTGCCGCGCGGCTATCGGCTCGGCGGCTCGCGCTACCACGAGGCGGTGGGGCGGAGCGTGGCCGACGCGCTCGCGTGGAGCCGTGGTCTCGCGTTCGCGGGCGATCGCGCCGTCATCGCCGAGGCCCCGCAGAAGGAGCTCGTGCGCCGCCTCGCGTTCGTCGAAGAGGTCGGCCTCGGCTATCTCTCCCTCGACCGCGGCGCGGGCGCGCTCTCGGGCGGCGAGATGCAGCGCCTCCGCCTCGCCGCGCAGCTCGGCAGCGGGCTCACGGGAGCGCTCTACGTCCTCGACGAGCCGACGATCGGCCTGCACCCGCGCGACACCGGTCGACTGCTGGCGAACCTGCGCGCGCTCGCAGAGACGGGCAGCACGGTGCTCATGGTCGAGCACGACGCCGACACCATCCGCGCCGCCGATCACCTCATCGATCTCGGCCCGACGGGCGGTCGCGGCGGCGGACGCATCCTCGCCTCCGGGCCGCCCGCGGACGTGCTCGCCGATCCCCAATCGCCCACCGCGCGCGCCCTGCGCGACGAGCGCGCGATCGCGACCGCGCGGCGCGGCCTCGGCGGCGGCAGCGAGGCGATCGTGCTCACCGGCGCCACCGCGCACAACCTCCGCGTCGACGAGGTCGCCTTCCCGATCGGCCGTCTCACCGTCGTCGCCGGCGTCTCCGGATCGGGCAAGAGCACGCTCGTCTCGAAGGTGCTCTACCCCGCGGTGCGGCGCGCGCTCGGCCTCGAGGCCGACACGCCGCTCGCGCACCGCAAGGTCGGGGTGCCCAAGTCGCTGCACCGCGCGCTCGCCGTCGATCAATCGCCGATCGGGCGCACGCCTCGGAGCGTGCCCGCGACGTTCCTCGGCATCTGGGACGAGATCCGGAAGCTCTTCGCGCTGGCGCCCGAGGCCCAGGTGAAGGGGTTCGGCCCGACGCGCTTCTCGTTCAACTCGGCCACCGGGGGCCGCTGTCCCGCGTGCGAGGGGCAAGGCGTCACGTCGCACGAGATGTCGTTCCTGCCCGACGTGACGACGCCCTGTCCGGCCTGTCGAGGCGCGCGCTTCGAGCCGCAGACGCTCGAGGTGAAGTACAACGGCCTCGACATCGGACAGGTCCTCGATCTCTCCGCCGAGGAGGCCCTCGCCGTCTTCCACGCCCACCGAAAGATCGAGGGGCCGCTCCGCGTGATGAACGATCTCGGCGTCGGCTACCTCAAGATCGGCCAGGGCTCGCACACCCTCTCGGGCGGCGAGGCGCAGCGGCTCAAGCTCGCCGCCGAGCTCGCCACCGGCGGTCGGGGTCGCTCGACGCTCTACGTGCTCGACGAGCCGACCACGGGGCTGCACTGGGCCGACGTCGCGCGCCTCCTCGGTGTCCTCGACAAGCTCGTCGCGCGAGGCGACACGCTCGTCGTCATCGAGCACCACCCTGGCGTCATGGCCGCCGCCGATTGGATCGTCGAGCTCGGCCCCGAGGGCGGTCGCGCGGGCGGCAAGATCGTCGCGACCGGGACACCGGCCGAGGTCGCCAAGGCGAAGACGGCCACGAGCGCCGTGCTCCGCGACCTCCTCAGAGGATCCGGAAGCTCTCGATGAACGACTTCGCCTCGTCCGCGTCGAACAGCTCGTTCTGGTAGAGCGCCATCACCGAGTACGCGTCGACCCTGCCGTTCGCGAGATCCTTGGGCTCGCAGACGACGCGCATCTTGCCGCGCGCGGGGTTCTTCGTGCAGCTGAACGACACGTCGTGCGCCACGCGACCGTCGATCCGGAGCGCATGATCGTCGTCGGGCGCGCACCCCATGCTGGTCAGCGACGACTTGATCATCCCCTCGAGCCCTGCCTCGCAGTCGTAGGTCTTCACCTTGGCGATCTCGAGCTTCGCCACCGAGAAGAGCCGCGTGTCGTCCGCGGCCGACGCGCTCTTCGTGTGCAGCACCATCCCCGACGGCTGAACGCCGTCGTCCTTCTCCTCGACCTTCGGCGCCGCGAAGAAGCGCGCTGCGTAGCTCCCATCGGCGGCGCGATGGTCGACCCACGCCGTCGTCGGCGCGGCGGTCGGCTGCGTCGGGGTCGCCTTTTCGCGGCAAGCTCCCGAGAGGAGGAGCGCCACCACGAGGACCTGCTCGCTCGTCCGCCGCGTCCGCATCAGTTGAGGTTGGTCTTCGCGCGCGCCTCGCCCAGCGCACGCTCGATCGCCGCGCGATCGCCCGCGTCGGGGCGCGCCGTGAGATAGCCGCTCAGGTCTGCGCGCGCCGCTTCGAAAGCGCCCTGCGCGAGCGCGCAGAGCCCCCGATCCCGGAGCGCCATCGGGCTCGCGTCGAGATCGACGAGCCGATCGCACACCAGCATCCCGCGCGCGTGATCGCCCTGGCCGCTGAAGATGGCGCGGAGGTTGTTGAGCATGCGAATGAGCATCGCGCGGCAGTCCGCGATGGCGAGGTGCTCGCGTCCGAGCTCGACGTCGCGGCCGAGCGCGCGCTTCAAGAGGATCTCGAGATCGAGCTGACCGAGGACGCGCGCGCCGTAGAAGGGATCGATGTAGCACCCGGTCGGCCCGCCGATTCGCACGAGGAAGTGCCCCGGGAACAGGATGCCTTCGGCATCGACGTCGCAGCGCCGCGCGATCGCGAGGATGACGATCGCGAGCGTCAGCGGGATGCCCCGCTTCTGGTCGAGCACCTCGTTCAGGTAGCTGTTGCGCACGTCGTAGTAGGCCTCGTCGTTCCCCCGGAAACCCAGCTCGAGGAAGAGGTAGTCGCCGATCGCGCGAGCGGTCGCGATGGGATCGTGCGCGATCTTCGCGAGCCTCGGCGCGAGCGGCTCGGCGAGCGCGTCGAGGACGCCGAGGTAATGTCCGACGTCGAGCGTCGGGTAGGCGTCTTTGGCGATCAGCAGCGCGCCCTCCTCCACCGTCGCGGAGGGAGAGCGCACGAGCACGGAGAGCGCGGAGGTCTCGACGGTGAGCAACGCCCCGCTACCTCAAGCCTGGGATGTGCCTCGGCCCCGGGGGCGAGGTCGGCTGCGGCTTCGGCTGCGTGGGTTGCGGCTTCGGCGTCGTCGGCTGCGTCGTGGGCTGCGGCTTCGGCTGCGTCGTGGGCTGCGGCTTCGGCGTCGTCGGCTGCGTCGTGGGCTGCGGCTTCTGGGTCGGGCCCGCCGTCGGCGTCGGCTCGGGGGCCGGCGTCGGCTCGGGGGTCGGCGTCGGCGTCGGCGCCGGGGCGGCCTCCTTGGGCTTGTCCTCCTCCGTGTCCGCCTTCTTCTTCTTCTTCGGCACGTCGATGGTGTCGGCGGGGGCCGCGCTGTCGGCGTCCACGCTCCGGGCGCGCCAATAGAAGACGAACCCGATCGCTCCCAACACCGTCACGACGATCGCCGCGATCCCGACGAACAACGGTGTCGACGAGCGCGCGGCCGGGGCGGCGGGCACGGGCGCGGCAGGGGTGCCCCACGCGGGTCCGGGCGTCGGTCCACCGAGGATCGGCGCCGCCGCCGCGGGTCCGTACGCGGCGGGGGGCCCAGCTGCATATCCGTTTGCAGGTGCAACTGGCGATCCGATGGGCTCCACCACCGTCGCCCCGGGCGCGACGTAGCCGTCGCCCGCGGCGCTCGCGTCGAGCGGACCAGCTGCGTCGGCAGGCGGGAACGAAGGCGTGAATCCCGGCTCGCCGGGCTGCGTGTATCCGGGACCCGCGGCTCCCGCCGGAGGAGCGGCCGGCCAGCCGGGCGGGGGACCACCGTGCGCGTCGCTCATGCGACGAAGAACGTACCCTAACGCATCGCCCTACGCACGCCCGGCAGGCGCGGCAGGGGGACGCGCTCGATCGGAGGGCGGCTCGACGGCGTGGTCGTCGGGGCCGGCACTTGGGGGCTCGCCGTCGACGGCAGCGGCGAAGGCGAGCCGGTCGGCGACGTGGACGGCGTCGAGGTCGTCGAGGGCATCGGCCGGAAGATCGATCCGATCGGCGGGATCTTCGGTCGCCCCTTCGGCTCGTCGGGCTGCGTCTGCGGCTGCTGAGGTTGTTGCGGCTGCTGCGGTTGCCACGGGTTCGGAGGGAACTCGATGCCCGGGATCTGGATCGAGCTCGGCACCACCCAAGGAGCCGGCGTCGGCGTCGGGTTCGGCTTGGGTCCGGGGTTCGGCTTCGGCTGCGGGTTGGTCGTCGGCTTCTGCGTCGGCTGCGGCTGCGGCTCGGGTTGAGTCTGCGGTTGCGGCTGCGGCTGCGTCTGCGGTTGGGTCTGCGGCTGCGTCTGCGGCTCCGGCTGGTCCGTCGCCGTCTCGTGCGTCGGCGCCGGCAGCTGCACCGTCTTCATCGGCTTGTCGTCGTCGCCGCCGTTGCCGTATTGCGCGTAGAGGAAGACGCCGCCGACGGCCATCGCCGCGATCGCCGCGGCGATGCCGAGGATCGCGCCGACCCCCATGCCCTTCTTCTGGGCCGGCCGAGCCGGGGGCGCCACGTAGCCGGCGTTCGAGATCCCGAGACCTGGCGTCGCCGCGGGCGGCGCGTAGGGCTCGGCGTAGCCCACCGTTCCAGGCACGACGCGGGCGTCGCCGATGTTCGTTCCCCCCGGACGCGCCGCGCTCGCGGCGTTCAGCGGGTCGAACGCTTCGGTCGCGCCGGGGAAGAAGGGCGCGCCCTCCACCGTCGACTCCATCACGTTCGGCGTGCCGGCCTGCGCGGGGATCGCCACGCCGCCCGGCGTGATCACCGACGGGCTCGCGCCGCTCGCGCGCACCGCGGCGGCTTCTTGCGCGCCGAACGGGCCGTCGAGCGTCCGCTCGCCCAGCGCGCCGAGCGAGCCGCCGTTCTGCGCCGCAGCCGCCGCCGGGAACGGGTTCGACATCTGATCGGTCGCCGCCTCGTTTCCGTCGTCGTGCGGAGGGATCGTCTTCGGGACGCTGCGCCGCTCGGCCGAGACGTCTGCCGGTGGCGCCGAGCTCGCGTGGTTCGTCGGGGTGTGGCTCGAGGCCGCGGCGGCGGTCGATTTGCTCGCGAACGGCTCGATCGCCTTGCGGAACTCGGCGACAGAGCCGAACCGATCCTTGGCCTCCGGCGCCATGGCGCGGTGCACCGCGGCGGCGAGATCCGCCGGCACGTGCGGCGCGAGATCGGTGAGCCGCGCGACCGAGCCGGCGAGGTATTGCGCCGCGATCTGGTGCGGCTCGTCTCCTCCGACCGGCCGGCGCCCGGCGAGCATCTCGAAGATCATGACGCCGCACGAGAAGATGTCCGCGCGTACGTCGACCTGATCGGCCGAGAACACCTGCTCCGGCGCCATGTACTCCGGCGTGCCCATGATCACGCCGGGGCGCGTCAGCCCCTTGTAGAGCTCGCCGTTGATCTTGAGCTTCGCGATGCCGAAATCGAGGAGCTTCACGAGCGGTTCGCCGCGCTTGCCGTGCGTGATCATCACGTTGTCGGGCTTCAGATCGCGGTGGATGATGCCCTCCTCGTGCGCTGCCTCGAGGCCGTCGAGCATCTGGAGCGAGTAGTTGAGCGCCTCCTCGAACGACAGCCGCTTGCCCGCCCGGTAGAGCTCTTCGTAGAGCGCCTGGAGCGAGGTCCCTTTCAGGAACTCCATGACGATGAACGCGAGGCCCGTGGACGTCTGCTCCACGTCGGTCACACGCACCACGTGCGGGCTCTGGATCTTCGCCGAGACGCGCGCCTCTTGGAGGAAGCGCTGCACGAGGCCCTGCCGGCGCGACAGCTCGGGGTGCAGGAACTTGAGGGCCACGGTCGTGCCGAGCACCTCGTGCTGCGCCTCGAACACGCTGCCCATCCCGCCGTCACCGATGAGTCGAAGCAGCCGGTACTTGTTGTTGATGAGCTGACCGACCTGGGGGCGCATCGTCTTTCTCGCGGGGGCCTGAGGGACGCTGTCGAGTCTCACACCACTCTAGACGGAGTTCGACCCGAAAATG
>CAYYKK010000323.1:0-8415 GCA_964467935.1 uncultured Polyangiaceae bacterium
AAGCCGGCGGAGAAGCCGCCCGAGGCGGCGAAGTCGGCCGAGGCCTCGAACGACAAGCCGGGCGACGGCGCGCTCGACATCAACGCGCTGGGCGACGCGACCGCGCAGCCCTCGGGTGTCGCGCTCGGTGGCCCGCTACCGACCGCTTCGGCCGCGCCCTCGGCGGTGGCCGCGGCGGACCCCTCGAAGACCGGGCCGGTGAAGGTGAACCCCGACGGCTCCCTCGACGACGCGATGAAGAAGGCCGCGGGCCCGGACGACGCGAAGCAAGAAGCGGCGCCCGCGTCGGAGGCGGCCGCGCCGAAGAACCTCCCCGACGCGCCGCCGCAAGGATCGGTCACCGCGGCGATCGGAGCGGTGAAGGGCGCGGCGAAGGCGTGCGTCGCGGGGGCCGACGACGTCTCTTCCGCGACCGTCACGTTCGGCTCGTCGGGCGCCGTGCAGAGCGTGAGCGTCGGAGGTTGGGCGGCGGGCAAGCCGGCCGCCTCCTGCATCCAGTCCGCGCTCAAGGGCGCGAACGTCGGTCCGTTCTCGAAGCCGACCTTCACCGTGCCGGTGACGATCCGCCCCTGAGCCACGCATCCTCAGCGCGAACCGCGCCGCGCCTCCTGACGAAGGACGCGCGGCGCTCTCGTTTTCTCCGCCCACCGATCTCGGCGACGCACGCCGATCGGGGCGCGGCCGGACAAAGCACGACGAGGGAGCCGCCCCGCGCGGGGGCGCTCCCGCTGTCGTTCCGACGAGCGCTCGTGCTCCTCACCGCCTCACGGCGAGGACGGCACGCTCACTTGCTCTTCGCAGCGCGGTTCGCGGCGGAGGCGAGGCGGCCCTTCACGCGCGACGCGCGCTTGGCCGGGATGACGCCCTTCTTGGCGGCGCGATCGAGCTCGCTCTGGGCAGCGACGAGGAGCGCCTCGGCGCCCTCCGTCCCCGACGTCACCGCGGCGCGCGCCTTCTTGACGGCGGTGCGGAGGGCGCTCTTGACGGCGCGGTTGCGATCGGTGCGCTTGATGCGCTGACGGTTGCGCTTCTCGGCGGATGCGTGATTGGCCATTGCTCTTCCTGCTTCTCGTTACGACCGACTCGTCCCGGCCGCCACTCGCATGGCGCCCGAGCGAGCGGGGCTCGTCACTTGGCGTTCTTGCCTGCGGTGACGGGTACAGCTGCGACGGGCTTCGCTTCGGGCTTGGCGTCCGCGGCCTTGGGGTCGTAACCCTCGGGGTGGACGGCAAACGCCGGGGTGCCGTTGGCGCGGGCGAAGCGCTTGGTCTTCGTGCCCTCGCGGCGGGCCTTGCGGGCGCGGATTCGCTGGGTTTGTTGCGTGGCTGAAACCATGGGGTCGCGGAGCATAGTCAGAACGACTTCTCTGTCAATGCTGTGCGCCTCAGCAGTCCGCAGCGGACGCCCCCGTCGATGCGATCTCAGCCGGCGTAGCCCTCCTCGCCGTGCTGGGTGGTGTCGAGGCCTTCGCGCTCATCCGACTCGGAGACGCGGAGCTTGGTGAAGAGCGCGACGACGCGCAAGAGGATCCACGTCATCACGAGCGCGTAGGCGATGGCGACGAGGGTCGCCGCTCCTTGCACGAGGAGCTGCTTCACCGAGCCCTTGATGAGGCCATCGGCGCCGACGGGGGTGGTCAGATCCGCGAAGGAGCGCTGCTCGGCGAAGACGCCGGTCAAGAGCGCCCCGACGATGCCTCCGACGCCGTGCACGCCGAACGCGTCGAGCGAGTCGTCGTAGCCGAAGCGGTACTTGAGGAGCACGCCGTAGAAGCAGGCCACGCCGGCGACGAGGCCGATCACGAGCGCCGCCCACGGCGCGACGAACCCCGCGGCGGGCGTGATCGCGACGAGGCCCGCGACGAGCCCCGACGCGACGCCGAGCGCGGTGGGCTTGCCGCCGTGCTTCCACTCCACCGCGACCCAGCCGATCGCACCGCCGGCCGCGCCGAGGTGCGTCGTGACGAAGGCGAGCGCCGCGAGGTGACCCGACGCGAGCGCGCTGCCGGCGTTGAACCCGAACCAGCCGAACCAGAGCAGCCCCGAGCCGGTCATCGTCATCGTGAGGTTGTGCGGGAGCGGCCGCTCCTGCGGGTACTTGAGACGCCGCCCCAAGACGACCGTGCACACGAGCGCGGAGACGCCGGCGGTGATGTGGATGACGGTGCCGCCCGCGAAGTCGAGCGCGCCGAGCTGGAAGAGCCAGCCACCGTCGGCCCACACCCAGTGCGCCATCGGGACGTAGACGAAGAGCGACCACAGCGCGATGAAGAGCGCGTACGCCGGAAAGCGCATGCGCTCCGCGAAGGCGCCCGAGATGAGCGCGGGCGTGATGACGGCGAACATCATCTGGAACGCGACGAACGCGAGGCTCGGCACCGTGCCGTGGAGCGTCCCCGTCTGCCCGGCGAGGCCGACGTAGTCGAGCTTGCCGATGAGCCCGTGCACGGACGGACCGAAGGCGAGCGAGTAGCCGACGAGCATCCAGAGGACGCTCACGATCGGGATCGCCGTCATCGAGTGCATGATGGTGGACAGCACGTTCTTTCGGCGAACCATGCCGCCGTAGAACAGCGCCAGCGCTGGGGTCATGAGGAGCACCAGCGCGCTCGCGACGAGCAGCCAAGCCGTGTCGCCCGTGTCGGGTTTCATGACGGGGAAGCGAACCACGCCGCGATTTCGACGGCGTTTCGGCTTTGTTTCGGGAGTGTTGCGGGCGCGGCGAGGTCGCCTCGGCGGCCAAAAGCCCGCCCGCGCGTCAGTAGACGTCCTTCAGGTAGCGACCCGCCGCGGCGAGCTGCTCGAGGCGAGCGCGCGCAGCCTCGCGCGACACGCCGCCCTTCGACGCGAGGATGGCTGTGAGCGCGTCCTGCACGCCGACGGCCATCTGGTGGGCGTCGCCGCAGACGTAGATCGTCGCGCCCTCCTCGATGAAGCGGTGGAGCTCCTCGGCCTGCTCGAGCATGCGGTGCTGCACGTAGACCTTGTCGGCTTGGTCGCGAGAGAACGCGAGATCGAGGCGCGCGAGCGTCCCGTCGCGCACGAAGCCGAGCAGATCGTCCTCGTAGAGGAAGTCGGTCGCGCGGTGTCGCGATCCGAAGAAGAGCCACGACTTGCCCTTGGCCCCCGTGGCGCGGCGCTCCTCGAGGAAGGCGCGGAACGGCGCGACGCCGGTGCCCGGGCCGATCATCACGATGGGCGTGTCGGGCGGCGCGAGGCGAAAGCCCGGGTTCGGGTGCAGGTAGATCGGCAGCTCGACGCCCACGCCGGCGCGATCGGCGAGGTGGCCGGAGGCGATGCCTGCGCGCGCGCGCCCGCGCAGCTCGTAGCGCACGACGGAGACGGTCAGGTGCACTTCGTTCGGGTGCGCGAGCAGGCTCGAGGCGATCGAATATTGGCGCGGAGCCAGCGGTCGGAGGAGCGAGACGAGCTCGTCGGCGGAGAGGCGGTTCGGCTTCTCGAGCAGCAGATCGAGCACGTGCCGATCGGCGAGCGCGGCGTGGCGCGCCTCGGGGGTGAGCGGTCCCATGACCCGCTCGAGGAGGCGCACGTCCGCGTGCACCACGTCGAGCTTCTTCGTGAGCGCGTCGACGAGGGTCGACTCGTCGGCGCCGATCCGCACGCGCGCGTCGGCGTCGGTCCCGGTCGCGCGGAGCACGTCGGCGACGAGCGCCGGATCGTTCGAGGGCCAGAGGCCGATCGAGTCACCGAGCTCGTAGCGGAGCCCGGTCGCGCCGAGCGAGAGCTCGACGTGCCTCGTGTCCTTCGTCGCGCCGCTGCGGTGGAGGCTCCGGTTCACCGAGACGCGCGCGAGGACGGGGTTTCGACGCGTGCCGGGCGGATCGACGCGCTGACTCGGCGGGATCGTGGCGGGGGCCGCGGAGCCCACGTCGTCGAGCGCCTTGAGCGCGGGGATGGCGCGCGCGAGCCACTGCTCGAACGGATCGTCGTAGTCGACGTCACAGTCCTGCCGATCGGCGATGCGGCGCGCGCCGAGCTCGCCGAGGCGGCGATCGAAGTCCTTGCCGCATTGAGCGAACCGGTCGTACGTCGTGTCGCCGAGCGCGCAGACGGAGAACGCGAGCTCGGGCAACGGCGGACACTTGCGCATCAGAAAGCCGTGCAGCTCCTCCGCGTTCGACGGCGGATCACCGTTGCCGTAGGTGCTGGTGATGACGAGCACGCGCCGGAGATCGGGCAAGCTCTTGCCGGCGAAGTCCATCATGTCGACGACCTTCGGCGTGAGGCCCGCCTTCTGGAGGGCCTCGCCCGCGCGCTTCGCGAGCCCTTGAGCGTTGCCGGATTCGGTGCCGAAGAGGACGTAGACGGGGTGCATGGAGCCGCTCCGACCGCGATGGGTCGGCTGGGCTCCTAGCACGGCAAAGGCCGCGCGGGCGCGCTCAACCCTTCACGCGGATGGCGTAGGTGAGCTTCACCAGGTTCCGGAGCACGCCCGGCACCCGGTCGAGCAGGTTGATGCTCGGCGTGCGCTTCTCCTTCACGCGGACGGGGATCTCGCGCACGCGGACGCCCTTTCGGTAGGCGCGGATCACGAGCTCGCTCGCGAACACGTCCTTGTCGACGACGCAGCTGCGCACCACGTCGAGGAGCGCCTCGCGCCGGAACGCCTTCAGGCCGTGCGTGTCGGTGCCGCGAAAGCCGAGCGTCGCGCGCAGCATGCCGTTGTAGACGAGGCTCGCGGCGTGCCGCGTGAGCGGGCGATCGTCCTCGGCGCCGGGCAGGAGCTTCGACCCGATGACGAGATCGGCCTCGTCTCGCTCGAGGATGCCGACCGCGCGGCGGTGGAAGTCCACGTCGCAGAGGTCGATCTCCTCGCAGACCACGATGGCGCCGCGCGCGCGCTCGATGCCGGCGCGGAGGGCGCCCCCGTAGTTCGGACGACCGAACGAGAACCAGCGGACCTCGGGGTACTTCGCGGCGAGGTCCTCGGCGATCGCGACGGTGGCGTCGCGCGATCCGTTCTCGGCGAGCAGGATCTCGTACGACCAGCGCAGCGGCGCGAGGCGCTCGCGGAGATCGACGACCGCGGCGTGCAGGATGGGCTCCTCGTCGTAGACGGGGATGACGAACGAGATGTGCGGGTTCACGAGGCGCGCTCGGCGGCTCGTGCGTCCCGCGCGTCGAGCCGCGCGAGGACCGTCCGAGCGGCTTCTCGACCGAAGACGAGCGCGTCTTCCATCGACGAATAGTTCCAGCCTCCGTAGCGCCCGGTCGAGAGCACGCCGACGGAGTCGAGGTGTCGCCGAACCGTCGCGAGCGACGCGTAGTGCTCGTGATCGAAGATCACGTACGCGTGCTCGAGGTGGCGAAGGCGCGCGAAGCGGATCGCCTCGGGCGCGCGGATCATGCCCATCTCGACGAGCGCCTCGGCGACGCGCGGCAAGAGCGTCGCGAGATCGGGCGCGGCGCGATCGGCGAGCTCGACGTACAGCGAGCCTTTGCCCGGCGGCGCCATCGCGGCGGAGAAGTGGCTGTAGCTCCCGACGCGGTAGAACGGGTACTTCGCCTCGGGCACGTAGACCCAGTGGTAGGGCTTCTCGCAAGGCGTGTTGAGGGCGACGTCGAGGTAGTAGAGCTCGGTCGAGCGAAGACGCGACGCCGCCGCCCGGACCTCGGGCGGCAGCTCGGTCGCGAGGGCGAGCAGCGTCGGCAGCGGCAGCGTCGAGACGAGCTCGTCGTACGGCACCGCCACGTCCCCGAAGATCACCTCGCGCGCGCCGAGATCGATCGCGGTGGGCGCGAGCCCCGTCTCCACCGGTCCGGCGCGCTCGGCGAGCTTCTCGACGAGTGCGCCGATGCCGAGCCGCGGGTAGATGAAGCGCGCGTTGTAGCCGAGCTCGGGCCCCTCGAGCCCCACGGCGCCCGCGAGCACGTCCTCCACCTTCGGGATCGGGACGAAGCGACTGCACCACTCCGCCGTGATCTCCCGCGCCGGCACTCCCCAGAGGCGCGCGTTGTAGGGGATCATGAAATGGCGGCTGATGCCCTCGCCGAACCGCGCGAGGCAGAACTCCTCGAAGTTCGCGGGCGGGCGCGCGCTGGGCTCGAGCTGCGCCTTCACGAAGCCGAGGACACACTCGTAAGCGACTTGCTTTGGCAACCCGAATGCGTTGGCTTGGAACGGGTAGCGCGTGTAGACGCCGTGGGAGTAGACCGCGCTCCTCCGCTGGAGCTCGACGTAGCCGCCAGGCCCGAGCCATTCGAGCACGAGGGCCCGCATCTCCGGATCACGCAGGTGAAGGAGGTGGCCCGTACGATCGAAGCGGTAGCCGACCTCCTCGATCGTGACGGCGTGCCCTCCCGGAGACGCGCTCTTCTCGACGATGCGGTGAGGGACGCCGGCGCGTCGCAGGTGGTAGGACGCCGAGAGCCCCGTCAGTCCCGCGCCGAGGATCATCACGGGCAGCGGCCCGGCGGCGGCGGATCGAAGAGCGTCGGGCGACATGCGACGCGCGGACGCTACGACAGCCCCTCGGCCCAGGCAACCTGGGCCGCGGATCGGTTCACTTCTTCTTCGCCGACCTCTTGGGTGCGGCCTTCTTCTTGGGCGCCGCCTTCTTCGCTGCCTTCTTCGGCGTGGCCTTCTTCGCAGCCTTCTTCGCCGCCGCCTTCTTGGGCGCCGCCTTCTTCGCTGCCTTCTTGGGCGCCGCCTTCTTCGGCGTGGCCTTCTTCGCAGCCTTCTTCGCCGCCGCCTTCTTGGGCGCCGCCTTCTTCGTCGCTGCCTTCTTGGGCGCCGCTTTCTTCGCCGTCGCCTTGGGCGCCGCCGCACCGAAGTACGCGCGCATGGGCCCGAAGTAGAACTTCTGCCATCCCTCCGAGAAGCCGTCGCCCATCCCGTCGGGCAGCTGCGTGTGCACGATGGTGATCTCGGTCGCTGCGCCGTTCGGCGCGAAGAGGATCTCGAGCCTCGAGTCCTCCGCGCCCTCCGGGAAGTCCGCGGCGCGCCACGCCTGCACGATGCGGCGCAGCGGCTCGAGGGCGAGGTTCCTCCCGGAGATGTAGTTGTCCCAGGCCGTGAACGCACCGCCGACCTCGCGCGACGCCGTGGCGGGCGCGCCCGTCATCGCCGTGTGGAGGGCGCCGTCGAGGAAGGCTTCGTAGACGCGTTCGAGCGTCGCCGGGATCACGTCGGACACGGAGAGTTCGTCGCTCATGCGCGAAGCGTAACTCACGGCTGAGCGAAACTGAACGCCGGTAGGGCGCGGACCAGGAGGGCATGGCTGCGCGCGCGGAATCGGGGTAGGAAACCGGATTCGCCGCGCGGGGGGCGCAGCGTGTCTCGACCACCGACACACGAGGTTTCGATGAGCACGACCCGCCGCCAATCCGTCAAGGTCAGCGCCCGCGTCCTCCTCCTCACCGAGGACTCGAAGCTGCTCGCGAAGCAGCTCTCGGGCACCGACCTGACCCGAGAGGAGCGCGCCGGCGCGAAGCTCGTCGACAACATCTCGACCGACGAGCTCACCCCCGGATGGGTCTGCTACTACTACGACGAGACGCTCGCCCGCTATTGCCTGGTCGGGCTGCGCGGAGGCGTCGTCGAGCGCGACGCGATCAAGAGCGGCGGCTTCGGCGTCATCGTGAGCGGGCGATCGAAGGGCTGCGGCAGCTCGCGCGAGACCGCGCCCTACTCGGAGCGCGAGGCCGGCATCCAGATCGTCGTCGCCGAGAGCATCGAGAAGATCTACGGGCAGAACTGCCAGAACATCGGCCTGCTCACGACGACCGACTTCGGCATCCTCGATCGCGTCGCGCGCGGCGAGGAGATCCCGATCGCGGAGTTCACGAAGGGGCTCGACCGGATCAGCGCCGACGTCGTCGAGTTCGGCGGCCTCTTCGCCTACAACAAGGCGCGCCTCGCGGGCGAGGTGTCCCCGCCCGCGATCACGACGGCCAAGCGGCCCATGACGCTCGCGGAGAAGATCATCGCGTCGCGCGCGATCGTCGACGCGAAGAGCGGCGCCGTGGGCGTCGAGGCCGTCGCGCCGGGAGACTCGCTCTTCGTCCGGACCGACGTCCGCTTCTCGCACGAGTACGTGACGCCGATGGCCGAGTCGCTCTTCGTCGCCGGCCTCGGCGCGGGCGCGAAGGTGACCGACCCCGACTCGGTCTTCGCGTTCCGCGATCACCTCACGTTCCTCGATCGGGTGATGCCCGAGGCGCACCTCAAGATGGGCCTCAAGGAACAAGCGGGCTCGCTCGCGACGGTGCAGGCGTCGTTCACCAAGCGGCACGGCATCAAGCTCTACGGAGAGGTCGAGCGCGCAGGCAAGACCGTGGGCTCCGAGGCGATCTGCCACAACAAAGTCATCGAGGCGCTCGCGCTGCCCGGGCAGGTCGACGCGGGCACCGACTCGCACACCTGCATGGCCGGCGCGATCGGCTGCTTCGCGTT
>CAYYKK010000324.1:0-1629 GCA_964467935.1 uncultured Polyangiaceae bacterium
CTTGAACGTCGAGACGAAGCCCACCTGACCGAGGGACGTCTGGCCCTCACACGCCGCGTCCAGGGAGAAAAACTCGTCCGTCGCGCCTGCCCGACAATGGTAGAGCGCCGCGCGGGCGGGGCTCGCTCCGAGGGCGGTCGCGTAGAGAACGAAGGTGCCCGAGGGGCCGTCGTAATAGCTATACCGATCACTGAAGCGACCGCCCTGGCAGCAGGCCTCGTTCGCGTCGGCGCAGGTCGTCGCGCCGCTCCGATAGACCCTCAGACAGGAGCGCACGAGATCGTATATCAGCGTTCCATATTGCTCCGTCGGCTCGATGTCGCGCGAGAACTCGACGCCGTACGTGTCGACGAAGGCACGATCGGCGGCCGTCGCGTCGGTCTCGAGCCCCATGCTGGGCGCCGGTGCCCCCGACTGTGGCTGCGCGACATGCTCGTTCCAGCTCGAGAGAAAGAGCCAATCCGGCTGGACGGCGAAGGCGGTCTCGAACTGCTTGCGGAGCGTGATTCCTCGATAGACACCGACCGCCTGGAACGGGACGCTCGCGTAGCCGAGTTGGTAGCTGGGTGAGACCGCGAGCTGGGAGCCGACGACGCTGTTCAGCGTCGGCACCTGATTGCACGGCGCGTCGTCGAGGCGCGTGCCCGCTTGGCACGCGGCGAAGAAGGACCAGGAGCCTTGGGCTTGGCGCTCGACCCACATCGGGACGGGCAAGACGTCGTTCTTCCCGCCGTCGGCCGCCACCATGGCGACGAGGCCCGGGTCGACGCCCGTCACGTCGGGATAGAAGAAGAGCTTCTTTCCCGTCTTCGGATCGCGCGCGATCATCCGATCGTTCTCGGGCGCTCCATAGACGGCGAGGACGTGGGGGACGAGCGTGCCGGGCGCGGAGAGCCGCTGCCAGGCGGCGAGGTCGGGCGTCTTGATGCCTTTTTGCCGGAGCGCGCGCCACTCCTCCACCATGACCTCGAACGGTCGGAGCTGGATGGCGTCGCTGAAGGCGTCGTACTCCGAGAGGTTCGTCGCGTCGGTCACCACGAAGTCGACCCCGGCGCCCGTGAGCTGCGCGGCTTGCCTCGCGAGCGTCTCCGCGTAGCCGGGGCAGTCGGGCACCATGCCCATCCCGTAGGTGCCCTCGTGCGTGGGCTCGTAGTTGAGGTCGCCGGGCTTCCGCGCGTGGACGATGCAATAGGGACCCGTCTGGGTGCGAGCCTGGTAATAGAAGCCCGCCGCCGTCGCCTCGAGGCCGTTCGCGACGAGGATATCGGCATAAGAGCGGATCGGGCCGGGGGGAGCGCCGACGTCGACGCGGCTCTCGATGACGTCCTCGACGGTGAGGACCGGCTCGCCAGCGGCGAGGGTCGCTTGGACGGCGTTCCCCGCGGGCTGGTGCCAACCGAGCACGAACATGCCGACGCGCTTGCAGGGCTGCCCCATCGCGTCGGTGCAGTCCTCGGCGCACGTCCCGCACGACTCGCCCGGATCGCACACGCCGTTGCCGCAGCACGTGGCGCCGGCGCAGCACGGCCCGCAGTCGCTCGGGCAAGAGGCGCACGTGTCGCCGTCGCCGCAGATCCCGTCGCCGCAGAGGAGCCCGCCGCTCGAGGTCGACGACGCCGTCGACGGGCC
>CAYYKK010000324.1:1639-8333 GCA_964467935.1 uncultured Polyangiaceae bacterium
CGCTCGACGACGACGCGCTCGAGGAGGCGCTGCTCGTCGTCGTCGTCGCGCCGCCCGCGCCGCCGGCGCCCCCGCCGCCGCACGCTGCGAGGACCGCGCCGCTCGCCAGGGCGAGCGCCGTCACGAGAAGCGACGATCGTCGAGAGAGGGCGCTCACGAGCGCGAGACTATCACTCGGCCGCGGGCAGATCGAAGCGCAGGCAGTTGCCCTCGCCGTCGGCGTTGGGCAGGGCCGCGATCGCGCCTCCGTGCGCAGCGACGGCGAGCCGACAGAAGGTCAGCCCGAGGCCATAACCACGACGGGCTGCGGCCCCTTCGCCGCGCTCGAGCGCCTCGAAGATCCGCGCACGATCCTTCTCCGGGATCGAGGGACCCCGGTCGCGCACCTCGACGAGGATCCGACGGTCGCCCCCCCGCGCGAGGGCGATCACGACAGGGCCCGCGTGGCCCGCGTGCGCGAGCGCATTGCCGATCAGGTTCTCGAGGACGCGGGTCACGATCTCGGCGTCGGCGTCCACCGAGAGGGGCGACGGCGGCGCGTCGACGAGCACCGCGTCGGCGCGGCCCGGCTCGAAGCGGCTCATTCGACGCGCGACCTCCGTCGCGAGCGCGACGAGATCGAAGACGTGCTTGCGCAGCGAGAAGCCGCCCGTCTCGTGGAGCGAGACGTCGAGGATGTCGGTCAGCATGCGCCGGAGGCGGCTCGCCTCCGCGAGGAGCAGCTCGACGTCTGCGCGAGAGGCGTCGTCGGCGGGTTGGAGCGCGGACGCGAGCACGGTGATCGCCGTGAGGGGGCTGCGCATGTCGTGGACGATCATGGCGGCCGTGAGCTCGGTCGAGCGGCTGCGGGCGCGCGCGGAGCCGAGGGCCTCGGAGAGCAGCTCGAGCCGACGCCTGATCTCGAGCTCGATCTCCACCTGACGCGCGAGCGCCTCGAGGATGGCGAGGTCGCGCGCGCTCATCGCTCGGACCTCGCGATCGATGATGCAGAGCGCCCCGAGCCCGTGCCCCTCGGGCGTGCGCAGCGGAACACCGCAATAGAAGCGGATGTGGGGCGCGCCCAGGACGAGGGGATTGTCGCGGAAGCGAGGATCGACCGCGGCGTCGGAGACGACGAGCGTCGCGTCGGCGCGCACGGCGTGATCGCAGAACGAGTACTCGCGCGGCGTCTGGGGCTCGTCGAGGCCGAATCTCGACTTGAACCATTGACGGTCTCGGTCGATGAGCGAAATGAGCGAGATCGGCGCCGCGAAGATCCGCGCCGCGACCCGGGTCAGGTTGTCGAAGGCCGCCTCGGGCGCCGAGTCGAGGACGCGGTAGTCCTCGAGGGCGATGAGCCGCTTTTCCTCATCGAAGCGCATCCGTCTCCGCGAATCCCCCTTTCGGGCCATGATACGCGCGAGCCTACGCGTGATCGAGATTCCCAGTTTCGCCGCGCCGAGACTGACGGTCTCGTCAGCCTCGCGGGTTGCTCGTGGCGCGGCGGCGCGCGCGTCGGACGAGCCGCGCGGGGGCCGCCGACGACGCGTCGTGTCTCCCGCGACGACGTCGACGGTCGCCCGCGCCGACGCCCCGAGGCAGCGAGCGCCCCGGAACCACCCGTGATTTTACCTGCGACGACGGTCGCTCGCGCCCGTAGCATCCGGGCATGGACCGCGTCAGCGCCTTCCGCTTCCGTTTGAACGGCGAAGAGGTCGAGGCCTCGGGAGCCTCTTCGAACACGACCCTCCTCACCTGGCTGCGCGCGCATGGTCGCACCGGGACGAAGGAGGGCTGCGCCGAGGGCGACTGCGGCGCCTGCTCGGTGCTGCTGCTCGACGAGCGCGCGGACGGCGCGCCGACCTACCGCGCGATCAACAGCTGCCTCGCGCTGATGCCGATGGTCGCCGGGCGCGAGGTGTGGACCGCGGAGGGCCTCGCGCGCGGAGGCCGCGGCGGTCGCGACCCGCTCCACCTGCCGATGCATCCGGTGCAGGCGAAGATGGTCGAGCACTACGGCTCGCAGTGTGGCTACTGCACCCCCGGCTTCGTGTGCTCGATGGCCGAGGCCTACTACCGCGACGAGCCCCTCGACGACGCGGCGCTCGGCGATCAGCTCTCGGGCAACCTGTGCCGCTGCACGGGCTATCGACCGATCCGCGAGGCCATGGTGGACGCGCTCGCCGCGAAGGACACGACCCACGACGCGATCCACGCGCGTCTCGACCCGAAGCACACCGGCGTCCGCGCGCTCGACTACGAAGCCGAGGGCGAGCGCTTCGTCCGCCCGACCACCCTCGACGCGCTGCTCGCGATCCGGGCCGAGCGACCCGACGCGGTGCTCGTCGCGGGCGCGACCGAGATCGGCGTGGAGATCAACAAGAAGGCCAAGAGCTTCCCCTTCCTCGTCTCCACGGAGGGGGTGCGCGAGCTCGCGAAGGTGGAGCGCACGAGCGCAGGCTTCCGTGTGCACGGCGCCGCGACGCTCACCGCGCTCGAAGAGGCGGCGGGCGGAGCGATCCCCGCCCTGCGCAAGATGCTGTGGGTCTTCGCGTCGCGGCAGATCCGGAGCCGCGCGACGCTCGCCGGCAACCTCGTGACGGCCTCGCCGATCGGCGACATGGCGCCGGTGCTGCTCGCGCTCGACGCGACGATCACGCTGACGTCCCGGGCGCGCGGCGATCGGACGCTCCCGCTCGCGGATTTCTTCCTCGGCTACCGCAAGACGGCGCTCGCGCCCGACGAGATCGTCCGCTTCGTCGACGTGCCCCTGCCGCGGCCGGGCGCGCGCTTCGACACGTTCAAGGTCTCCAAGCGGCGCGAGCTCGACATCTCGATCGTCGCCGCGGGGCTCGCCGTCGGCGTCGGCACGGACGGGAGGATCGATCACGCGCGGCTCGCCTTCGGAGGCGTGGCGGCGACGCCGGTCCGCGCGAGAGAGACGGAGGCGCTCCTCGTCGGCCGCGCGTTCGACGACGAGACGCTGCGCCTCGCGAAGGCGCGCCTCGCGGCCGAGCTCGAGCCGATCAGCGACGTGCGCGCGGGCGCAGGCTACCGGAGCGGGCTCGCCCCCGCGCTCCTCGAGAAGCTCTGGCGTGGGGAGACGAGCCTCGCGCAGGACGCGACGCCCGGCTTCTCCCGCTCCGGCGCGCCGCCGCCGCGATCCGCGTCGCGCGACCTGAAGCACGAGAGCGCCGTCGGCCACGTGACGGGCGCGGCCCGCTACGTCGACGACGCCGGCGTGGAGCGCGAGGGCGCGCTCGTCCTCTGGCCCGTCATGGCGAAGGAGGCGCACGCGCGGCTCGTCTCGATCGACACGCGTGAGGCCGAGAAGATGCCCGGCGTCGTCTGCGTCCTCACGGCGAAGGACATCCCCGGCACGAACGACGTCGGCGCCATCCGGCACGACGAGAGCCTCCTCGCGGATCGAGAGATCCTCTTTCACGGGCACATGGTCGCGGTCGTCGTCGGCGCGTCGTACCTCGCGTGCCGGCGCGCCGCGGAGGCCGTGAAGGTCGAGCTCGAGCCGCTCGACGCGATCCTCGGCGTACGCGCCGCGATCGCCGCCCGGAGCTTCCACACCGAGCCGCACGTCATCGCCCGCGGCGAGCCCGATCGCGCCCTCGGCGAGGCGCCGCTCAAGCTCTCGGGCGAGCTCGACATCGGCGGTCAGGAGCACTTCTACCTCGAGACGCACGCGGCCTGGGCGGAGCGCGGCGACGAGGGCGACGTGTTCGTCACGAGCTCGACGCAGCACCCGTCCGAGGTCCAAGCGGTCGTGTCGCACGTGCTGAACCTTCCGCGAAACAAGGTCGTCGTGCAGTCGCCGCGCATGGGCGGCGGCTTCGGCGGCAAGGAGACGCAGGGCAACACGTGGGCCGCGCTCGTGGCCCTCGCCGCGATGAAGACCGGTCGGCGCGTGCGCGTGCAGCTCGACCGCGATCTCGACATGATGCTCACGGGCAAGCGCCACCCGTTCTTCGCGCGCTACGAGGTCGGGTTCGATCGCGAAGGGAAGATCCTCGCGATGAAGGCCGACCTCGTCTCCGACGGCGGCTGGGCGCTCGATCTCTCGGAGTCGATCTGCGATCGCGCGCTCTTCCACGTCGACAACGCCTACGCGATCCCGAACATCCGGGTGACCGGCCGCGTCGCGAGGACGCACGTGACGTCGCACACGGCGTTTCGCGGCTTCGGCGGCCCGCAAGGCATGGTGGTCATCGAGGAAATCATGGACGGCATCGCGCGCACGCTCGGCCTCGCGCCGGAGGTGGTCCGCGAGAAGAACCTCTACCGCGAGGGCGATTTCACCCACTACGAGCAGCGCCTCGACGACGTGCGCATCGGGACGATCTGGGCGCGCCTCGCGAAGAGCGCCGAGGTCGCCGCGCGGCGCGCGGAGGTCGCGCGCCACAACGAGAAGCCGAGCCGCATCAAGCGCGGGCTCGCGGTGACGCCGGTGAAGTTCGGCATCTCCTTCACCGCGTCGTTCCTGAACCAGGCGGGCGCGCTCGTGCTCGTCTATCGCGACGGCACGGTGCAGGTGAATCACGGCGGCACCGAGATGGGCCAGGGCCTCTACACGAAGATGCTGGGCGTCGCGATGCGCGAGCTCGGCC
Organism: uncultured Polyangiaceae bacterium; assembly: GCA_964467935.1. Lineage (GTDB taxonomy): Bacteria > Myxococcota_A > Polyangia > Polyangiales > Polyangiaceae > CAYYKK01. The sequence goes on from CAYYKK010000324.1 coordinate 6,238, forward strand.
TGCCCGCCGAGGCGATCCGCGTGATGAAGACGCAGACCGACAAGGTGCCCAACACGTCGGCCACCGCCGCGTCGAGCGGCGCCGACCTCAACGGCGCGGCCGTCCGCAACGCCTGCGTCGTCCTGCGCGAGCGCCTCGCGCCCGTGGCGGCCGATCTCCTCTCGCGCGGGGGCCGCGCCCTGCCCTTGCCGGCCGAGTCGGTCCAGTTCGAGGACGGCCACGTGTTCGCGCCCGACGCGCCGGACGCGAAGATCCCCTTCGCGAAGGTCGTCGAAGAGGCCTATTTGCGGCAAATTCCCCTCTCGGCCAATGGCTTTTATCGAACGCCGAATCTCGCCTACGACAAGGCGAAGGGTCGCGGCCGCCCCTTCTACTATTTCGCTTACGGCGCTGCGGTCGCCGAGGTCGAGGTCGACGGCTACAGCGGAATGAAGCGGGTCCTCCGGGTGGACATCGTCCACGACGTGGGAGAGTCGCTGAATCCAGGCGTCGACCGCGGGCAGGTCGAGGGCGCCTTCGTCCAGGGCATGGGCTGGCTCACCGGTGAGGAGCTCGTGTGGGACGCGAAGGGGCGCCTCGCGAGCCATTCGGCGAGCACCTATCAAATCCCCTCCATCGGCGACGCGCCGCTCGACTTCCGCGTGGAGCTCCTGCCGAACGCGCCCCAGTCCGGCACGATCCACGGGAGCAAGGCGGTCGGCGAGCCCCCCTTGATGCTCGGGATGGCCGTCCGCGAGGCGATTCGCGACGCCGTCGCGGCGTTCGGCGCGGCCCGAGGGCCCGTCGCGCTCGCCTGCCCCGCGACGCACGAGGCGATCTTCCACGCCATCCTCCGCCGCGAGGGCGGAGGCGATCGCGCGCGCGAAGCCGCCGAGTGATCCGCCGCGCCGCGTCTCCCGATCGGGCTTGACCTTCCCCTCCGTCACCACCGAGCATGCGGCTCATCGCGTGGGTCGCCATCGCCGGGACGTCACGACGAAAGCGGTCTCGACGACAACGCCTCGGGCAAGACGACGGGAGAGTCGAATCGATGGGAATCACCGGCTACGCGGACTTGCATTGCCATCCGATGAGTCACTTGGGGTTCGGCGGACAGCGCGCCGGCGGCCTCGGCTTCTTCTGGGGGAGCCCGACCGATCCGATCGATCAGGCGCTCCCTTGCTGCAAGCGCGCCCACGAGCCGACGGGCGTCGGCGGTCCCGTTCCGTCGCTGACGGAGTCGGAGGGCTCCGACTACGGCGGTTATCCCGATTTCCAGAGCTGGCCGCGCCACACGACGGTCATTCACCAACAGATGTACAAGGACGCCGTCCAAAATGCGTTCTTGTGCGGCCTCAAGCTCATCGTCGCGAGCGCGGTGAACAGCGAGCTGCTCGCGGATCTCTACGACAACGGCAACCCCATCGACACCTCGGACGAGACGTCGATCCTCTCGCAGCTCGCCGGAATGAAGGCCTTCGCCACGCAGTGCGGCGACTGGATGCAAATCGTCTATTCGCCCGAGGAGGCGCGCGCGGTCATCGGGCAGGGCAAGCTCGCGGTGGTGCTCGCCATCGAGTGCGACAGCATCGTGGGCGGCACGATGCGGCGCGACGGACAGCTCGATCCCGCGAACGTCGACGCGATCGTCGCCAAGTGGTGGAACCAGGGCGTTCGCCTCATCAACCCGGTCCACCTCGTCGACAACGCGCTCGGCGGGACGGCGATCTACGACGATCGCTTCAACCTGTCGAACCACTACCTGTTTCGCAAATACGGAAAGAACCTCGCTCAGCCGTGGTGGTGGCAGGCGGAGGCGGCGTGGGGCGGGACCGCCGACGTGCGCTTCCTGCTCGGCGCGAACCGCGACAACGATCTCCTGATCAACTTCTACAATCAGGGTTATCCCGAGTACATGAAGTCGCTCGGGCTGGTCGGGCACGTCAACTCGCTCGGCCTCTCGGCCGCGGGCGACGCGTTCGTGCAGTCGATGATGAACCGCGGAATGCTGGTCGACGTCGAGCACATGTCGAGCCGCATGCTCGACGCGGTGCTCGGCGTGGCGGAGCAGCGCTCCTACCCGCTCGTCTCGTCGCACACGGGGTTCCGAGGTCTCG
>CAYYKK010000325.1:0-2349 GCA_964467935.1 uncultured Polyangiaceae bacterium
ATGTCCTTTCGGAGCTCGTAGCGCTCGAGCACCGGCGCGAAGCACGTCTTGACCGCGTCGCCGAGCAGCTGCTTCACGATCGCGCGCAGCTCGACCTCGGCCTCCTCGTGCACGCTCGCGAGCTTGCCCTCGAAGTCTTCGATGGCGTTCGTCACGGCCTCGACGGCCTCGGCGCTCGGCTCCTCGTTCTCGACGATCGGCGTGACCTCGACCTCTTCGCCGCTGCGCGAGAGCTCGAGCCCGAGCTCGGCGGCGTCCGCCTTGAGGCGCGTCTCGAGCTTCGTCTCTTCGCTGCGCGCGCGGCGCTGGACCTTGCTCTGCACCTGCTTGAAGCGCTCGCCTTCGGTCGCGGCGCGGATGCCCTCGACGAGCTTGCCGTAGAGCTCGGTCATCACCCCCACGAACGAGCTGCCTTGGCCCGCGGGGAGGCTGAGGGCCATGGGCTCGCTCGGTCGGGCCGGGTTCGGCAAGAGGAGGAGATCGTCGGGCGTGGGCCGACCGAGCGCGATCCGCTGCGCCATCGATCGTGTGCTGAACGTGCGGCCGGACCCCGAGGGCCCCACGACGACGACGTGGAACCTCGCCTGACGCATCTCGAGCCCGAGCGTGAGCGCGGAGAGCGCGCGCGCCTGCGACGCGACGCCCGACACCGGCGCGACGTCGTCGGTCGAGGAGAACTTCAGCTCGTCGGGACCGACGGTCCGACGACACTCTTCCGCACGCAGCTCGCGGATGGCCATGGGGTTCGGACCATAGCAAAAGCGGTCAGGCACCGCTCCGCTTTGATGCGCGGCGACGAGGCTTCGGCGGTTTCGTCGCTTCATCGCGGCCGGCGCCCCGCGCGCGCTCCGCGAGCAGGAGATCGATCCGCACGCCGGCGATGACGAGCCCGGTGATGTCCGCGTCCTCGATCGCGACGTCGCGAAGGTCGACGTCGACGAGGCGCGCGCCGCGGAACGAGACGTTCGAGAGGGTCGCGCCCGCGAAGTCGCAGTCGGAAAACGAAGCGGCCGCGAAGCTCGCGTCCGTCACCGTCGACGCCTCGAACGTCACGTCGTCGACGCGGGTCCTCGCGAAGGTCACGTCGTGCACGCGCGCTCCCTCGAACGAAGCGTCGTCGATCGCGACGCGCTCGAACGACACGTTCTCGAGCCGCGCGCCCGCGAGCGAGACGTCCTCGAAGCGGGCGCCGGACAGATCGCGATCGACGAAGACTTCGCGGCGCGACCGCACGGGGGGTGCTCCGGGTTTCGGTGATCTCGCTCGGCTGGCGGCCATGGGACCGCGAGGGTAGAGCGTCCGCCGAGACAGGTCATGCACAACCCCCTCCTCGCGCACGCCCGGATCAGCCACGAAGGTTCGAGCCCGAAGGCGTGGCTGCTCCTCCTCCACGGGATCTTCGGGATGGGAGCGAACTTCCGATCGTTCGCGAAGGCGCTCGCCGCGCGGGTGCCGGCGTGGGGCTTCGTGCTCGTCGATCTGCGAGGCCACGGCGCGTCGCAAGGGTTCGCCCCGCCCCACACGCTCGCGGCGGCCGCGGACGACGTCGCCGCGCTCGTCGACGCCCTCGACGTGCCCGTTCGCGGCGTGGCCGGACACTCGTTCGGCGGCAAGGTCGCGCTGAGCTACCTCGCGGCGAAGCATCGACCGATCGAGCGGGCCTTCGTGCTCGACTCGGTCCCGGGGGCTCGCCCCGGCGAGCACGTCACCGAGGACACGATGCGGGTGCTCTCGCTCCTCGAGAGCGTCCCCGCGACGCTCCCTTCACGCGAGGCGTTCGTGGCGCTCTCCGAGGGCGCGGGGATGTCGAAGGCGATCACGGACTGGCTCACCATGAACGTCCGACGCGTGGACGACGCTTACCGCCTCCGCCTCGACCTACCGGCCATCCGAGCGATGCTCGCGGACTACTACGAGCGCGATCTGTGGAGCGTGATCGCCGATCCGACCGCGACCGAGCGCCTCGACCTGGTCATCGGCGGCGCGTCGCAGCACTGGTCCGCGGCCGACGTCGCGAGGGCGCGATCGCTTTCGCTTTCGCACCCCCACCTCCACGTGGAGACGCTCGCGAAGGCGGGCCACTGGGTCCACGTCGACGATCCCGCGGGGCTGCTGGACGTCATGGCGAGTGCTCTGAGATACTGAGTCGCTGTCGTCGCATCGCGCGGCGACGGCGTGCAGCGCCTCTCCCTCGGAGGACACGAGCTTGGCCGACCCTCACGATCCGAACGACGGCGGCTTCGGGATCCCGTTCGACCTCGACGACTCCGCCGCCCCTCCCAAGCCGGCACCGAAGCCCTCGCCGAGCGGCGCCGGGTTGCCGCCGGCGGCTGGGATGCAGGCAGGCAT
>CAYYKK010000325.1:2449-8328 GCA_964467935.1 uncultured Polyangiaceae bacterium
GATGCAGCCGGGCATGATGCAGCCGGGCATGATGCAGCCGGGCATGATGCAGCCGGGCATGATGCAGCCGCACGCCGCGCCGCAGCCGTTCCCGCCGCAAGGCGTCGGCCAGCCGCTGCCACCGCTCGCGCTCCCCGGCGGCGGGTTTCCCCCGCCCCAAGGCGACGTGCCGCCGAGCCCCGACTCGAAGCGCTTCTCGGACATCGCCCGCGAGCGCGGCAAGGTGGTCGCGGAGCAGGCGCGCGACGTCGCCATCCAGGTCGCCGGTCACGCGCGGAGCGCCGCGATCAACGTCGCGAAGCAGAGCATCGGCGGCGAAGAGCCGAAGAAGGTGATCCGGATCGAGGATCCTTCGACCTGGGTGAAGCCCATGCGCGGGCCGCTCATCGCGCTCGCGGCGGCCGTCGGCATCTCGATCCTCGCCGTCATCGTCGGCAAAGCGACGGGGACCAAGCTGAGCGTCGGTTGGATCAGCGGACCGCTCCTGCTCGGCGCGATCGTGTTCGCGGTGATCCGGTGGATCCGCCTGCAAGAGTAGCCGCCGCGCCCGCGCGGCGCGGTCAGTACGGTCGGCTCAGGGTGAAGTAAGCGTTCTGCGCGACGCCGAGCTTGTACGCCTTGCCGACGAGGATGCCATCTGCAACACGACGGCAAAAGTCTTTCATGTGCATGTAGACCAGGCGCGACAGGCCGGCCGAGTTCGGCGAGAACTTCGGCCAGCCGGCCGGGAGGTCGCGCGGGGGGTCGGTCGTGTAGTCGAAGAAGATCTCGTCGGGGTGCGTCTCGCCCGGCGTGGCGGGGCGCACGACGAAGTAGCCGGGCCCCGTGACGAACGACATGGTCTGGTGGTTGTAACCGACGACCGCGTCGCCGACGCGCGCGAAGCGCTTCTGGAAGCGCGAGAACGACGGGAGCGAGTTGCGCCCCTCGAGGATGACGGTCCCGGTCTCCCCCGGCGGCACCAGATCCTCGATCCGGAGCGGCGGCGCGCCGGCCACCGCGTCGTAGAGCTTGCCCACGAGCGATCCCGTCACGCCGAGCACCTCTTGCATCCGTGCGTACGGCGCGAGGGCCCCGAGATGCGCGTCGATCGCGCGCTGCGAAGCGCCCCGGCGGATCAGGCTCGCGAGGGAATCGGTCGCGGTGAGGCTGTCGGCTACCTGCGTCGTCATGCCGACGATAGTACCCGGTGGCCGCGGGGACGCACGCACGAGCTGACCCGCGAAGGGCCGCTTGACATGCCTCGCGTCAGTCGGTAGAAGCTCGCGCGTCGGTTCGAGACGAGCTCTCGCACCGACGCTCAGTCGGTGTCATCGGTCTCGGGCTCACGCCCCTCCGCTGGCTCCTTCGGCGCCCGTAGCTCAGCTGGATAGAGCATCGGACTTCGAATCCGAGGGTCGTAGGTTCGAATCCTTCCGGGCGCGCGGGTCGCAAGATCGCTTTTTTCGTCTTCGAATTCGCTTCTTCTTCGAATCCGCTTTTCTTCGACGCTGTCTTCTCTTTTCGTCTCGCTGTTGTCTTTTCTTCGTCGAAGCTCCGGGTCATTAGCTCAATTGGTAGAGCAGTGGACTCTTAATCCATTGGCTGAAGGTTCGAGTCCTTCATGGCCCACCCCGAGTGACGAACGAACGCGCCCCTGACGGGCGCGTTCGGTGTTTTGTCCGATCCGGCGTCCGACGAGTCGCGCGCGAGGGCGCGCGTCGCGCGACCGCCTCCGCCGCGGGGCGCCGCTGCTGCCGCTTCGACCCGCCGCTCAGCTGCCGCGCAGGACGAGCGCGGCCCGCTTCAGCGTGGCGCGCGTCTCGACGAGCACCGGAGAGGTGAAACGAGCGCGCGCAGCGAGCACGAGCGCGACCACGACGAGCGCGTCGATCGCCGCCGCCGCCGCGAGAGCGCTCGGGAGCGAGAGCACGCCACGCGCGGCCAGAGCGAGGGCCGCCGCGACGTCCGCGACGGCGACCGCCGGAATCACCAGCAGAACGGCGACCAGCCCGAGGAGCAAGCCGCTCACGAGCCGAGACGCGTCGCGCTTCGCCTCGTCCCGCGCGCGTGACGCGTGCGCGGAGGCGATGAGCTCGAGCGCGTTCACGAGTCGCGCGATCGTCCCGGAGCCGCCGAGCTCCTCCGCGCCGCGCTCGCCCGCTTCGGCCGTCATCGGCCTCTCCGTCCGCCGTTCAGCCACAGGCCCACGATGACGCCGAGCCCGAGCGCCATGAGCAGGCTCGCCCACAGGTTCTGCCGCACCTTCGCCTCGGCCACCGGCAGGACGGTCCCGGACATGCGCTTCGCCTCGTCCGCGGCGAACGCCTCGAGCCGACGGACCGCGGCGATGACCTCCTCGACCTGCATCTCCGCGCGCGGCGCCGCCTCGCCCTCGGCCCTCTTCGCCTCGCCGTTCGCGCTCGGATCCGGCGCGGCGCGGCCGGCGGTCGCGACGTCGTACAGCTCGAGCAGCTGCCGCCGCACGAGCACCTTCGTGCGGTCCAGGTGGCGCGCGAGCAACGCGGTCAGCGCCTCGAGATCACCCGCCGTCGCGTCGACTTCGGCGCGCGGGACGAGCGGCCACTCCTCGACCACGAGCGGCACGATCGACGCGAACGCTCGCTGAAAGCCCTTCACCCGTGCGTCGTCCCGCGTCGCGTCGACCATCGCCATTCTCCCGTCCTCCGATTGTCGATCGCGCCCGAGCGCATTGTCGACTTCTCGTGGGCGATTCGCGCGCCGCGGTGCGCGCCCATTCAGTAGTGGTACTGCAGCGTGTAGGCCTGGCAGACGAGCTGCGAGGGGTTGTCGACGCGAATGAAGATCGTGGCGTTGTCGCTGTCGAGGGCGGTGCTGCCGCAGGTCAGGTCGATCGTGACCACGCTCCCGTCGGTCCAGCAGCAGCCAGGGTGCCCGCTCACCATGTCGGCGGTCGTCCCCGAGGGGCACGTGAACACGTTCTGCTCGCCATTGTCGCATTGGATGTATTTGCACGTCCGCAGCCCCGCCCCGAGGAGCTGGCGCGTCGGATCCACGACGTTCCCGAAGAGATCCACGCCGTGATAGGCGTACCAATCGACGTCCGTGGGCGAGGAGATGACGCCCTTCACTTGACCGCCGTCAGCGTCGTTGTCGCTGATCTCTCCGAGCGCGTACGCCTGCGCGATCGTGTCGTTCGGCTCACCGGGGCCCGTGTCGGGGCACGAGAACCCGCTCGCCGAGCTCGTCACGGACGTCACCGCCGAGGTGCTGGCGGCCGACGACGCTTCGACGGCGACGCTCACGACCGACACGGTGCCTTGGTAGGCGCCGCCGTCGCCGTAGGTGAAATGGTCGCCGAAGCCGCCCACGCCCGCAGCGCCCTGGCTGCACGCGAGGGCCCCGAGTGACAGGAGGGCGAGGAGGGCCCCCGCGTAGAAGAGCGCGCGTGCCGCCATGTTCAATCCGCCCCCGGCGCCACGCGCGGGATGTCGCATTTGCCGTCGATCGAGATGCCGCACACGTGCTCGATTTCGAGGCAGAGCTGACCCATCGGGCATTCGCTGTCCTCCTTGCACGGCCTCGAGCAGAACGGCGGAGGTCCGTTCGGCGCGTCGTATCGCCCATTGCCGTCGACGTCGAGGTAGATGGGATTGGTGATCGCGTACGGAATGATCGGCGACCAATCGGGGATGGTCGGTGCAGCCTTGAGGATCGTATTGACCACCGGCACGTCCGCGAAGGCCCCCGCGGCGAGCGCCGAGAGCTGCACTTCGCCATACGGGATGTCGAGGATCATCGGTCGCATCTGGTTCTGATCGTCGAGGCCCATCGCCGCGACCACGACCCACGAGTCTCTGTCCGGCACGTCGAAGGTGACCTTGCCCTTCACGTCGTCGATCACCTTCGGCCCCTTGTCGTTGCCGATGACGCGGATGATGTGTCCGTTCATGTAGACCTCGACGCGATCGACGCCGAACCAGTCCGGCGTCTGGACCAGCAAGTCCAGCTCCTTCTTGCCGCCCTTCTGCGCGCTCGTGATTTCGCCGAACGTCTTTCCGTCGATGCTGGCGCGGATGAAAGGCCCATAGCTGGCGATGGCGTGCCCCGCGCGGAGGCTGTCGACGACGGTCTTCGCGTCGATCGCCGACGGCGAGTCGGTCGGGCTCTGGAAGTAGGTTCGCGGCGAGCCGGGTTCCTTCTGTCCGTCGTGGCTGTCGCTGCTGGCGACCTGCGTCGGCGTGAAGCCGTACTCGAGGTAGCGGAAGAAGTCGTCGACCTGCCCCGCGCGATAGGCGCACGGCTGATCTTTGAGATCGTCGGGGAGGGCGTGGTCTCCGATCGCGTTCAGATCGCAGATGGCCTGACTGTCCTTCTGCTCGCCTTGAAAGTCGAAGCCGAACGCCTGCTCGGACTCGGTGCGCTCGAGGATGCGCTTCGTGAAATAGAAGGCGAGCCGAGAGCGATTGCGACGCTTGCAGAAGTCGAACGTCTCGGTGGCTCGACACGCCTCGAGGGTGCCCTGCGGCATCTCGGGGCAGGCGGCGAGGAGCGATGGCTCGTCCGTCGAGGCGTTGAGACGCCCCTTGCAATGCGTCCAATCCACGACCTCGGCGACCGTCGGCGTGCGGACGAGATCGAGGCGCTTCGCGCCCGAAATCTCCATCGCGTCGAAGTCGCACGTCGCGGTCCGGAAGACCGGGTTCGAGTTCGTCAGCGTGCTGAGGTGCCGGGTGAGATCGAACGTGTCGACGCCGCTCTGATCGATGAAGCCGAAGAACCCGTCCCTCGGGTGCGCGACGATCGTGAAGGGCTTCATCCCGTCACCGCGAGCGCGAATCGCGTCGATGATCCCGCCCGCGGAGAGACACGACCAATCCGGGGCGCCGTGCCGCGGCACGTCGAGGTTGTCGTAGGTCATCGGGAAGCCGATGTAATGGCCGTACTCGAGGGTCGTCACCTCCGCGCTCACGAAGCTCTTCAGCTGCTTCTCCAGGTGGAGATCGTGAATGACGGGCGTGTAGTCGGTCTCGACCTCGTGGTCGGTCGACACGCCGATGTCGAGCCCCTCCGCCGCGACGGCCATGACGCGTTTGGGGACGGGCATTCCGCTGTCGAAGCTCGGCGCCGAGTGCAGGTGCATGTCGATCGACATCCAGCCGGTCGTGTCGACCTGGTGGTCGAGCGTGGCGTCGAGGCGGTGCACCTGCCCCTCCTTCAGATCCACGTCCTCGACGAAGGCGCTCCATTCGGGGCCTCGCGAGACGAACACGCGATAGCGACCCGGCTCGATGCGGACATGCCCCGTGCCCTCGGCCGTGATCTCCTGGAGTCGAATGCCGTCGTTGAACCGGCTGTCGCCTGCGTAGACGCGGCGCCTGCCGTCCCCGTCGAGCGGGTGACCTGCGTCGTCGACGGCGACGAAGCCGATCTTCGCGGGAATGAGGTCGCCCGACGGGCTCGTCACGCGGTAATCGACGAAGGCCACGCCGGGCAGCGCCATTCCGACGTCGGTCGACTCCCCGGGCCGCACGCGGACGCGCGCGGGGGACGACACCGCCTGGCCCGTCGGATCGAGCGCGACGATCACGTAATCGCCGCCGGGCAACGAGCCCGAGAACGAGCCGTCCGGGACCTGCTTGATGCCGACGTCGGCGTAGATCGAATTGACGACCCCGACGTCGCCGCGCGCCGCGCGGTTCGCCGCGGCGAGGTCGTCGATGGTCGTGAGCTTCTTCGACGGATCGGGATCGCTGAAGACCAGAATCTGAGCCTGCGGCACCGCCTCCCCGGTCCCGGCCCACGTGACGTGGCCGGTCAGCTTGCCGTCCTTGCGGCCCACGATCCGGTCCATCTCTTCGGTCACCGTCGCGATGTCGCCGTCGCCGATCACGAAATAGCGCTCGTAGGTGAAGGCG
>CAYYKK010000326.1:0-8324 GCA_964467935.1 uncultured Polyangiaceae bacterium
GCCGCGCCTCCGCAAGGCGAGTGGGGCCTGACGTGGTTGTGCCCCACCTCGTGGACCGCGGTGCCCGTCGACACGTCGCCGCCGTAGCCGAGGCCGATCGCGGCGCGCGTGTACTCGGCCTGCGGATCACCCACGTAGCCGAGGCCCGCGACGCAGCCGCCGCCGCAGAACGAGTTGAGCGACGCGGTGGGATCGAAGATGCCGAAGTAGAACTCGTCGGTCGCGGCGGTCGACTGCACGCGGAAGTCCGAGAGCGCGCTCAGCAACGTGTCCCACCCGTTGCCCCCCGCGTCGACGGTCTGGTTCCAGGCGAACGTGGGGCCCACCGTGACCTCGACCGAGCTCGTCGGGTAGAGCTCGAAGAAGTGGTCGTGATACGCTTGCACCTGCCCTGCCGATGTATCCGGCATGCGATTGGAGCCGTCCGCGCCGTACTTGATCGGGATGAGCGTGACCCTCACGCGCCCGGCGTTCTTGACCTGGATCGTCTGGTCGCCGCTCGCGGGGAAGTGGGCACCCGGGTTCGGGCCCTTCGAGGTCGACGGGTCCTCGTAGATCTCGACCCGGTAGGTCATGCCCTGGGTCATCAGCGCCGCGGGGACCTGGAAGTTGATCGTGCTCCCGAAGCTCGCGTCGCTGGAGGCCTTGACCTGCCCCACGTTGACGACGATGGGCGCGGCGTTGCCGATGAGGAGGCGCGCCGAGATGGCGCCGCCGCTCGTCGCGCCGACGTCGGTGAAGACGCGCACGACCGCGGGGCGGTTCGCGATGAGGGAGGTCGAGGGCGTCTGCGCTTTGCCGCCCGACATCACCGTGGATTTCACCGCTTGGTAGAACGCGATCTCGCGGATCGTGACGCCCGCCGCGTCGCTGACGGGCGTCACGGGCTCGCTCCCGCCCGCGCCGCTGCCGACGGACGCCGATCCACCCTGACCCGCCGCGCCGCTGCCGCTCGTCGGGGTCGCCGTGCCGGAGCTCTGCGCCCCACCCGAGCCGTGTCCGTCGATGACGAACTGGTCGGCGCCGGTGATGGCGTTGCATCCCGCGAGCAGCGCCGCCGACGAGAGCACGACCGACGGGAGCAGCGAGCGGAACTTCATGGGCGCCATCGTTTCACTTGGTGTGCCATCCGCCAAGCACCATGTGCGAGAAGAGGCGCACTCGCTGCACCCGGCGCGCCCGAGGTGCCAAGCCGGCGCCACGCGGGCTCGCGAGGGAGACCCGTCGACGACGGGGGTGGTCCGGCGATCCACCCCTCGGCGTCACTTCTTCGTGCCGGCGTCCTTCGGCGGAGCGTCCTTCAGCTTCGCGATCTCCTGCACGACGCGATCACGACAGGCCGGGTTGCTCTTCTGAATGCAGAGCCCGAGGAGGAGGTTCAGCTCGGCGAGCGACAGGTTGCCCGAGCCGAGGCGCGGCAGCAGCGCGTCGATGACCGCCTGAGGGTTCGTGTCGGCCTGCTCGGCGAGCGTCGGCTTCTTCGCGCTCGAGCTCGGCGCGGGCTTCGCGCTCGGGGTCGCGCCGGTGCCGCCGCCGTTCGCGGGCACGTGGGGCATGACCGGCGGGTTCGCGCTCGGGTGGAGCAGCGGATCCTCGGCGTTCGGATCGATCTCCTGAAGGAGCTTGAGGGCCTTGTTCCGCCGATCGGAGTCGACCGTCGGCGTCGAAGCGATGCGGTAGACGAGCGCCTTCTTCTCGTCCGGGTCGGTGGCCTTTCCGAACTGATCGAAGAGCGAGTCGGCCCACTTGCCCTCGACCTCCTTCACGATCGGATCGTCGAGCGAAGGCGAGGTCGAGGGGATGTCTTGGATCTTGCGATGCGCGAGCTCCAGGTCGCCCTGATCGGCGAGATCCTTCGCCATCTTCAGGAGCGCTTTGCCCTTGTCGTCCGAGACGGCGGCCGACGCGGTGGGCGCCGTCACGAGGTGGCTCGGGCGGAAGAAGCGGAAGTAGACCGCCAGCGCGCCGACGCCGAGGATGCCGAGCACGACGCCGAGGGCGATCATCTTCCCGATGCCGCTCGGGGGCGGTGGGGGGAGGCGCACGGGAGCCTTGGGCGAGAGGGCGTTCTCGTAGCCGACGATCGCCGGCAGCCCCACCTGCCGATCGAGGTTCGATCGGAAGACCTTGCCGGCGCCGACGAAGCGGAGCCGAACGTCGCCGAGCTCCAGCGCGTCGCCCGCCTCGAGCAGGCCTCGCCGCACGTCCTGGCCGTTGATGCGGATGCCGTTCGCGCTGCCCTTGTCGATGATCTCGTAGCGGCCGCCGCCGATCGAGAAGAGCTCGGCGTGCAGGCGGCTCACCGAGCTGTGGTTGATCGAGATGATCGCTTCCTCCGAGCGACCGATCGTGAAGTGCTCGCGGTCGAGCGGGAACTCCTGGCCCGGCTGCGGACCGACGACGACGACGAGGCGATCGGGCCGCTGGTGCGTCGGCGCGACCGGCGGCGTCTCCATCGCCGCGGCCGCTTGCGTCTGAGCCTCGTCGTGGAACTCGAGGCGGTAGTCGCCGAGCTGGATCGTGTCGCCGTGGCCCACGTGCGACTCGCCCTGCACCCGCACGCCGTTGACGTACGTCCCGTTGTAGCTGCCGAGATCGCGGACCGCCCAGCCCTGCCCGTTGCGACGCAAGAGCGCGTGCTTGCGCGAGATGTTGCGGTCGGTCAGGCGGATGGAGTTCGTCTCGTCGCGGCCGACCCCGTACTCGTCGTGCGCGAGCGAAAGCGAGGTCTGCTTCTGCTCGTCATCCTCGATCGTCAGCTTCCACATGGGCGCGGTTCGAACGGTGGGGGGCTCGGAGTGCGGTTTTCCCGGAAGCTGGGCGAGGTGCCCCGGAGCGAAGACTGCGACGGACGACTCGAAGACGGCGGCCGAGCCCCGAGGGGCTCACGGACACGGAGCCTACTCTAGCCAGCGTCGCCAGGGGAGCGCAACGCGCCTTCAGTCACCCGACCCGACGGGTCGGAACGGGTGGAGGAAGGTCGCCAGGGCGCCAGGATTGCGGGTCTGCATCCAGAGCCGACCTTGGCCGGAGAACTCGCAGACGAGACCTTCGCCCGCGAAGAACAGGCTCTTCAGTCCGCGCAGCTTCCCGACTTTGTACTGGAGGCCCTGGGTGAAGGCAACCATGTGCGCGTTGTCACAGATGTAACCTGGATACGTTGAGCCGCCGCCGCCGAGGTCGATCCGGTGGAGGCCGCCGTACGTGGAGAACCAGAGCTGCCCCTCGCCGTACGCGCGGACGAGGAAGAGGCCGCCGGAGAAGAAGCCCTTCGCGCCGTGCCACTTCGTGTCGAGGACGACCCCCGGCGTCGACGCGAGGTAGGCGCCGGATTGGAGGAAGAGCTCCGAGCCGTGCCGGATCTCGACCGCCTCGACGGTGCCCTCGGACGCGGGCGCGACGTAGAGCGTCTGCCCGGGCGCGGTGGCGGTGAAGGTGTTCTGGAAGAGGCTCTCGCCGCCGAGCACCTTGCGCTTCAGCGCGCCTCCGAGCCCCCCTTGGAGGTTCGTCTTCATCTCCACCGCGGTGTCGCGCGCGACCATGGCGCCGCTCTCGGTGGTGAGCTGCTCGCCTGGGTGATCGAACGTGATCCGGACGATGCCGAAGTCGGGGTTGTGTCGGATCTCGCTCTGCACGTCTCGTCGTCTCCGTGGGTCGTCTCGTCAGGCGCGTCGGGCAGGGAGCATGGCGCCGACGTTCTGTCCGTACTCGGCGGCGTTCCGCGACTGGATGAACACGCGGCCGCGGCCCGTGAAGCTGCACACGAGCCCTTCGCCGCTCAGGAACGAGTCGAGCAGCCCCACGCTCGCGCGCGACACCTCGTAGTCGAGGCTCGCCTCCCACGCGACGACGTGGCCCGTGTCGACGACCATGCCGCCGTCCACGTCGACGGCCTCGAGCGCGCCGAAGCCGCCGATGATCATCTGGCCCTGGCCAGAGGTGCCCAAGACGAAGAAGCCCGCACGGGAGAAGAAGCCCTTGAGCCCGCCGCTCTTCGTCTCGACGAGGACCGTGGGGCTCGATGCGACGAAGCAGCTGTTCTGCACGCACCATTGGACGGCGCCGACGTCGACGACCGCCATGTCGCCCGAGAGCGGGGTCGCGAAGAGGACCTCGCCTTGGCCAGCGTTCACCGAGAACGTGTTCCGAAAGAAGGACTCGCCGCCGAAGATCCGCTTGAGCCCGCTGATGAGGCCACCGCTCTGCGTCTGCACCACGACGTTCGTCGTCATACCGACCATGGCGCCGCTCTCGGCGACGATCGACTCGCCAGGGGCGAGCCAGACCTGCGCGAGCGTCTGAGAAGGGCGGTAGAGGAGGCTTATCTGCATCGTCGTCGTCCGCGTCGCGTCCTCAGGGCAACATCTTGCCGACCCACTCGACGAGCGCGCCGGTGTTCCGCGACTGGATGAGCACCTTGCCGTGGCCGGTGAACTCGCACGCGAGCCCCTCGCCGGACGCGACGAACCCGGTCACGCCGCCGCCGGCCGCGCGCACGCGGAACGCGAGCGAGGCGTCGAAGGCGACGAGGTGTCCCGCGTCGACGAGATAAGAGCCGTTCACGTCGATCTCGTCGATCGCGCCGTAGCTCGTCACCCACAGGTCACCGTCGCCGGTCGCCTCGACGAAGAAGGCGCCCTCCTTCGCGAGGATCGCGCGGAGCCCGCCCCAGCGCACGCGGAGGTCGACGTCGCCCGCGCTCGCGACGAACGCGCCCGCGCTGAGCATGAGGTGGCGGCCTCCGAGCGGGATGTGTCGGATGGAGCCGCTGAGCGGCGGGGCGAGCCACACCCAACCGCCGTTCGGCGAGCTGAAGCAGCTCACGAAGAAGCTGTCACCGCCCACCATCTTGCGCACGAGCGCGACGAAGAGCGCCTTCATCTTGCCGAAGAAGCCGGCCGCCCTGCCGGTGTTGAGCTTGACCTCCATCGTGACGTCGGCCGCGCGCGCGACCATCGTGCCCGCCTCGGCGACGAGCACCTCGTGCGGCGCGAGGGTCACCGCGAGGAGCGGATAGGCAGGCTGGTGCTTGATCGCGTGCTGCATGGGCCGGCGCTCCGACGGCTATCACGAAGGGCGAGCGGCGCGGAACAGTCGCCGTCAGCGGCGCCGCGACGCCTTCGACACCGCGGGCACGAGCCGATCTCCCTCGAGGCGCGCGCGCACGTCGAGGATCGTGCGCCCCTCCGCGTCGCGGCCCGGCCTCTCGCGCGTGAAGCGGCTCGGGGCTGCCGCGAGGATGGCGCCGAGCTCGCTCGCGCGATCGCCGAGGGGACCTCCGACGGCGTCGTCGACGAGCTTGGCGCGCGCCTCCTGGCCGGTGCCGGGAGGGATCTCGACGGGCACCGAGCCGAGGACGTCCGTGTCGCGGACGACGAGCCCGTGGACGTCGCCGGTCGCCTCGAAGACCCAGGCGGCGATGCGCGCGCGCTCGAGATCTTCGGTGGCGCGGGCGACGCGCTCGGGCGAGCTCGCGTTCGGATCGGCTTCCGCGCGCGCGGCTCGCACGCGCGAGAGCTCGGCTTCGGCGGCCTTCACGGCGGCACGGACGGACTCTTTGGTGTGCGCGGTCATGGCTTCGAGCGCGTCAGTAGCATGGAGAAGACCACGAGTCCGAACAGACCTCCGGCGCCCCAGAGGATCCGACGCGCGAGCTCGACGTGCCCCGCGAGGTAGAGCTCGAGCGCGGCGAACCCGCCGAGCGCGGCCACCCCCGCGAAGATCGCCTGCCGAATGCCGGCGTAGAGGATGCTGGTCGAACGCGAGAGCTCCTTGATCCGAAGCTCCGCCTCGCCGCGGTTGGCGCGCTGCAGGTACTTGCGCAGGTCCTCCGGCAGCGTGACGGCCTTCAGCGCCATGTCCTTCGCGGCGTCGAGGGCGATCTGCGCCCAGTCGCGGTTGCCGAGGACGAAGTCCTGCACATAGGGCTGGATGATCTCGACCGGGTTCATGTCGGGGTCGAGCGTCGTGCACACGCCGGTGAGCAGCAGCAGCGTGCGCTCGAGGAAGACCCAGTCACGCGGGATGTGGAACGCCTCCGAGAGCTCTTGGAGGCCGATGTTCATCTTGCGGAGCGAGATGAGGTTCTCCAGACCACGCTGGGGGTCGAGCTTGATGTCCTTGAGGTTGAAGCTCTCGAGCTTCACCTCCTCTTGGAAGCGCTGGTGAAAGAACTCGACGATGCGCTCGCTGTTCGCGTCGCTCTGGTCGCGAGGGATGAAGCCCATCTTCCGCAGCGACTTGATGAGCCGATCGGTGTCGCGGCGGATGACGCCCTCGATGAACTCGGGGATGCCCTCGCGCATCTCGCGGGACAGCTCGGCGACGGCGCCGAAATCGAGCAGCACGAGCTCGCCCCCCGCGCCCGCCAGCATGTTCCCCGGGTGCGGATCGGCGTGGTAGACGCCGTCGACCAGGATCTGCTGGCAGAACACCTCGACGATCTTGCGGGCGAGCTTCGGGCGATCGATGCCGGCGTCGTCGAGCTTCTTCGGATCGCCGATCTGCACGCCGGTGACGAACGTCGTCGTCATGACGCTCTTCGTCGAGAGCGCGTCGATGGGTCGTGGGAAGACGACGGTCGAGTCCTTCGCGAAGTTGTCGGCGATGCGGTGGATGTTGCGCGCCTCGCGGAGGAAATCGAGCTCCTCGGCGATCATCGTCTTGATCTGCCGGTAGTAGACGTCGAGGTTCTTCACGGGGACGAAGATCGTGACGATGCGCATGATGCGGCGGATCGTCGTGAGGTCGAGGCGGACGACCTCGTCGATGTCGGCGTGCTGCACCTTCACCGCCACGCGGGTGCCGTCGGCGAGGCGCGCCTCGTGGACCTGGCCGAGCGACGCGCTCGCCATCGGCTCGTCGCTGAAGCTCGCGAAGAGCTCGTTCGCGCTCTTGCCGAACTCGCGGAGGATCGTCGCCTTCACCTCGCTCGTGGGCCGGGGCGGCACCCGATCCTGGAGGGTCGACAGCCCTTCGCGGAAGGGCGCGGGCAGGAAGTTCGCCATCACGCTGAGCAGCTGCCCCACCTTGATGAAGAGCCCCTGCAGCTCGACGATGGTGCGATTGACCCGGCTCGCGTTCCGCTGATGGACGCGGTCGATGCGCGAGTCGCGGAAACCGCGGCCGAGGACCCGCCCCAGGAAGGCGTGCAGGACGTAGCTGCCGATGACGAGGAACGTGGTCGTGTAGGCGCGGACGAAGCGATAGCGGCTGAGCGCGCGCGCGCGTCGGCCACGGGGTCCGTCGACGACGGGCCGATCGGGCTCGCTCGCGCGCACGGGTGCCGGGCGCCCCTCGGGGCGCGTTTCGAGATCGAGCGCCTGTTCCCCGCTCACCGAGCGAGCCTACCAGCTTCGACCGAGAGGGCGTCGAACATGGCGTCATAGGCGGCGGGTCTCGCCGCGCGGATCGCGACGTGCTCGCGCGTGGGGTGGACGCGGTTCGTGAGGAGCACGCCGACGAACGAGGCATCGGGATCGATCCACACGCTCGTCCCGGTGAACCCGAGGTGACCGAAGGTGCTCGGACCGAGACGCGCGCCCGAGCTCGGCGCCTCGCCGCTGCGCCGATCAAACCCGGCCAGGAGCGATCCGCCCGGGCGAGACGCCACGAGCGGGGCGAGATCGTCCGGCCCGAGGAAACCGTCGTCGCCGCGCAGGGCGGCGAGCACCGCGGCGAAGAGCTGGCGGACCGAGGTTGCGTCGCCGAAGAGGCCGGCGTGACCGCACAGCCCCTCGCCTGCGACGGCGAACGCGTTCTCGTCGTGCACGAGCCCCTGCACCACACCGCCGCGGAAGGGCACGTGCTCCGTCGGCGCCGCGCCCTCGAATCGCGCCGGATCGAGCTGCCGGAGCTGCCGGGCCGATCCGATCGAGGCGTCGACGCCGAGCGGCCGCGTGACCTCGCGGCGCACCGTCTCGTCGAGCGGCTCGCCCATCCGCGCCTCGATCGCGGCGCCGAGCAGCAGGTAGCCCATGTCGCTGTAGACCGGCGCGAAGCCTCCGTCGGGAGCCGGACCTTCCGCGTCGGATCGGCGCGAGCGCGCGGCGACGATCAGCGCTTCGTCGCGATCGACGCGGCCCCCCTCGACGAGCGG
Organism: uncultured Polyangiaceae bacterium; assembly: GCA_964467935.1. GTDB lineage: Bacteria > Myxococcota_A > Polyangia > Polyangiales > Polyangiaceae > CAYYKK01. The sequence continues at coordinate 8,099 of CAYYKK010000326.1, forward strand.
CGCGAAGATCTTGATGTGCGCCTCGAGGCCGGCGCGGTGGGCGGCCAAGAGGTCGAGGGGGACGGCGGCGGAGGGCGTGTCGCGCGCGAGCGGCAGGACGTCGCCGAGGCGCTCGCCGCGCCGCAGGATCCGTCTGCGCTCGAGCCGGGCGAGGGTCAGCGCGACGATCGGCTTCGTGACGCTCGCGAGGTCGAACAGGGTGCCGAGCGTCGCCGCGCGCGCGCCC
>CAYYKK010000327.1:0-8288 GCA_964467935.1 uncultured Polyangiaceae bacterium
GCGCTCCCGGTGGGCGACATGGTCGCACCGCGCGCCGCGATCGACGCCAGCGTCCCCTACGCGGACGCGCGCCGACGCGCGATCGAGGCCTTCGAGCAGGCGTACGTGACGGACCTCCTCGCGCGCCATCACGGTCAGGTCTCGAAGGCCGCAGCCGCGGCCGCAATGGACCGCGTCTACTTGTACAAGCTGGTCAAGCGTCATCGCTGAGCGAGCTCCAGCACGTAGGCGTGATCCCGTGTGGCGCGAAACGCCGCACGGCGCTCGGGCGGGAGCGAGCGCGCATGCCGCTCGACGCGCGCGACGAGCGCCCCGAGCACCTGGCGGTGATCGTCCCCGCGCGCGCGGAGGACGTCGAGGTGGATACGAGCGATGAGCGAACGACCGAGCGGAGGACACCCTTCGACCTCGACGGCACGGCTCGAGTGCTGCATCGCCTCTTCGAGCCGGCCCGCGTCGAGGGCGATGCGCGCGGCAATCGCGTGCGCGTAGGCGACGACCCACGGCGTGACGAGCTTCTCGTCGATCCCGTCGAGCGCGCGAGCGATCAAGCGCTCGGCCTCGCTTCGATCACCCTTTTCGTGGTGAGCGAACGCAGCGAGCGCGTACGCGTGATGCGGATCGTGCTCGTAGGCGCGCCGCGCTTGCGCGATGGTCTCGTCGAGGCGGCCATCGAAGAGGTCGCACCATCCGAGATGGAGCGCACACCACGCGCCGAAGAGCGGCGCGTTTCCGACCTGTCGCAGCGTGGCCTCGAAGAGCGCGCGCGCCCCCGAGGTGTCGCCTCCTTCGAAGAGTAGGATCCCGTTGCCGAACCTGAGCAGGTTGGTCCCGATGGGATCTGCGGCCTCGACCATCAGCGCCGCCCCCTCGTCCCCGGCCCGCTGCAGCGCACCGAGATCGTGGTCTCGCCGGAGAAGCATCGCGACGCGCGCGTACCGGACGTACCCTCGAAAGGCAGCATCGGTCTCGACCGTGCGGATGAGCTCCTCCGCGCGCGCCATCAGCGCGTCGGTCGCCGCGTGCTGTCCGAGACTGTCGAGGATGTCGACCGAGGTCGAGAGCGCCCACCCGTACGCGCCCGTCGGCCTCCCGAGCGGCGAGGTCGAGAGGATCGATTGGATGATCGCCGGTGCGAGCTCGACGTCGCCGACGTAGGCGCCCGACGACAGGGTGTAGGCAGCTGCCGCGTACCAATGCGCCGAGCGCGGAGGCAAGAGGCTGCTCGCCTCCTTCGCTGCCGTCGCCGCGCGACGATGCTCGCCGGTCATCGCGCTGGCCATCGCCTCGACGAGCCGGAGGTCTCCCAGGATCTCCCCCGTCGCGCCCGAATGAACGCCGCGCTCCACGAGCGCCAGCGCCGCGGAGACGTTCCACGACTCGAGGGCTTGCCTGGCCGCTCGCGCGAAGCACGGTGCCGCCCGCGCACGATCGCCGGCACGCTCGAAATGCTCGGCGAGAATCAGCGCGTCCTTCTCCCCCGCCTTCTCGAGCCACGCGGCAGCGTGCGCGTGCAGCTCTGCGCGATCCTCCTCCGCGAGCATCGCGTACGCGGCGTCGCGCAAGAGACCGTGACGGAACTGGTATTCGCCGGCGAACTTCCGATCCGCGGAGGGCACGACGACCTCCTGAGCGACGAGGCGCGAGAAGACCTCGGCCGCGTTGCCGTCGGGACCGAGCAAGCTCGCGACGCCCTGCTCCCAGAAAGTCTCGCCGAACACGCTGGCCACCCTGAGGAGCCGCCGGCACTCCGCGTCGAGGCGGGCGATGCGCGACTCAGCGAGGGCGAGCACGGTCTCGGGCAGCGAGTCGGCGCCGCGCTCGGCGACGTGGCGGATCAGCTCCTCGAGGTGGAAGGCGTTGCCGTCGGCGCGCCCGACGATGCGGGCGAGGCTCGCGTCGTCGATGGCTCCGAGCACGCTCCTGACCAGCTTCTCGCCGGCACGACGCGTGAGCGCCGAGAGCTTGATCTCTTGCACGGCCGCGCGCGCCCAGAGCTGCGGGAACAGATCGTGGACCTCCGGGCGTCCGAGCGCGAGCACCATCAAGGGACGTGCCTCGTTCGCGCGCAGCGCCTCGTCGAGATACGCGACGCTCGCGCCGTCGCCCCAGTGCAGATCTTCGATCACGCACAAGAGAGGTCCCGCATCCGAGAGCGCCGCGATCCATTCGGCGAAGCTGCGCGAGAGCCAGTTCGCGAGGGCGCGGGCGTCATCGCGCGCTGCGCGCAGGAGCGCGCTCGGCTCCGCCGGCGGGGCGGCGACGAGCTCGCCGAGCATCTCCGCCTCGCGCGCGAGCACGCCGCCCGTGAACAGCTCCTCGAGGTGCGCGCGAAGCATCGCGTGCTGGATATCCGGCGGGTCGCCTTCTCGCAGGCCGGCGGCGTTTCGCACGAGCTGACGGGCGAGGCCGAGCGCGGAGCCCGCGCCGACCGGATCGCCACGCGCGATGAGGACCTTCGCGTCACTGCCTACGCGGCCGAGCAGCTCGTGCGCGAGGCGCGTCTTGCCGCTGCCCGCGGGGCCCGTCACCACCGTCGCGCGCGCGACGGGCTCCGAGATGCACTCGCGGAGCGTCGCGTCGAGCAGAGCGAGCTCCTTGTCGCGGCCGACGTAGGGCGTGCGCTTCCCGAGCAGCGTGCGCGGAGCTGCGCCGTGACGCGAGGCGCCGACGAGCGCGCCGTCGACGATCTCGAACCGATCGCCGAGGAGCGTCGCCGAGACGTCGTCGATGGCGATCCCGCGCGTGCGCGGCGTGAGCGTGGCGAGACGATCGATGATCGGCCCGTACGCGCCGGCGTGCGTGTCGGTCACCCGCCCCGTCGCGATGGCGAGCGTCGCCTGTGGGTGCTCGCGCGCGATGGCGAGCGCGCGCGCGGCGGCGGCGGTCGCGGGATCTTGCCCCCCGAACTCGAGGAGCTTCGCGCCGCCTTCGAGCGACAGCGCGCCTTCGAGGGGCGAGTCGACGCCCCGCGCGAGGACGATGGTGATGAGCCTCTGCTCCCGATCGCCGACCCCGCCGCTCGAGCCGCTCGAGCGCGAGCGCTCACTGGTCTCGAGCGCGCGCAGCACGGCGACCGCGTCGCGCGGTCGCGACGCGGGATCCTTCGCGAGCATGCGCCTGACGAGCTCGTCGAGCTGCGGCGGAACGCTCGGCTCGAAGTGCCGCGTCCGCGGCGCCTCTTCGAGGAGCACCTTGGCGAGCACCGCGATCGCGTTCGCCCCGGAGAAGGCGGGCCTGCCCGTGATGCACTCGAACAGGACGCATCCGAGCGCGAAGACGTCCGAGCGCGCATCGACGTCGTGCGAGCCGCGCGCTTGCTCGGGCGACATGTACCCGACGGTGCCGATCACCATGCCGGTGCGAGTGATGGGCACCGCGGTCGTTTCGTACGCCGTGCCGACGTGGGTGCGGGCGATGCCGAAGTCGAGGACTTTGATCCTCGCCGGATCGCCGCCCACGAGGAACAGGTTCCCGGGCTTGATGTCCCGATGCACGATGGACCGCGCGTGCGCCGCCGCCAGCGCCTCGCTCACGCGACGCGCGATGACGCGCGCGCTCTCGACCGAGATGCGCCCTCGCGCGAGGTGCGTGCGCAGGTCCTCGCCGTCGAGCCACTCCATGGCGAGGAACGGCCGGTCTCCCACCCGGCCGTGCGCGACGTAGCCGACGATCGCCGGATGCGAGAGCTCCGCGAGCAGGCGAGCCTCCTGCTCGAACCGCGTGTCGCTGCCCTCCTCGGCGAGGACCTTCACCGCGACGAGACCGTCGGTGCGCCGGTCGCGAGCGCGGTAGACCACGCCCATCCCTCCGCTCCCCGCGAGCGTCTCGATGACGAAGCGTCCGCCGACGACGTCTCCTCCCCGCATCGACTCCGGATTGTCCAACATGGCCACGCGTATTGCGAGCCGCACGCCAACCGGGCCTTCGAGCGTTTCTCGGGGCGCGTAGCTCCGCAGGCAACAGGCCCGAGGGCGGGTGTCGTCGCGCAGGCAACCTAGGGCCCGAGATGACGAGAGACAGGCGTGGCACGCCGTTCGCTGGAGCGGGCAGCCATGAGACAAGCACTCGTCACCGGAGCCAATGGTCACATCGGAGCGAACCTCGCGCGCGAGCTCGTCGAGCACGGATATCGCGTCGTCGCGCTCGTGCGGGAGGGCGCGGATCTGCGCGGCCTCGAAGGCGTCGACGTCCGCATCGAGCGCGGCGACGTCGTCGACGAGGCGAGCGTGCGCCGCGCGATGGATGGTTGCGCGGTCGTGTTCCACCTCGCCGCGCCGTACACCCTCTGGGCGACGAGCGACGACGCCATCGTCGATCCGGCGGTGCGCGGCACCGAGAACGTGATCCGCGCCGCCAAGGCATGCGGCGTCGAGCGCGTGGTCCTGACGGGGAGCTGCAACGCGGTGGGCTTCACGCGAGGCGAGCCGCTCGACGAGACGACGTTCCGGGCCTCCGCGTCGTCGCCGTACATGCGCGCGAAGCGCGAGCAAGAGCTCTGCGCGCGCACGCTGGCCGACGAGCTCGGCGTCGACGTCGTGACCGTGCTGCCGACCGCCGTGCTCGGCCCCTACGACTTCAAGAAGACGCCTACCACCAGCCCGTTCGTCGACGCGCTTCGCGGCAGAGGACCGGTGCCGTTCCCCATGAACCTCGTCGACGTGCGCGACGTCGCGCGCGGGCATCGCCTCGCGGCCGAGCGAGGCGTGCGTGGGGAGCGCTACCTCCTGGGCGGCGACAACGTCGACGTCCCCACGCTCGCCTCGCTGATCGAGAAGACCACCGGCAAGAAGCCGGCGCAGAGCCTCCCGCCCCTGTGGATCCTTCGGGCGGTCGCCGCCGTGTCCGAGCTCGCGGCGAAGCTCTCCGGAAAGCCGCCCATGATCACGCGCGCGATCCTCGACGACGTCGGCGGAGGCGCGCCGCTCTTCGTGATCGACAAGGCGAAGACCGAGCTCGGCTACGCGCCCCGTGGCGCCCATCAGGTGGTGGAAGCGACGGCCTCGTGGGCGCGCGAGATGAAGTGGCTCGCCTGAGAAACGAACACTCCGGCGAGGGATTCGTGGCTCGTGCGCTGAGCCTCGCGACCGTGGGCGACGCGCGGGATTCCTACCCTCGCGCCGAAGGATCGACGTCTCCCCATCCCGAGAACGGCCCCGCTCAGATGGGGATCTTCTCGTGCTCGACGAGCCTCGCCAGGGCACCCTCCATCAGCGCGCGCGCCTTCGCGGTCGTCTCGTGGAGAGAGCGGTGAACGGCCTTTTCGCTCGCGGATCCCGACCTGAGCATCGCGGTGGACGAGGTCTACGCCGGGATCGAGCTCGATACCCCAGAGCGACGCACGCTCGTCGAAGACAGAAAGAGAAACGAGGCGCCCGGTCTCCCGAGCGCCTCGTCCTTTCGCGGAGCGTGCTCTCCGTCAGCCGGAGCTCACTCCTCCTCGTTGACCGCCGAGAGCGGCTCCTCGAGTCGCACCTTCGGCGGCGCCGGCTCGCGGGCGTAGGTCTCGCCCTGCACCACGACGTTGAGCTTCTTGTACGCCGGGAGCCCCGTCCCTGCCGGGATGAGCCGACCCATGATGACGTTCTCCTTGAGACCTCGGAGATCGTCGGTCTTGCCGCAGATCGCCGCCTCGGTGAGCACCTTGGTGGTCTCCTGGAACGACGAGGCGCTGATGAACGACTCGGTCGAGAGAGACGCCTTCGTGATGCCGAGGAGCAAGGCCTCCGCGATGGCGGGCTTGCCGCCGCGCGCGAGGACCTTCTCGTTCTCCTTCTCGAACACGTGCTTCTCGACCTGCTCGTCGACGAGGAAGTTCGTGTCGCCCACCTCCTTCACGCGGACGCGTCGGAGCATCTGGCGAACGATCACCTCGATGTGCTTGTCGTTGATGAGAACGCCCTGCAGGCGGTAGACCTGCTGGATCTCGTTCACGAGCCAAGCCGCGAGCTCGCGCTCACCCTTCACGCGCAAGATGTCGTGCGGGTTCGGCGGGCCGTCCTGCAGCGGATCGCCCGCGCGCACGCGGTCGCCCGGCTGCACCTGGATGTGCTTGCCCTTCGGGATCAGGTACTCGCGCGTCTGATCCGACTGCGGCACGTTCTCGGGCGAGAGCGGCGTGATGAGGACCTTGCGCTTGCCCTTCGTGTCCTTGCCGAACGTCACGAGACCGTCGATCTCGGTGATGATGGCGTGGTCCTTGGGCTTGCGCGCCTCGAAGAGCTCGGCGACACGCGGCAGACCGCCGGTGATGTCCTGCACCTTCGTGGCGTCGCGCGGCATCTTCGCGATGATGTCGCCGGCCTCGATGAGATCGCCTTCCTGCGCGACGATGTGAGCACCGACCGGCAGGAGGTAGCGAGCGTCGAGATCCACGCCGGGCAGCTTCAGCGTCGCGCCCGTCTGCGGATCCTTGAGCGAGATGCGCGGACGGAGATCCGCCGCCTTCGACTCGATGACGACCTTACGCGAGAGACCGGTGACCTCGTCGAGGCGCTCCTGAACGGTGACGCCCTCCTCGAGATCGCCGAACTTCACGACGCCGCTGACCTCGGTGAGGATCGGCGTCGCGAACTGGTCCCACTCGGCGAGGCGATCGCCGGGCTTGACCTTCTCGCCGTCGTTCTTCTTGAGCTCGGCGCCGTAGACCAGGCGCGCGTGCTCGCGCTCGCGTCCCGTGTCGTCGACGATGACGAGCTCGCCGTGGCGGTTCATCACGATGAGCGAGCCGTCCTTCTTCTTCTGGACGACCGCGCGACGCAGACGAACCGTTCCTTCGGTGCGCGCCTCGAGCCAGCTCGCCTCGATCTTGCCGCGCGCGGCCGTACCACCGATGTGGAACGTACGCATCGTGAGCTGCGTGCCGGGCTCGCCGATCGACTGCGCCGCGATGATGCCCACGGCCTCGCCGATGTTGCAGCGGTAGCCGCGCGCGAGGTCGCGACCGTAGCAGAGGGCGCACACGCCGCGACGCGACTCGCAGGTGAGCACGCTGCGGATGTTGACCTCCTCGATGCCGGCGTCCTCGATCTTCTTGACCTCGGTCTCGCCGAGCTCGGTGTTCGCCGCGATGAGGACCTCGCCCGTGAGCGGGTCGATGACGTCCTCGAGCGTGACGCGTCCGAGGATGCGATCGCCGAGCGGCTGGATGACCTCGCCCGCCTCTTCGAGCTTCTCGACGCGGATGCCGTTGAGCGTGCCGCAGTCGACCTCGCTGATGACCGCGTCCTGCGCCACGTCGACGAGGCGTCGCGTGAGGTAGCCGGAGTTGGCCGTCTTGAGCGCGGTGTCGGCGAGACCCTTGCGGGCGCCGTGCGTCGAGATGAAGTACTGGAGCACCGTGAGACCCTCGCGGAAGTTCGCGGTGATCGGCTGCTCGATGATCTCACCCGACGGCTTGGCCATGAGGCCACGCATCGCGGCGAGCTGGCGGATCTGCTGCGTCGAGCCGCGGGCGCCCGAGTCGGCCATGATGTAGATCGGGTTGAAGCTCGGCTCGACGAGCTCCTTGCCGGTCTCGTGATCGACCACGGTCTCGTTGCCGATGCCGAGCATCATCTCCGCCGTCACCAGGTCGGCGACGCCGGCCCAGATGTCGACGATCTTGTTGTAGCGCTCGCCGTCGGTGATGAGCCCCTCTTGGTACTGCTCGATGACGCGCTCGACCTCGGCCTGCGCCTCTCCGAGGAGGACCTTCTTCTTGTCGGGGATCACCATGTGATCCATGCAGATCGAGATGCCGGCGCGCATCGCGTGATCGAAGCCGAGCGTGCGCAGGCGGTCCGCGAGGAGAACGGTCTCCTTGTTGCGGTGCGTGCGGTAGCAGACGTCGATGAGGTTGGTGAGCGCCTTCTTGTTGAGCGTCTTGTTGACGTGCTCGAACGCGATCCCGGGCGGCAGGACGTCGCTGATGAGGACGCGTCCGACCGTCGTGTCGACGAGCCGGCGCTTCGGGTGCCCGTCCTCGTCGAGGATGGGGTTGCCCTCGTCGTCGAGGACGGCGACGCGGACGCGAACGCCCGCGTGCAGGGCGACCTCGCCGTTGTCGTACGCCATGCGGACCTCGTCCGGCGACGCGTACACGCCGCGGAGCGAGCCCGAGAGGCCCTTCTTCGCGTCGTGCTTCAGTGAGCCGTCGCGGAAGCTGCCCTTCGCGAACTTGCGCTCGCGCGTGGCGTAGTAGAGCCCGAGCACGATGTCCTGCGTCGGGTTGATGATGGGCTTGCCGCTCGCGGGCGAGAGGATGTTGTTCGTGCTCATCATGAGCACGCGCGCTTCCATCTGCGCCT
>CAYYKK010000328.1:0-8279 GCA_964467935.1 uncultured Polyangiaceae bacterium
GCCACCAGCGCCAGGTCGGCGTCCACGGCACGACTCGCCCCGATCACGTCGCGCTGGCTCTTGCCAGAGCACGGCGGATGCCATCGCGGTATTTCGGTTCGGCGTGACGATCGTGCGACGCCCGCGGAACGGACACGTGCGGAAGTCGCATCGGAGCGATGCAGAGGCCGCATCCTCGGCTCGGCCCCCTTGACGCGCGGGCCCGCTCACCCGACGGAGCGCGCAACATGGTCCGGATCACACGACGACCCCGCTCGCTCTTGCTGCCCCTCCTCACCGCCGCCCTCGCCTCGACGGGGTGCAGCGGCTCGGAGACGGGCTCGGGGGGCTCGGGCGGCGGGACGAGCTCGAGCTCCTCGGCGTCGCATGCTTCGTCGAGCGGCACGACGAGCGACGCGGCCTCCACGGGCGCGTTCTCGACGAGCTCCTCGGGCGTCGGTGGATCCGGAGGCGGTGGCGGCGTCGGTGGATCCGGAGGCGGTGGCGGCGCAGGTGGGGCGGGCGGCGCGTCGTCCGCGTCGACGTCGTCGTCGTCGTCCGCGTCGACGTCGTCGTCGTCGTCCGCGTCGTCGTCCGCGTCGTCGTCCGCGTCGTCGTCGTCGTCCGCGTCATCGTCCGCGGCTTCGACGAGCGCCTCCACCGGCAGCGGCGTCGACCCGTGCTCGCCGAACCCTTGCAACGCACCGCCCGCCGACAGTTGCAACGGAGATACCGTGACGACCTACGCCAACCCGGGCACATGCACGGCGATGGGCGCGAACGCGGTCTGCGACTACGCGCCGACCGACACCGACTGCACGACGCTCGACGAGGTCTGCTCCGGAGGCGCCTGCGTGGATCCCTGTGTCGGGTTCGCCTGCGACGCTCCGCCGCCGTCGAGCTGCAACGGAGACCTCCTGACGTCGTACCCGGCGATGGGGATCTGCGCGTCGCCCGGCGGCGTCCCCGGCTGCGCGTACCCGCCCTCGATGACCGACTGCGCGGCGACGAGCCAGATCTGCCTCGGCACGAGCTGCCAGGCGACGCTCCCGATCGGCTTCTGCCGGCTGCAATACCCGCCGACGATCGTCGACGTCGCCGGCGCGACCGCCACCGTGTTCGGTCGCGTCTACGTCGCGGGGCTCACCGACGCGTCGGGCGTCGACGATCTCGACCCGCGACTGCTCGCGCAGGTCGGCGTCGGCACCGGCGCGGACCCGGCGGCGTGGACTTGGACCGACGCGACGGCGAACGCCGCCTATGGTCCGGGCTCGCCCTCCTACGAGGCGAACAACGACGAGTACCAGGGCACGCTCACCGTGAGCGGCGCGCCGGGGGCGACGCAGAGCTTCGCGTTCCGCTTCTCCGGCGATGCGGGCAAGACGTGGACGTATTGCGACACCGGCAACGGCAGCTCCGACGGCTTCGACGCGCCCGGCGCGCTCACGGTCGCGGCGCCGTTCTTCAGCCAGTACGTCGAAGGCACCAGCAACAACAAGGCGCTCGAGATCTACAATCCGGGCTCGATCCCGCTCCCGCTCACCGGCTGCGTGCTCCACATCTACGCGAACGGCGCGACCACGGCGAGCTCGATCACCCTCGGGACGGCGACGGTGACGAGCATCGCGTCGGGCGACGTGTACACGCTCTGCCACTCGAGCTACGCGCTCGCGGACGCTGCGCAGTGCGATCAGAAGACGAGCAGCTTGAACTACAACGGGAACGACGCGCTCGAGCTCGTGTGCGGCACGACGGTGTACGACGTGCTCGGGCAGATCGGCTCGAACCCCGGCACCGAGTGGGGCACCGGGCTCGCTTCGACGGCGGACAACACGCTGCTCCGCGTCTGCACCACGCAGTACGGCGATCTCGTCGGCACCGACGCGTTCGATCCTGCGGGGAGCTACCAAGGCTACGCGACGGATTTTTCGGCGCTCGGGAGCCGCAACTGCCCGCTGCCGTGATCGCGGTCGAACGATCGGCGACGCGTCCGATCGACGATCCGCGTCGCGCGCGTCGCGACTCAGGGGCAGTGGCCGGGCACGTAGTAGCCGGGCGCCGTCTCGGCGAGCGTGCTCGGCATCATCGTCCAGAGGCCGAAGTTCTGCGTGGAGCCCGTGGCGCACACGTAGCTGCCTCCGATGCCGCATCGATAGGCGCGGCCGGCCTGGACGTGCGCCCAATTCGACGCGGTGGTCTCCGTGCACGCGAAGTTGCTGCCTCCGCCCGACGACGAGCTGGAGGACGACGAGCTCGACGAAGAGGACGACGACGCGCTCGACGAGGAGGATGACGACGCGCTCGACGAGCCGGAGTCGGTGACGAGGCCGAAGAACTTCGCCGCGTACCAGGTCGAGCAGAGGTGCACGTCGAGCAGATACGCGCCCGCCTGGCCGCACCCGCCTGCGGGCGCGAACCCGGGCTGGAGGGCGGTGCCGTGGCCCATGTTCGGGATGCTCCACAGCTCGACGAGCGCGTCTCCGTTGGCGTCTTCATAGCTCGTGTGGGTCGCGCCCGAGACGGTCTCGGTCGCGTCGGCCGTCGCGTCGATGCCGTGGACGTTGGTCCATTGATCGACGATCTCGGCGCCGTTCTTGGGCGCGACGGTCGTGTCGCTCTGGCCGTGCCACACGCTGACGCGCGGCCAGGCGTGCGTGCCCTGCGGGGCCGCGGACCGGACGAGATCGCCCCATTGCGCCGGGGTCTTGTCGACGCCGGGGTTCATGCAGCTGAAGGCGCCGCTCATGCTCGTCGCGCACTCGTAGGGCAGGCCCGCCATGATCGCGCCCGCGGAGAACACGTCGGGGTAGGTGGCGAGCATCACGTTCGTCATGGCGGCGCCCGCGGAGAGGCCGGTGACGTAGACGCGCGACGGGTCGACGTGCTCGTTCTGCACCATGTACGTCACCATCTGCACGATCGAGAGCGCCTCGCCCTGTCCTCGCGAGATGTCGCCGGTGTCGAACCAGTTGAAGCAGAGGTTCTGGTTGTTCGCCTTCTGCTGCTCCGGGTAGACGACGTGAAACTGCTCGATGTCGGCGAGCTCGTTCCAGCCGGCGTGGGCGTAGTCGTTCGCCGTCTGCGTGCAGCCGTGGAGCGCGACGACCAGCGGCGCGCCGTCGGGCACGCCCGCGGGGCTGTGGACGTACATCTTGAGCGCGCCCGGGTTCGAGCCGAAGCTCGCGACCGTGGTGAGCTCGGCGTGATCGGTCGCGGTGGTCTCGTCGGTTCCGAGCGGCCCCTCGCATGCTGCCAGCGGAGCGAGGGCGAGAGCGAAGGCGACGATCGACGCGGCGGAGAGGGCGGTGCGGTTCATGGTCGCGCCGCTGAGCAGCGTCCATGCCACCCGTGAAATCAGCTCGTTTCGGGCCGATCGCGCGGAGCCGCGCGTCATCGCCGACGCGCGGTGTCGCGCGCCCGCGTCCGAGGGGCGCGTCACCGGTGACGCAGGATCAGGGCGAGCAGCTCGTGTCGCCGTGCTGGAGATCGACGATGCACGACCCGAGCACGGGGCCCGTGGGGCACGTCGTGCAGCCGAACGAGCACCCCGCCGCCGCGGCCGCGCTCTTCTTGGCCTCGAAGTCGGTCGCCTCCGGGCTGCCCGCGTGCGCGACGAAGACCTTGCAGCCGCAGCCGTCGGTGGTGCTCGACTGACACGCGGTGACGTCGGTCATCGTGCAGCGCTTCGCCGTGAGGAGGGCGCCGTCGTAGTCCGCGAGGAGCGTCGCGCACGTCGCGCCGCTGGCGCTGCTCGAGCCGCTCGCCGCGCCGGTGGTCGTCGCTCCGGTCGCCGTCGATGCGGTCGACGTCGCGGGCGCTCCTCCCTGCCCGACCGTCCAGTCGTAGGCGCACGCGGTGGACGCGAGCGACACGAGGAGCGCCGGCGCGGCGTGGAGTCGAACGAGGCGCACGCCGCACCCTACCTCGAACCCCCTCGCGGGCGCACGCCCGTGTTATGGGCGACTCGGTCTCGCCGTGCGTCGCTCGACTTGCGCTCTCGTCCTCTTCGGGCTCCTCGCCGCCCGTCGCGCGTCGGCGGAGGAGCCGGGACACGACGAGCCCGGTGATCGCGCCGAGGCGCGCGCGGCCTACGATCGGGGCGCGAAGCTGCTCGACGCGGGGGAGGACGACGCGGCGCTCGAGGCGTTCCTCGACGCAGACACGCGCGTGCCGAGCGCCGAGGCGCTGGACGCGGCCGCGCTCGCCGCGGCGAGGGCGCACGACGCGCGATCGCTCGAGACGCTGTGCCGCCGGGTCGAGGAGCGCGCGCTGGACGAGCCCGTGCTCACGCGCGCACGCGCCGCGTGCGACGCGAAGGGACAGGCGTTCGGTGCGATCGAGATCGCGTGCTCGGCGCCGTGCGAGGTGTCGGTCGACGGTGCGCCTTGGGGCCTCGGCCGAAGAGCGATCGCCGAAGGGACCCACGCGCTCGAGATCGGCCGGGAGCGAATGACGCTCGTCGTGCGGCGACACGAGCGGGTCTTGCGCGCGTGGTCGCCGAAGATCGTCTCTGCGCCGCGTGACACACCCTCCTCTCCGGCTGCGCGGCCGATCCCTCCCGCCTGGTTCTTCGTCGGGCTCGCCGTGACGACCGCCCTCGGCGCGGCGACGATCGGATCCGGCATCGACACGGCGAACACCCACGCGCGCTTCGTCGAGTCGGGCTGCTCCCTCGGCCCCTCCCGGCGCACCCTGAGCGACGCCGCGTGCCGCGCGATCGCGTCTTCAGGATCGTCCGCCGCGACCCGGACGAACGTGCTCGCCGGCGTGACGGGTGGGGTGGGGCTCGCGACCGCCCTCGTCGGCGCGATCGGCGTGCGCTGGTCGAGCCCGCACGAGACGGCCCACGTGCGCGTCGCGCCGAGCGCGTTGTCGTTCGACGTGGTGTTCTGAGATGAGCTCCACGCCTTCGCCGGCGGGCCCGCGCTACGTGGCCTTGGTGAAGGTGGGGAGCGGCGCGTACGCGACGGTGCACGTCGCGCTCGATCGTGGCCCGCTCGGCGTGCGCCAGCTGGTGGCGCTGAAGATCTTGCACCCGCACCTCGCCGACGAGCCCGCTCAGCGCGACGCGCTGGTGCGCGAGGCGCGGCTGCTCTCGGCGGTCCGCCATCCGAACGTGGTCGAGCTCCGCGACGTCGACGTCGACGCGGGCGTTCGGCTCGTGCTCGGCTACGTCGAGGGCGTGACCCTCGGTCGATGGCTCGTCGAGGCGGGGCAGCGCCGCGAGCGGCTCGCGCCCGCGATCGTCGCGAGGATCGCGCGGGACGCCGCGGCGGGCCTCCACGCGATCCACGAGGCGACGAGCGAGACGGGCAAGCCGCTCGGGCTCGTCCACCGCGACGTGTCGCCCCAGAACCTGCTCGTGGGCGTCGATGGCGTGACGCGGCTCTCGGACTTCGGCACGGCGAAGATCCTCTTCGAGCCCGCGAGCGAGACGACGGAGGGATCGCTGAAGGGCAAGCTCGGCTACATGGCGCCCGAGTACATCCGCGGCGCGCCCGTCGATCTCCGGATCGACGTCTTCGCGCTCGGCGTGGTGGTCTGGGAGGCCTTCACCGGCAAGCGACTCTTCCGCGGCGGCAACGAGGGCGAGACGCTCGATCGCATCCTCTCGGGGGACATCCCGCCCGCGAGCTCCATCGACGCGTCTCTCGCGCCCTTCGACGAGGTCCTCGCGCGCGCTCTTTCGCGCGACCCCGCGGAGCGGACGAAGAGCGCGCTCGCCTTCGGGCGCGCCGTGGAGGACGCGGCGCGGCGCGCAGGCCTCGACGCCGATCACGCGGCGGTCGGCGACGCCATGGCCGCCGTGTTCGAGCCGACGCTGCGCGAACGGCGCGAATCGGTGGCGAGGGCGATCGAAGCCCTGGCGATCGAGGCGCAGGCCGAGGATCGCGCGGCCGTCTCCGCCGCGCCGGAAGCGACGGGCGACGAGCCGAGCGGGCGCCCTTCGCGGGACGCGCCGTCGACCGGGACGACCGAGGCGTCGGGGCGGTGGGCGCGGAGAGGCGTCGTGGCGATGATCGTCGTGGCTGCCGTCGCGCTCGCCCTCGTCGGCGCGCGATCGTGGCGCGCGGAGACGCGCTCGACGACCGGTGATCGGGAAGGAGCGACGTCCGGCGATCCCGGGGCCAGCGCGCCTTCCGCGCCGCCGCTCGACGCTCGCGAAGCGCCCGATGCGCCGGTCCCGACCAGCACGCCCTCGCTCGGCGGAGCCACCTCGAGCGCGCCGTCGTCCTCGGCGCCGTCGTCGAGCGCGGACGCCGAGGGCGCGTCCGCGCCGCTCAGGCCGACCGCCGGCGCGCTCCGCCCGCCCCCGAAGCCGGCTCACGACCGAACGAAGCCACCGCCGAACCCGTACTGAACCGCCGAGGCGCGGGGCTCCCGACGGTGAAAAGCGCTATAGGTCGCGGATGGCCTCCGATTTCGTCGAGGACGAAACCACCCGCGTCTCGGTCGCCGACCGCCGCCTCAAGGTGCCGCAGGTCGAGCTCGTCGTCGAGGCCGGACCCTCGCGCGGCGCGCGCTTCGTCGTCGCCGCCGGGCACGCGCGCATGGGCTCGGCCGAGGGCAACGAGCTTCGTCTCGCGGACGAGACCGTCTCTCGCTTCCATTGCGAGATCCGCGTGCGCGCCGACGGGATCACGCTGCGCGACCGCGGAAGCACGAACGGCACCTTCGTCGCGGGTGTTCGCCTCCGTGACGCGGACGTCCCCGCTGGCGCGCTCGTCACGTTGGGCAACAGCGTCGTGCGGATCGATCGCCGTGACGAGGCGGCGTTCATCGAGCTGTCGCCGAAGCACGAGCTCGGCGAGCTCTGCGGACGAAGCCCTGCGATGCGCGCGCTCTATGCGCTCATCGAGCGCGTGGCGCCGACCGACACGACCGTGCTGGTCACCGGAGAGACCGGGACGGGCAAGGACGTCGTCGCGCGGACGACCCACGCGCTCTCGAAGCGCGCGCGGGGGCCCTTCGTGCCCGTCGACTGCGGCGCGATCCCGGAGCACCTCGTCGAGAGCGAGCTCTTCGGCCACGTCCGCGGCGCGTTCACCGGCGCGACGAGCGACCGTCGCGGCGTCTTCGAGGAAGCGGACGGCGGGACGCTCTTCCTCGACGAGATCGGCGAGCTGCCTCTCTCGCTCCAGCCGAAGCTCCTCCGCGCGCTCGAGACCCGCGCGATTCGGCCGGTCGGCGCGAGCGCGACCAAGCAGGTCGACGTGCGCGTCGTCGCGGCCACGAACCGTCCGCTCGCGAGGTGCGTCAACGAAGGCTCGTTCCGCGAGGATCTCTACTTCAGGTTGGCGGTCGTCGAGCTGGCGCTGCCTCCGCTGCGCGAGCGCCCCGAGGACGTGGCGCTGCTCGCGGAGCGCTTCCACCGCGCGCTCGGCGGAGGGTCGTCGAGCCTGCCGGCCGCGTTCGTGTCGCAGCTCGCTTCGAGGAGCTGGCCCGGAAACGTGCGCGAGCTGCGCAACGTGATCGAGCGATCGGTCTCGCTCGGGCTCGTCGACGCCGGGCCGGCCTCCGCGCCGCGCGGGCGGGAGATCGCGCCGAGCGCCGAGCCTCCTCTCGTCGACGATCGCATCCCGCTGCACCTGCCGCTCAAGGAGGCGCGCGAGGCGTGGATGCGGAGCTTCGAGCTGCTCTACGCCCGCGCGATGCTGGAGCGGACGGGCGGGAACGTCACGCGGGCGGCCGAGGCCGCGGGCGTCTCGCGGCGCTTCCTCCAGCGCATGCTCGCGCGGCTCGGCGGGACCGACGCCTGATCTCGCGCCGCGCGCAGCGCCACCCGACGGCGTGCTCGTCGTGGAGCGGGGAAGAGATCGACGCGCTCGACGGTTCGGGGGGAGGTCGAGGCTCCCGCGGGGGCCGTGGACTTTGCGCGGCCGTCCACATCGACTAGACGGAGTCGATCGGGGCGCGCGCCGCGTGCTCCCGCGCGGGGCGCTCCAACGCATGATCGAGGTCCAGAAGCTCACGAAGTTCTACGGCGACTTCCAGGCCGTGCGCGAGCTGTCGTTCGGCGTCGCCAAGGGCGAGGTCGTCGGGTTCCTCGGCCCGAACGGCGCCGGCAAGAGCACCACGCTCCGGATCCTCGCCGGCTTCCTCGGCGCGACCACGGGCGACGTCCGCGTCGCCGGCTTCTCCGTCGTCGACGAGCCGCTCCGGGCTCGCGCCTCCATCGGCTACATGCCCGAGACCTCGCCGCTCTACACCGAGATGCGCGTCGTCGAGTACCTGCGCTTCCGCGCCGAGCTGAAGGGCGTCGGGCGCGCGGAGCGCAAGGGGGCCGTCGCGAGGTCGGT
>CAYYKK010000329.1:0-8247 GCA_964467935.1 uncultured Polyangiaceae bacterium
GGTGCTCGCGCGCGGCGCGTCCGGCGGGCTCCGCGCGCCGACCTCCGTCGCCGAGGTGCTCTTCGCGCGGCTCGCGTTCGACAGACCGCTCGCGGACGCCATCGCGCACCCGCGCTTCTACGTCCCCTCGACGGGCGCGCTGCTCCTCGACGGCGGGCTCGCGCCCCTCGCGGAGGATCTCCGCGCGCGCGGCGAAATCGTCGACGCGAAGCGCGCCGACTTCAGCGCCGTGTCCGCGGTCGAGCGAGCGGACGTCGACGGGGTGCGGGTGCTCTCCGCCTCGGGCGATCCCCGCAAACACGGCGTCTCGCTCGTCCGCGGAGGCGCCGACGCGCCGCCCGCGACGCCCCCCCGATCCACGCCGTAACCGACGACGCGCTTTGCACGTACGAAGAGCGACGCATGGCAGACGAGAGCGATCCCCCTCCCGACGAGATCACGCCCGAGAAGCTCCATCGGCGCGGATTTCTCCGCAACGCCGCGCTCGCGACCGGCACGGCCGTCGCGTTCGGCGGCTCGCTCTACGCCGTCTCGAAGAAGCGCGGAGGCGCTCCGGCGCCGCCGGCCTCGGCGCTCCCCGTCCTGCCAGGATCGATCGAGCGTCCCGCCGATCCCGTGCTCGTCGCCAAGGACACGCCGACGCCCTACGCGGCCGTGACGACCTACAACAACTTCTACGAGCTCGGCCTCGACAAGTCCGATCCGGCAGAGCACGGCGGCTCGCTCATCACCCGCCCGTGGACCGTCCGCGTCGACGGCGAGTGCCAGAAGCCCACCACGTTCGACATCGACGATCTCGTGCGGGCGTTCCCGCTCGAGGAGCGCGTCTATCGCATGCGATGCGTCGAGGCGTGGTCGATGGTCATCCCCTGGCTCGGCTTCCCGCTCGCGAAGCTGCTCGATCGCGTCGTGCCCACCTCGAACGCGAAGTACGTCGCCTTCACCTCGCTCTTCGACCCGAAGCAGCTGCCCGGTCAGAAGGACGGCGTCCTCGACTGGCCCTACGTCGAGGGCCTCCGCATCGACGAGGCGATGCACCGGCTCACGCTCCTCGCCGTCGGCCTCTACGGCAAGTCGCTCCCGAACCAGAACGGCGCGCCGCTGCGCCTCGTCGTGCCGTGGAAATACGGCTTCAAGGGCATCAAGTCGATCGTGCACGTCGCGCTCACGCGCGAGCAACCGAAGACGACCTGGAGCGACACCGCGCCGCGCGAGTACGGCTTCTTCGCGAACGTGAACCCCTCGGTCGATCACCCGCGCTGGAGCCAAGCGTCCGAGCGGCGCATCGGCGAGTCGGACCGCCGCCCGACGCTCCCTTTCAACGGCTACGCGAGCGAGGTCGCGAGCCTCTATTCCGGCATGGACCTCGCGAGGTACTTCTGAGCCGCGCGAAGGGCTCCGATCTGTCGTGGCTCCCCGCGGCGCTCTACGTGGGCGGCCTCTTGCCCGGCGCGCTCCTCCTCGCGCGCGGGCTCTCGGGCGATCTCGGTCCGAACCCGATCAGCGAAGGCCTGAACGGCTGCGGCGAGCTCGCGGTCAAGACGCTCCTCGCTTCGCTCGCGTGCACACCGGCGCGCATCCTCTTCGGCTGGGCCTGGCCCATCCGCGTGCGCAAGTCGCTCGGCTTGCTCGCCTTCACGTATGCGTCGCTCCACCTCTTGGTCTACGTGGGGCTCGATCGGCGCTGGAGCTTCGCCGACATCGCCGCCGACGTCGTGAAGCACCCGTTCATCGCGATCGGCATGGCAGCCTTCACGCTCCTGGTCCCGCTCGCGCTCACCTCGACGAAGCGCATGCTGCAGCGCCTCGGCGCGAAGCGCTGGCAGCGGCTGCACAAGCTCGTCTACCTCGTCGGCGTCCTCGCGATCGTGCACTACACGATGAAGCAGAAGGAGGACGTCACGGTGCCGCTCGTGCATGGCGCGGTGCTCGCCACCCTCCTCGCGGTGCGTGTCTACGACTGGGCCCGCAAGCGAAAGGGGCGACCCGCGCTCCCTTCGAAACGCGAAGCCCCCGCCTCCCTGGTCGGGTGACGAGGGCTCGGCCTCGGGCGCGCGAAATCAGCCCGCGAGGTTCTTCGCGACGAAGTCCCAGTTGACGAGGTTCCACCACGACTCGACGTACTTCGGCCGCGCGTTGCGGTAGTCGATGTAATAGGCGTGCTCCCACACGTCGCACGTGAGGAGCGGGGTCTTGTTCTCGGTGAGGGGGCAGCCCGCGTTGCTCGTGGTCGTGATCGCGAGGTTCGAGCCGTCCTTGACGAGCCAAGCCCAGCCCGAGCCGAACTGGCCGGCGGCCGCCGCGCTGAACTTCGTCTTGAAGTCGCTGACCGACCCGAACGACTTGTTGATCGCCTCGAGCACCGCGCCCGTCGGCTCGCCGCCGCCCTTGGGCTTCATGCTGTGCCAGTAGAACGTGTGGTTCCACACCTGCGCGGCCTGGTTGAACACGCCGCCGGAGGTCGTGCGCACGAGATCCTCGAGGCTCTTGCCGGCGAGCGACGCGTCGGCGCCGACGAGCTCGTTGAGCTTGGTCACGTAAGCGTTGTGGTGCTTGCCGTGGTGGAACTCGAGCGTCTCGGCCGAGATGTGGGGGGCGAGCGCGTCCTTGGTGTAGGGGAGCTCGGGGAGCGTGAATGCCATGGCAGTGCCTCTTCCGCGTGGGTTGTCGGGCGCGCCTCGAGGGCGCGTCGTGCCGTCGTAGGGCTTGTCGAGGCGCTTGGGGGGCGAACTCCACTCCGTTGGAGGAACTCCAACGCGTTGGAGCGGCGCTCACTCGGTTGGAGCGGCGCTCCTCACTCGACCCGACGGGATCGCCCCCGAGAGCCCGTTCGGCGCTGCGCCCGTCGTGGGCTCAACGGATCTGGGCGACGAGCTGGGCGCTCTTGTCCGCGTCGAGATCCGAGGCCATCGCGTAGCCGACGCCGCTGTTCTCCGCGGCGGCCACCGAGAAGCCACGCACGCGTCCCACGTAGACGGGCGCCGAACGAACGACGCGCCGAGAGAGGTGCGTGAGGCGCATCGGAACGCGTCGCGGATCGAACACGTAGATCGTGATGCGGTGACCCTGCATGACGTAGCGAAGCTCCGCCGTCGGCTCGATGTCCGGATCGCGGAACTCGATGACGTGCATGCGCGCGCCGCTGAAGTTCGCGCCGAAGGGTTGACGGAGCGTGCGACGGTCGAGCCCGACACCGAGGGTGCCGTTGAAGCGATCCACCGCCTCGTCGAAGTTGCTCGTCTCCGGCGGCACCGGGTGCGCGTGCAGCGTGACGAGCCGCTCGATGAGCTGATCGAAGGAGGCGTGGTCGTCGTTGCCGTTCGCCGAAGCGACCACGAGCGGGGTGATGAGCGAGCTCGCCTTCAGCGTCGGCAGGCGCGCGACGCCGTCCGCTCGCTGCGATCGCGTCGCGAAGAACGCGACCACGAAACTCGCTGCTGCTGCCATCGCCATGGCCGTGCCCCACGACATCCGGAAGCGCCCGAAGCGGCTGCGCGTGCGCCCCCGCCGCGGCTCACCGTGGTCCGTCGTCGTCAGCTGAGAAGGCACGGCGGAGACGGCCGCCTCGTCCGTCTCGGTCCCCTCGCCACGAACGACCTCCGGGAGAACCTCTGCTCGCGTCGCTCGCGCATCCCCTCGCGTCGACTCGTCGCTCGCCAAAGCCGTCTTCTCGATCTTGCGCTCGGACGTCTGCTCGACGAGCAGACGCATCCGCTCCTCGAAGCTCTTCGGCACGTGGCGCACCGTGGAGCGGCGCAGGCTCTTGCGCACCGCCCGGATCGCCTCGAGCTCGTCGCGACAGCTCTCGCACACCGCGAGGTGCATCTCGACCTCGACGGCGCGGTTCGGCTCGAGCTCGCCGTCCGCGTAGAGGTTCACGGAGCGAGAGACTCGACAGCTGGGATCGTCTGTCTTGATCGCGTTCATACGGCGCGCCGCTTGCTCCGGTACTCGTTGAGGTCCGTCGGGGGGCGAATGCTCTCGGGCTTGGTCTCTTCCTCCGAGACGATGCCGAGGAGGATGGCGTGGTCGCGAAGCTTGGTCTGGAGCAGCTTACGCCCACGGTGCAGCCGCGACATCACCGTCCCGATCGGGCAGCCCATCACCTCGGCGATCTCCTTGTAGGAGAGCTCCTCGATGTCCGAGAGCACCACCGCCAGCCGAAAGTCTTCGGGCAGCTCGTCCAGGGCTCGCGTCAGCTCGGCCTCGATGAGGGGCTTCAGCGCCTGCGTCTCGGCGTCGCGCATCGAGCGCATCGTGCTCGCGCCGACCCAGCCGTCCGCGAGCGGATCGGCGTCGGGGCCCTCGAAGAGATCCCGCTCCATGCCGCCGCGTCGGTAGCGGTTGATGAAGGTGTTCGTCTGGATGCGCAGGAGCCAAGCCTTGAGGTTCGTCCCCGGCTCGAACTGATCCTTCGCGCGCATCGCCTTCACGATGGTGTCCTGCACCAGGTCCTCGGCCTCGGTCGTCGACCGCGTCATCCTCGACGCGACGCTGTAGAGCGTGTCGAGGTGAGCGAGCATCTCGACGGAGAACGAGTCGACGGGGCTCGCGCTCCGGCTCGGAACGCGGGCGCTGGCGGGGTCGGCCGAGGCACCGCTCGAGAGCGGTCCGGGAGCGGCCCCTTGGAGGTCCTGCTCGATGGACCCCGGTTTTTTGGAGAAAAAGAACGCCATCACTGCCTCTAACCGCCCAGGCTAGACATCATTCCTGGCGGCGAAAGGGCTCGAATCACTTTGCCAATCTGTCGTTCGTCCCCGCGCCCGAAGCGCCCGCTCCACCGGACTTTTGTCCAGGTTCCTTTTGCGCAGCGCCGCCCTTGGCCCCGAGCGCCGCCTCGAGCTCTTCGACCCGCTGCCCGAGCCGCTTCACCTCGTTCTCGAGCTCGCTCCACGCCTTGAGGCTCGGCAGGATGGCGCTGATCCGATCCTCGATGGTGCTGAGCGAGCTCTCCATCAGCTCACTCAGCCGGCCCTTGGACTTCTCCGCCGCCTTGGCGTCCGCGAGCTTGCCGTCCGCGAGCTTCTCGGGGTCCGGGGCGGGTTCCTTCTTCTCCTCGACGGGGGGCTCCGGCGCCGCCGCCACGGGCGTGGTCCCCTCGGCGCCTGGGGGGCCGCCAGGGATGAGCCGCCCGATCGGACCTTCGCGCAGGGAGGTGAGCAGCCGGCCGCCTCGCTCTTGGATGAGATCGCGGAGGGCGCCGAGCGGGACGCTCCGGGGCTGCGACTTCAAGTCCTCGGAGAGGATGAGCGCGAGGGTGACCTCGGTTTTGTCCTCTTTGGTCTTGTTGTCGATGATCTGCACCTCTTCGCCGGCGCGGACCATCTCTCCGATCTGCTGGAGCGTGACGTAGCGACTGTCGCGCGTGTCGTAGAGCTTGCGGTTCGAATAGCGCTTGATGACGCGCCGCGGCTTCTCCCCGGAATCCTTGGAAGCTTCTTTCGATGGCTCCATACGTGCTCTCGCGCTCTCTCCTCAAAATGTCGCACCCCGAAAGCCACCAGTGCAAGCGATAACCTGTCTTTTGCCAGCTATTTAGCCGGCGTTCGGGGCCCACGGTAAAGGGTCGACATGGTCGTATGGTCCTCGGGGCCTCTCTGCGCTTCGCCGCGGCCGCTCCGCGGCCTGTGGGCGCTCGCTTGCGTCGCGCTGTCGCTCTCGGCGGGGTGCGGCCGGCGTGCGACCCCCGAGCTTCTCACCCTGACGGAGGTCACGCCGAGCGAGGTCGACGTCGGAGATCGGGTCGACGTGCTCGGGCTCGAGCTGCCCTCGGGGGAGGTGCACGAGGCGCGCGTCACGTTCCGCGGCACGCTCGCGAGGCCCGGCCGCGCGCCGCTCGCCGACCAGGTGATCGAGATCGACGGCGCGCAGGTGAGCCCCGATCGCGTGAGCTTCGTCCTCGGCGACTCGCTCGCCGAGCGCTTCACCGGCAAGGGGGCCGACGCGGTCCACACGACGTTCCACGGCACCATCGAGGTGGCGCTGCCGAGCGTCGCGTCGGCGACGCCCGTCGTCGGATCGCTCAAGGGAGAGACGACGATGGACTTCGTGCCGCACACGCCCCGGCGCTCGGTCGAAGAAGATCGCCAGCGCGAGTCATCCGCGGCGCTCGACTTCCTCGGCGTCGAGCTCGGCGCGAGCGAGCCGGGCAGGGGCGTCGTCGTCGTGGCGGTGCGCGAGGGGAGCCCCGCCGCGCGCGCGGGGATCACGGAGCAAGATCGCATCGTCGGCTTCGAGGGTGTGCACGTGCTCGGCCCCGGGGACGTCGTCCCGAGCGGCGTGGAGCGGGCGCCGATCGTGGAGATCGCGCGCGGTGACGAGCGGCTCGATCGCACAGTCGACATCGAAGGTTATCGGAGCGACGCGACGCGCGATCTGCTCGGAGCGGTCGTCGTCCTCGGGACGCTCGCCGTCGTGCTCTTGCTGCTCGGGACCTCGCCCGCGCGCCTGCTCGCGTGGCTCGAGCGCAGGCTCGAGCGTGGGCTCTCGCGACATCGACGCGACGGGGGGAGCCTGCCGTCGCGGCTCGGTGCCTTCGTCCGCTCGGTCGTCGGTGGGAGAAGCGAGAGCGCCGGTACCCTCACGACGCTCGCGCCGTGGATCGTGTTCGTCGGCGTCTCGGTCACGTTCGCGCTCATTCCGATCGTCGAGCTGCGGCACCGCGCGGAGCTCGACGTCGGCATCCTCTACCTCCTCTCGCTGACGTCGCTCGTCACCGTCGCGCTCGTGACGGGCGGGTGGGATGCGGAGCGCGCGTGGTCGCCGCTGACGGGGCTCAGGGCGGCGCTGCGCGTCCTCGCTTGCGAGCTGCCCGCCGCGCTCTCGATCGCGGCCGTGGTCTTGGTGACCGGCTCGCTGCGCTTGCGCGACATCACGCTCGCCCAGGTGGGCACCGGCGGCGGTCTCGCCGAGTGCGGCAGCTGGCCGTGGACGTGGCTTTCGGTGAAGACGCCGCAGCTCTTCCTGCTCTTCGCGCTCTTCTTCGCGACGGTGCTCGTCGAGGGGCGGGGCAGCCCCTCGCGCGCCCCCGGCTCGCTCGCCGCGCCAGCCGAGCTCTCGGCGATCGACTCGCCGCGTGTCGCCGCGATCGTCTCGTTCCGACGCGCGGCGTTCTTCTTCGCCGAGTGGTCGAACGTGTTTCTGATGTGCGGCGTGGCGAGCGCGCTCTTCCTCGGCGGCTGGTACGTGCCCGGCGTGTCTGCGCAGGAGCACGAAGTGAGCGGCTCGCTTCAGGTGCTCGGGACGTTGCTCTTCCTCGCCAAGAGCTGGGCGCTCGTCGGCCTCGTGGTCGCCGTGCGCGCCGCGCTCCCGAAGATCCGCGCCGAGGTCGTGATCTCGCTCGCCGCGCGGTACGTGCTGCCGTTCGCGGCGACCTGCCTCGCGCTCACGGCGGTCGAAGCGCTCTATCCTCCGGTGCCCACGGTCGAGCTCATGGTCAGCCTCGTGACGCTGGCCGCCACGGTGACGCTCGCCGGCCTCTTCGCCCTCAGCCTTCGGCGGGGCGTGCAGGCGGGACGTGCCAAGGCGAGCGTCAACGCGTTTCTGTGACCGCCATGCGAAGAGCCCTTCCGCCCTCCCCCGTCGCCGCCTACCCTGGGGCGGTTTGAGATGACGAGCATCGAAGGTCACTGCACGAGCTGTGGCGTACCCCTCACCGGGCCCTCCTGCGCCGTGTGCGGCGGCAGCCAAGAGGCGTTTCCTCTCGCCGACGGAGACGGAAACCTCCCTCGCTTCGGGACCGAAGCGGGCAAGCCCGAGCTCGAGTGGGCGCACGAGGCGTGGTCGAGGGGCGAGCACGGGCGCGTCGTCTCGCACTGCCTCGCCGCGCTCGGGGCGCAGGGCATCAAGAACATCGCGCTGCCCGAGGGGCCCGCTTTCGTCGCCGTGATCGGCGGGCTCTCCGCGATCATCCGCGTGCGGCCGCGCCAGGATCAGATCGTGCTCGAGACCCCGGTCGCGCGGCTCCCCGAGACGCAGTACGTCGGCGCGATGCGGCTCGCGCTCGAGCTGTCGGGCGGCACCCGATCGGCGGCGCGCTACGCCGTGCGCGCCGACACGCTGATCCTGCGGATCGTCGGGCGGCTCGACGTCATGACGCCGCACGCGATCCAGGCGGCGCTCGAGTCCATCATCGCGCAGGCGGCGGACGACGCGCGCGTGATGTCGACGAGCGTGCACGCGCGCGTGCTGACGACCGAAGAGCACGTCGACATGGACCTCGACAAGCTCCCCGAGGCGCCCCTGCTC